>CADEDG010000096.1 GCA_902826035.1 uncultured Alphaproteobacteria bacterium
CTCAACTCACCAGCGGCGTCGGCCCGGGCCCTGCGGCCCAGATTTTCTCGATATTGTAGAAGGCGCGCACTTCCGGGCGGAACAGGTGCACCACGACGTCACCGCCATCGACCAGCACCCAGTCGCATTGCGGCATGCCCTCGACGCGCACGTCGCTTAGCCCCGCTTCCTTCAGCTTGCGCATGACGTGATCCGCCAGCGCGCCGACATGGCGGGCCGAGCGGCCGGAGGCCACCACCAGCATATCGGCGAAGGAGGACTTTCCGCGAATGTCGATGGCGAGGATTTCCTCGGCCTTGTCGTCCTCGAGCGAAGCGAGCACGAGCCGTGTGGCGGCGTCGACATCGATGCCCGTATGGCGCGGGCGGGAGCTGGCGGCTTTGGGCGCGGCCGGAGCGCGTTTCATTTCAGGCGACAGGTCATGGTTCCTTGCTTAACCCCAGTCCGCGCCAGCCTATCACTTCCGCCGCGGCTTCGCCACCGCCGCGCGCCGGAGCGCGGTGGAAGACTGGGAATGGTGGCGAGCGTTGAGGAAAATCCAGTGTTTTGGAGCGCCTAGACGCTGGCTTGGCGCCGTGCCTGGCCGCGATACAATCACCACTTGCACCGCCTCGGCGACCTCGCGCCAGTTCCGCCATTGGCGAAAATTGGCCAGATTGTCGGCCCCCATCACCAGCGTGAATTCCACGCCAGGATAGCGCCGCCGCAGCGCGCGCAGGGTCTGATAGGTGAACCGGCTCTTGAGCCGCTTCTCCAGATCGGTGACCACCATGGCGCGCCCGCGCGCCTGCTGGCGCGCCGACTTCAGGCGCTTCTTGAACGGGCTCGATTTCGGCTTCAGCGGATTCTGCGGCGACACCAGCCACCACACCCGGTCCAGCCCCAGCCGTTTCAGCGCGGTTTCCGCCACATGCGCATGGCCTTCGTGGGCAGGATCAAAGCTGCCGCCAAACAGGCCGATGCGCATGCCGGGGAAAGCGAGAGGGAGGGAGCGGCGCATTCGCCGACAGCTTCCCATCTACAATGTTGAAAAGGAAGCGGGTTCGGCGCTATCGTCGCGCCGCCAAGTCGCCCTGTGGGAACGGACATACGATGGCTTATTTGCTAACCCTGCCGGTGGTCCTGTTGCTGCTGGTGGCGGTGTTTCGTGGTCCGCGCTGGCTCAAATTTGTCGCCACGCTGATCTTATCCCTGACTGCGGCGTTTTTCGCCTTTTTCGCCGTTGGGATTCCATTAAACAACCACTACGGTTGGGACCGCAATCTGGTCTACTGGTGCGCCAGCATCGCCGGCCTTGCGGCCGCGGCCGGCGTATTTTCGTTGTTGCGCCGTTGGACTGCCAAGCGGGCCGTCAGTGCCCAGCCGCCCCCGTCCCCGCGTTCGCCGCCGCGAACTTTCACCCCTCAATCCGTCGACATCTTCATTTCCTACAAGCGCGACGAACGAGCGTTGGTCCATGTGATCGCCGAGCGGCTGAAGGCACTGAAGCTCAGCGTATGGTTCGACGCCGACATCCACTCCGGCAAGACTTTCGACGCCGAGATCGACCGTCACGTTCGCTCCGCCAGGTGTGTCTTGGTGCGCTGGTCTCCCGGCGCGGTGGCGAGTGATTGGGTTCGCGGCGAGGCGACCATCGGGCGACAGCGCAATGTGCTTGCCGCCACGATGTTGGTTGCTTGCGAACTTCCTGCACCCTTCAATCTTGTACACGCCAACGATCTCACCAAAGGGATCGGGCCGGGCAATGGCGAATGGCTACAGGCGCTGGAGCGCATCGGCGCTTTGGTCGAGCGGCCTGGGCTTGCGGCTTTCGAGCGGTTGGAATCGTTGGGACCGGCCGCCTTCGGCGAATGGATCGCGCGCAACGCGGGCGATCCATTGTTGGAGGAGGCTGTGCGGCGGTTGAAGGCGCTTCCGGTGTAGCGCATGTTGTACGGGATAAGCGGCCTTCTCCCCTTGAGGGGAGAAGGTGGCCCGAAGGGCCGGATGAGGGGTTTGCGGTGTTTGCCGAAGAAGGCGCCGTTCCCCTCACCCGCCGCCCTCTCCCCTGCAAGGGGAGAGGGTTGGTCAGCGCATCATATTTACGGCGCCCAATCGATGGAGGCCTCTGCTGGCGCTTGTTTTTCCTCCCCCCGTCGCTCCCGCAACAGCGCCGCGATTTCGTGCATCAATTCCCGCACGCCCGCGCCCGATACGCCCGACACCAGCCGCACTTCCTTGCCGATTGCCCGCGAAAGTGCGGCGCGTTTGCGGTTGGCTTCGGCAGGCGTCAGCGCATCGCATTTGTTGAGCGCGACGAGTTCGGGTTTTTGTGCGAGGTCTGCGCTGTAGGCTTCGATCTCGCCGCGCACCACGCGGTATGCTTCGGTGGCGCTTTCGCCGGTTGCGTCGATCAGATGCACCAAAGCCACGCAGCGTTCGACGTGACCCAGAAAGCGCGTCCCCAGCCCCGCGCCTTCGGCGGCGCCTTCGATCAGGCCGGGAATGTCGGCGACGACGAAGCGTTCGCTCTCGCCGATAGTGACGACGCCCAGATGCGGATGCAAAGTGGTGAACGGATAATCCGCGACCTTCGGGGTCGCTGCGCTCACCGCGCGCAGAAAAGTGGACTTGCCCGCGTTCGGCAAACCGATAAGCCCGGCGTCAGCGATCAGTTTCAGCCGTAGCCACAGCGTGCGCTCTTCGCCCTCAAGCCCCGGATTGGCGTGCCGCGGCGCCTGATTGACCGAGGATTTGAAGTAGGCATTGCCGAAGCCGCCATTGCCGCCCTTGGCGAGCAGTACGCGCATGCCCGGCGTTGCGAGATCGGCGATCAACGTCTCTTTGTCCTCCTCCAGCACCTGCGTGCCGGTGGGTACGCGCAGCGTTATGCTCTCGCCATCGGCGCCGTGCCGGTTCTGGCCCATGCCGTGGCCGCCGGTGGCGCCCTTGAAATGCTGCTGGTAGCGGTAGTCGATCAGCGTGTTGAGGCCATCGACGGCTTCGATCCAGACATCGCCGCCCCTGCCGCCGTCGCCACCATCGGGGCCGCCAAACGGAATGAACTTCTCGCGCCGGAACGAGATAGCGCCCGCCCCGCCATTGCCGGAGCGGATGATGATCTTGGTTTGGTCGAGGAATTTCATGGGGTGCTCGCGCTCACCATAACACCGTCGCGCCCAAGGCCCCTATGCGCGGATCGCGGGTCACGACGCTCATGCCCTCGCAAATCCCCTGCGCGGCGAGCACGCGGTCCCACGGGTCCTTGTGCGCGCTCGGCAGACGCGCGGCGAGATCGGCGTGGCGGGCGCTGATCGGCAGCTCGACAAAGCCCTGGCTGCGCGCAAGTTCGAGGAAGGATGCCTGCAAGGGTTTCATCTTCCCACAAGAGATCTTGTACTCGGTTTCGTAGATCGAGACCGCGCTAAAGAAGATCGCTTCCGGCGAAGTCTGAATGGTCGCGCGCGCCGCGCTAGAAAGGGCGGGCGCGTCTTGAAACCACCAGATTAGCGTGTGGGTGTCGAGCAGCACTCGCGTTAGCGCTTCTGCTCTTGCGAGAGCAGCGGTGCGATCGGCTCATCGATCCAAGCGGTGTGATCGGGGTCAGGCTCGAAGGCTTCGTACGGGGTAGGCTCGCCCACCCATCCCATTTCCTTGAGAATTCCCGGCCGCCGCGCCAGCTTGGCCGCAAAGGCAACAATCCGCGCAACCGGCTTGCCGGCGCGCGCAAGCACGACTTCCTCGCCGCGCTCGGCGGCTTCGATGAGGGCGGAGAGCCGCGCCTTGGCCTCGGCGATGTTTATGGTGGTGACCATGCAAGACTATGTAGTTGGTCAAGCACAGCTACACAAGCGTCAATCGCTCTCCCGCCGCCAGCGTAGCGAGACGCGTTGATCGCCGTTGCCGATGAAGCTGGTAACCAGCACCAGGCGCGGGCGCACCGCCCACTCCACCCGCGATTGCGGCTGCCCAAGCCCGGTGCGCGCCACTTCCACATAGACGTCGCGGGTCAGGTAGATTCCGCCCGCCACCAGAAAGCCGCCATCGGCGTCCTGGCGCAGATTGAAGCGGTCGAGGCCCGCCGCCGCGCGTGCAGCATCGACGATATCGAGCGAAGCCTGGCCGGAGAGTGCGGCAAGGCTCGCGGCCAGCTGCGCGCCTTCGAACGGGGAGAGATCCTGCACGGAGCGGCCAAACAGCACTTGCGGCAGGATTTCGTCTTCTGGCAGCGCAGGATCGCTCGAGAACGCGATCTCGGGATCGCGCGCGGTGCCGGTGAGGCGGATGCGCGCGGAGAGGTCGGCGGTGTCGCGCTGTGCTGTGAGGTCGATCTGCGCGTCGAGTGGGTCGCCGTTGAAGAAGATGCGCGCGTTCTCGATCTCGAAGGGTTGGCCCGAGAGTGCGAGCGTGCCCCGAACAGAGCGCGCCTCGCCGAAGATCTGCGGATTCCGCGCCGTGCCGGCAAGTCGCATGTCGAGCGACCATTCCGCTTCGACGCCGCGCCCGCGCGTGAACACCCGCCCGGGCGCGCGAATGCGCACGTCAAGAGCGGCCGACCCATTGCGTCGCGGCGCCGTTGGCGCCGGCTCGCGGCCGGCATCCGGGCGATTGATCTCGATGACGTCGATGGTGGGAATGCCTGAGTCAGCGCCGGCCGCGACGTCGAGGTCTGCCGCGACGATATCGAGCGCACCCGAAAGCGTGGAGTGCAATCCCTCCCAGCGGAGCGCGAGTTCTCCATTAGCGGTTGCGCGCGCTTCTGGGCGGTTGACGATGCGCATGCCTTCGATGCGCACGGCGATGTGGCCCTCCTGCGGGTTGGCGCTGCCGCCGGTGGCGGAAACTCTGCCGCCATGAGCGCCGGTGGCGTCGAAGCGCTCGATCGTCATGCCGGTTTCCCCGAACGCGACGCGTGCGTTGAGATCGACCAGGCTTACGGCGCTGAGCTTGTCCTCAAAACGGCCGCCAACGATCTCGACATGGCCAGCGCCGGATATGCTGCCAGCGCCGAATTCCAACTCACCCTCGCCGTCGAGCGCGCCAGACAGGCTTTGGTCCTGCAATCGCGCCGCGGCCCACAAGCTGTCGGCGGGGCCCTGCACCCTCCAGCGCGCGCGGCCGCGCCGTTCGGGCGTAAGCGCAACCTGTATCGGAGCCGCGCTGGTGACGACAGGTGCGTCAGCCTCGAAATGCGCCACCAGGCCATCGGTCGAGCGTGCATCGATTGCGGCGGTGACCCGGCTCGGCTCCAGTGCGCCGACAATGCTGACATCGAGGGGGCCACGCTGGCGGCCGGCAAAACGGGCGTTGGCGAAGTTCAAATTGGCGGCGCCCGATAGCCCGCGTCCGGCGCTTGCAAAGCGGAGGTCGCCGTCGATGCGGCCGGAGGCCTGCTCGCCCCAGATCGCGGCGAAGGGAGCAAGCGGCGCATGTTCGACGCTGGCCGAGCCGGAAACAGCGCGACCACGCTCGCGCCACTCGCCGCTGAAAATTCCATCGCCGACGACAAGGCTGGCGTTAGTTTGGATTGTTCCGCGCTCGAAGCGCATGCGCAGAGGCGCACTTGTGGCGATCGCGGCGCCTGCCAGCGTGCCATCGCCTTCCAGCGCGAGCGTTGACACGCCACGTTCGGTGTCGAGTTTCCCTTCGCCAGCAAACGATAGGGGCGCTTCGCGCATCCACCCCGTCAGTTCGAAACGCGCGGCGATGTTTTGAGGCGGCCCCTCCGCGCGCAGCGTCGCCGCTCTGATCTGCAACAAGCCGGCGTGGGCATCGGCGATGCGCGCGTCAAGCAGCAGCGTCTCGGCCGCATAACGCACTCGCCCTTCGACGCGCCCAGTTACGCCAGACGCCAATCCATCGATCGATCCGGCGATCTCAAGCTGAGCGCTGGGTCCGCGCCCGGCGAAACGCGCTGAACCGCTCGCGCGGAGTCCGCCCAATGTGGCGTCCAGGTTTTCCAATTCCAGCGCGCCGCCGCCGATGCGGAGATCGGACGCTGCCGAAAGGCTTTGGTCGGAGAGTGCGCCGGTCAGGGTGGCGCGGCCGCCATAGGAGCGCGCGCCCGGCGCAAGCGTCAGCTCCAGAATTGGCTGAGCCAAATTGGCGCCTGCAATGTTGAACGAGCCCGAAATGGCGCGCAGGTTCAGTGTTGGCCTCACGAGCGGTCCCGTGAGCCGGCCCGAGGCGTCCCCGGCGCCGGCGAGTTCGACCCCGCCGATCGTAACCGGACCGCGCGCACTGGTTTCGAGTGCGAGATCTGCGTTCCCGCGCACGATCCTGCCGGTCGCGCCGAGACGCACCCGGGCGCCGTTGACGCGCGCGTGCGAGACGGTGACGCCGCCGTTTTCGTTGCGGAGCAGGGCGTCGAGCCGCGGGCTTCCGCCGAGCACTTGCGCCAGCGTGTTTGCGCCGGAAACGCGCTCGCCCACGCCATCGATTGCGGTCGTCCAAATTCTGCGTTCGCTCAAGGACGCGTGCGCGCGCCAGCGCCCGTTCGCCGCGCCGCCGAAATCCGACGCGAGCGCGGCCAGCCGTTTTGCGCGCCAATCGCCGGAGAATTCGCCGTCGGCGCCGCTTCCCCAGCCGCGCGCTGTGACGTGCACCGCATCGCTCCTCAGTTCAGCGCGGCTGAGCGCAAACCGCCCGCGGCGGCGGTCGTACGACATTTCCGTCGACAACACGCCGCGCGCGAACAAAGCGGGCGCATCGTCCGGCGCTGAGAGCGCGGCTGAGAGCGTGAAATCGTCCGGCGTCAGAGCCGCTTCGAGCGGACCTGAAAAGCTCGTGCGCCGGCCGAGCACGTCGAGCTCGTTTGCCTGCGCTTGTGCGCGGATAGCGATGATGCCGCGTTCGCTGCGCAATTCACCCTCGAGCCTCGCCGGGCCGAACGAAAACGGCGCCTCGCGTGCGATGTCGGAAAGGCGCTGGGTGGTTGCAGTGAACGACGCCGGACCCTGAAGCGCGAATTTTTCGTCGGTGATGCCGCTGAGGTCAATTGCAAGGAATGGGGTTTCAGCGTGAGCACCAAAACGCCCGCCACGTGCGCCGGTTGCGGTGACCTCGAACTCCTCGCCAATGCGGCCCGCCAAGTTTCGCAGCGCTGGGAGACGTTGCAAGTGCGCGCTGGCGCGCGTTGACCATTCCGCTGCGTCCCAACGCGCCTCGCCGTCGAGAATTACGGCGGCGTCGAGTGTTGCGGAATAGCGTGTTGCACCCGAACCGGCGCCGCCCGATCCCTCCGCATGCGCGGCGACCTCCGCCTCGGGGACGCCGAGTGCGCGGGCAAAGACGCCGCCAGCAGCGCCGAAGAGATCGAGGTCCAGCGCAAAGTCCTCCCGATAATTGAGCGCGAACCGGTCGGCGGCGGAGTCCAGGCGTTGAAGCGACAATTCCGCCTGGTGCAGCTTCTGATCGTCCGCGGCAAGAGACAGGTCGAGGCGAAAGTCGGCCGCCTCGCCGAGCGCTCGCTCGTCCAGGCGAAGGAGCGCCACCTCCGCGTCGCCGATCACGACATCGATGCCGCCGCCGCCGCGACTGGGCGCTGACAGCGCGGGGAGGCGTGCGATGTCGATGCCCCCGGCGCTGGCGCGATCGATCTGCAGAGCGCCGAACAACAGGTCGAGCGGGCGCCATTTGAGTTCGAGTTCGGCGCCGCTCAGCCACACGCCGTTCTCGTCGCTCAAGCTAACCCGCGCTGCACGCAGATCGCCGAGCCAGGCGCCGCGGACGCCATCGACCTTTATTTCCCCAAGTCGCCAAACCTGGCGGCCATCCGCGAGGTGGTCGACCAGCCATGCAGCGCCAGGGCCTATTGCGAGCGCCAACCCGCCTGCAGCTAAGGTCGCTCCCGCCGCCGCGAGCTTCCAGGCGCGCCGTTTTCCAGGGGGCGATGCGCTGGTCAAAATGCCTGCCCGATGGAGATGTAAAGGGCGTAGCGATCGTCGCTGCGCTCGGTGTCCAGCGGAAAGGCGATATCGATGCGCAATGGCGCAAAGCCGAGGTCGTAGCGAGCGCCTATCCCTGCGCCCCAGGTGAGGTCGCCAGCCTGCTCGAGATCGTCGAACGCCGTGCCGCCATCGAGAAACAAGGCTGCGCCCAGCTTGTCGGTAAAGCGCCAACGCGCCTCGACCGAGGCTTCGAACAGGCCTTGCCCGCCGGGCGAAAGGCCAAGACCGTCTCGGATAGTGGGGTAAATCGAGTTGTACGAATAGCCGCGAATAGAACCGCCGCCCCCGGCATAGAAGCGCCGGTCTGGAGGGACGTCATCGACGTTGCCGAAGAAGGATTCCAGCCAACCGCCGCGGACGCGCCCCGCCAAAGTAAGGCGATCGCCTTCGCCGAACGATTCATAGCCGCGCGCCTCCGCGATGGCGCGGACGAAGCCGAGGCTTGCGTCTCCTACGGAAACGGAGGGCTCAATCCGAAAATCGTAAATCGCGCCGTCGCGCGGATCGAGCGAGAATTCGGTAGTGTCATAACGCAAATCGGCGAAGCCCGAGAGCACAAAGGCATCGCGGACCTCGCCGGCGAGGTCATCGAATCGGTCGACCGAGAGCCGTGCGCCGTAAGAGCGGCCAATCCGCAGGCGCGTTGAGGCGTCGATGGAGGCGAGCAGCGATAGGCCTTGGCGCGTGAACGCGTCGCTGGTTTCGCGCTCGAGTGCGGCGCCGAAGTTCACAGTGTGGCCCAGGCCGGCGCTGTGGGGGCGCGCCAGCGCCGCCGTAAGGTCCTGCTGGTTCTCGCCGAGCGTGGTCGAAAGCGTGAGCGCGTCGGCGCGGCCGGTGAAATTGCGACGGATCCAGCGGGCTTCGACGCCGGCGCCTTCGGTGGTGGAATAGCCGAAGCCAAGCTCGTAGGCGTTTCGTTTCGCGGGCTCGAGTTCGAGCACCACATCGCGCATTCCGTCGCCGCC
Organism: uncultured Alphaproteobacteria bacterium; assembly: GCA_902826035.1. Lineage (GTDB taxonomy): Bacteria > Pseudomonadota > Alphaproteobacteria > Caulobacterales > Aquidulcibacteraceae > Vitreimonas. The sequence continues at coordinate 8,894 of CADEDG010000096.1, forward strand.
AGACGGCGCCAATCGCGTGCCAATGCGTGAGACCGCCCCTGTGCTGGCGAGGTCGCGCCGCAACCGCGCCAATGCCTCCGGCGAATAGGCGTCGCCCACACGCCAGTTGCGCAGCCCGCGGATGAAGTCGGGGCGCAGGACACCTTCCGGTTCGGCGTGGATGTCGCCGAGACGGAACGCGTCGCCGGCATTGAAGCGCAATTCTGCGGCAACACGCGCCGTGGCGTGATCGACCGTTACGCGGTGTTCGCCCGTCGTTGCGTCCGCATAGCCGGAAGCCTGCAATGCGGCGAGCGCCTCGGCTTCGGCGTGGAGGATAATCGCAGTGCGCGCCGGTTCGCCTTCGTGGAGGCCGTTGAGCGCGAGCACGACCGCTTCGCGCGTTGCCTCATCGGGTGGAGCGCCATCGAAAGATAGAAGCGGCGCATCGAAACGAAAGAGCGGGCCAGGCTCAATGATCAGACGCGCAATCGGAGGCTCATCCCTGACGTCGGGAGTGATGGTGGCGGCGTAATAGCCTTCCGACCGCAGCCAGGTTCGCGCGCGCGCCGCCGCTTCCTCGGCAATGCGTTCGGCGTCGAACAGCGAAGCAGGCAGCTCGCGGTCGGGCAGAATGTCGAGAATGGCCTTTCGGGTTTGCTCGTCCGGGCCGTCAATCGTTACCGGCGTTTGTGCGAACGCGGACGGCGTGGGGCCGACCAGACAGGCGGTCGCGCAGAGGAGGGCTGAAGCAAGGCGCATGGCGAGCGCGCGAGCCTCGCGCCACTGCGGTTAACGCATCATCAACCATGTGCAGACGGGCGACCGCGCCCGTCGGTTTATCCCCACGGACCGCGCTTGCGACTGGGCGCTTGTCCCCACGGACCGGACGTCTCAGCCGCTATTGTTTGCCGCCCGAAACGGCGCGCCAGATCGGTGAGCTGGGCGATGCGGTTTTTGGTGTTGGGGTGGGTGGAGAACAGATTGTCGGCGCCGCGGCCGGCCAGCGGGTTGATGATGAACAAGTGCGCCATGGCCGGGTTGCGTTCAGCGTCGACGTTCGGACGCTGGCGCGCGAACGCTTCGATCTTCTGCAGCGCGCTTGCGAGCGCTTCCGGCTCGCCGCCGATTTCGGCGCCGATGCGGTCGGCCTCGTATTCGCGTGCGCGGCTGATGGCCATTTGCACCAGGCTCGCAGCTAGCGGCGCAAGCAGCATGATCAAGATTCCGGCTAGCGGATTCGAATTGCCATTGCCGTCGCGGGGGCTGAGGAAGAACGCGAAATTGGCCAACATGGCGATGGCGCCGGCGATCGTTGCGGTGACGGTCATGGTCAGCGTGTCGCGGTTCTTCACGTGCGCCAATTCATGCGCCATCACGCCGCGAATTTCCTCGCGCGTAAGCACCCCCAATAGTCCTGTCGTCGCGGCGACGGCCGCGTGGGCGGGATCGCGCCCGGTGGCGAACGCGTTGGGCTGGGGATTGTCAATGATATAGACTTTCGGCGGCGGCAGACCCGCGCGCTCCGCCAAATCCAGCGTGTCGATGACATACGCGCGCACGCTTGCGTCGGGGTGGCGGGGATCGGCCGGTTGCGCATGAAAATGGCTCAGCACCATCTTGTCGGCGTTCCAGTATGCGAACAGATTCATCGCCGCCGCGACAACGAGCGCGATCATCATCCCGCCTGCGCCGCCGATCAGATAACCGACGCCGCCGAACAATGCGGTGAGGCCGGCGATGAGCACGAAAGTCTTAAGCTGGTTCATACTTCTCCTCG
>CADEDG010000097.1 GCA_902826035.1 uncultured Alphaproteobacteria bacterium
CATTCGCGCCGGTCACCTGGAACGAAACCCCGTCATAGAGCCAGCCGCGGGTGAGAATGTAAGGGGTGGTGCTGCGGCAAGATTCCGTGCCAGCAACCCGCTGGCCGGTTTGGGTCAAGGTGGCGAACTCCCCCGGCCCGGGGCCGAAGAATTGCCCGTTGACGGAGCGCACGAACTGGCGCGTGTCCGCCCCCACCGACACCGTGACGACATTACCGGTAAGCTGGCGCACCCACCACGCGCCGATAAGCACGCCGGTCACATCGCGCTGTGCGCTCGCCGTGGCCTTGTAGACGTCCTGCTGCGCCAGAAAGGCTGCGATCGTACCCGCAGCGGCGCGCGCGTCGGTGGCGCCCATCGCCTCCATGCCGCTCCCCGAGACGGTCAAATTGTTCTGCCAATTGCTGGTCCAGGGCGTGGCCGGCTGGGTGTGCACGACCGGGCCGAACGCGTCGGATGTCTGTTGACCCCCGCGCCAGATCAGGTTCGCGCTGAGGCGGTACGGGAAATCCCCGTTCCCCACCGACAATTCCCCCGGCGCCACATAGGTGACGCTCCCGTTCTGCAAATCCACCCCCACCGCCCGCGAGCGGTCGACAAACCGGGTGCGCAGTACGTCGGCCGCGGTCGCCGGGTCGTAGGTCATCTGCTGGCTGGCCTGCACGCCCCCGCCGCCGCCCTTGGCGATGCCGCTGAGGCTGACCGCGACATGCGCGATTTCGACCGGCTCGCCGTTCACATAGCGCACGGCCGCAATCGCGCCTCCCCGCTGGCGGCTCGGCAAATGGGTATAGGAATTGGCCGCGACTAAAGTCGTTTGCCCCGCTCGCTGTCCGGGGCCCAAAAACGCCTCCTCCGAGGAGACAACGTCAAAACCCGCGCCCGCATAGGTCGAGATCGCGTTCGCCAGCCTGCTACGCCATCCGGCAAATTCTCCGCTGTCCATATCTGGCTCGGTATGGGCCGCAAACACGCCGTCTCCGGTTGCCGCGGTCGCACCCTCGACCAGCGCCAATGTGGCTGCTTGCGGTGCGTTAGCGGCGTTGAACCGATAAAAGCGCCGCGGGCCAAAGCCGTTGGAGATATCTTCAGCGCTTGGCGGCCTGTTCGCCCACTCGAAGCGTGTGGCGGTCGAAACGGTATCAGGCAAGTCTTGGTTTTGCGCCACGACGCTGGCTTCCAGCGCTTCGGACGTCTCTGCGATCGCGAGCACAGCCGCACGACGCTCGATCGCATTGGCGCTCTTGCTGGTCAGGCTGAAGGCAGAATCAACGTCGATGCGGTCGAAACTGTCTGCTACCGAAAACGTCAGGGGATTTGTTGGGCTAGCGGGATCGGAATCAACGCCCTGTACCGTTGAGTCCGCTGCTACGACGCCAAGTTCGTGGTGCAGCGTATAAATCGAACGGGCGATGGCGGCGTGTAGGTCAGCCGCGCGCGCCGACTGCACCAGCCACGCGCCGGCCAATTGCTCGCGCCGCGCATCGCCCTGCGACGAGAAATAGGTGAAGTAACAACTCTCGCAGCCGGGTGGATCATCGACCGTTGGGGCAGCGCGATCTAGACGGGAGCCCCAATTTTCAGCCAAACCCTGCCCAACATCTCCCCACCCATGTACGATCGTAAGCGGCAGGAACATGTACACTGCCTTGACCACCGTCGCATCCATATAGTCGCCGGTGGCGCTCGCCGATCCCGCAGCATCTACGGCGTATGGGTGGTTGGCAGTTAAAGTGATCGCGCCGTTGCGCGCATCCACCAATTCGTTCAGCACTGTGGCCGTTGCGATCGTGGGGCCGGCGCCGGAATGGTCGGTGAGGCGCAAATTGCCTACAAAATTGGCGCGCGATGTCGAATCGCTCTGTTCGGGGAAGTTCGTATCCCAGATGAGTTTGCGTCCATAGATCTCGTCCACGTAAAGCCTAGTGTCGATCAAAGTAGGGACAGAGTTGTTTTCCAATGTCTTGGTTATCTGTACACGCAATATAGTGCGGTACTGGTTCGGAATTTCACCCGTCCATGTGTGTTGCACTGTCGCTGGGTACGGCAGGCTGGTCTGCCGCAATCCTCCCGTTGGCGTCTCAAATCGTATGATACGGCTGCCGCCTACAATCTCATCGACAGACGCGCCTGGCGCATTTGCTTGCAGATAGTTGGATAAGTTTGTTCCGTAGCCGGCGAGCGTCGAATTCAGCGATTCCGCGTTCAGATTGCGTACGAAACTTACGCCGGAATTAGCGCCGGATGTCATGCTGGTCGTGGCTGAATTGAGAGCTTGCCCAGCGACTAGCCCTGTTGCCGCATTGAGGTTGACCCCGGCGAAGGCGACACGGGTCTTGTAGCTTGGATCGAAAACGTAGGTCGCACCCCCAATCGTGACGTTTACCCACACGTGCGAAAGCGTAACGGTTGAAACACTTCCCGCGCCGTAAGAGCAAGTTGCGCTCGAAGTTCCATTTATGACGGCAGAAATGGCGCCGCTCGACAGCAACTGGCACGCGGCAGTGGCCCCCGACACTTCGCTCCATGCGCTGAACTCAGTTCCGCTGAGCGTGATCGTGCCAGCTTGATAGCTTGCAGCGTAGCCAGCCTCCCGCAACAGCTCGACCATCAGCTTGGCCTGATCGAACGCGGTCCCGCTGCGATCAAGCAGCGCGCCCAGTGCACCTTTGCGCAATCCGTACGCCCACTCAGTTTCAATGTTGTTACGAACAAAATCGAAGATCAGGTCGGGGTCATTCCTCAGCGCGCGCGCTAGTTCCACGAGCTCTGGCGGACGCGCCAGCGCCAAACTAGTGGCGGAAGGAGGAGTTGTCGTGTTGTAGTAGCTGTCCGCGCTTGCTGGAGAAATCAACGCAGCCGTGCCGACGCGGGTCGAAGGGATGTAAGTTTGCGCATAGGCTGCGGGAAAGAGCGTGGCTGCCTCGAATGCAAGCAGGGCCGCGAGACATTTAAGCATCCGCGCGACGACGCCCAAACCCCGACGGTGCGTTGCGCGTGTGTTCATCGTGCTCTCGCTTATGCGCCTAACGCACGCATAGATCGCGAATTTGACGCTTGCAATGACTATCGGACGCGCGACAATCGGCGCGATTTCTCTCGTATAATATTCAATCGACCGATCGCGCGGGAGGGCGCCGTGAAACTTACTCGCCGACAGGTTCTCGCGCAGACTTCAGGCGCCGCCCTCGCGCAAGCGCTTTGGCCCGATCTCGCGCTCGCGGAAACAGTCGCCTACACATACGACGAACTCGGCCGCATAAAGACGGTCACTTACAACAATGGGCAGGTGATTACATATAGTTACGATGCGGCCGGCAACCGCACCGCACTGCAGCAAACGGCGCCGGCAAGTGCACCGACAGGAACATTCTCAGCAACGCCCGGCAGCATTGCGCCGGGGGCTTCCGCGACGCTGACATGGAGCAGCGCCAATGCAACTAGCGCCTCCATCGACAATGGCGTTGGCGCTGTGAGCCCAGTCGCCGGTGGCTCGATCAACGTCTCGCCGGCTGCAACAACAACCTACACGCTGACGCTTAGCGGACCGGGAGGCGTGACCACACGCCAAGCGACCGTGACGGTGACTTCCGGCGCGTTCACTGCGACCATAAACGTTCCAGGCGGCGCTCCGGCAAATCTCCGGACCCTTGCCAACGCCGCTGGCTATGACGGCGCGCGCGACGCAAACGTCACCTTCGTGGTTGCGAACGGCGCGACGGTTGCAGGCGGCGCTGGCGCTCCCAATGGCGACGCGGGCATCGACAGCGGGGTCTGGCCGAACACGAGCTTCTCGATAATCCTCGCGCTGCAGATATCAGGAATTGTGCAAGGCGGCGGCGGCGCGGGCGGTGCCGGCGGCAGCGGCGCGGGAGACGCCGGCGCAGTTGGCGGCGCCGGTGGGGACGCCATAGCCTGCCGTCTCAACATGAGCGTCACCGTAAACGCCGGCGGCGTGGTCAGGGGCGGCGGCGGCGGCGGCCATGGCGGCAACGGCGACACCACCGGAACGGTCGATCCGATCTCGAAGGGCGGCGGCGGCGGCGGCGGCGGGGCGCCCAATGGCCCTGGCGGTGCGGCAGGCTTCAGCGAGGGGTCTCCCCAACCTGGCGCGGGCGCAGCGGGCACAGCAAGCGTTGGCGGCGCGGGCGGCTCTGCGGGCGGCGCAAACACCTCTGCTGGAAGTACTGGCGGCAGCTTCGCAAGCGCTGGCGGCGGGACGCCAAACCCCGCGGGCGCTGCGGCAGGCTTTGCTGTGCGGAAAAACGGCAATACGGTTTCTGTCATCAACAATGGCACGATCTCGGGCGCAATTGCATGAAGGCCCGCGACGGTGGTCGGCGGCGCCAACTATCAGCCTCCCGGTCGTGCCGGCCGCTCGACGGCGGCACGGCCGCCCATCGTTCCCCCAATACGCGCCGATTGGGAGTTCCCGGCAATGGACACGCGCGGACACGAAGTTGGTCGATATTCGCTATTTTGCAGGCTTTATAGCTGACATTTTCGGATGGCAACGGATGATGGCGAACAGCCTTATTTGGCGGACTCCCTCTCCGCCAGCGGTCGCGCCTGTCCAGTCCGGAGCGATGGGTGTTAGGTAGCGCCGATGACACGTCTTGCCCGCCAAGTCGAATTGCTTTCGCCGCACTTCACGGTGATGCGCCCGGGCGGCGGGGGGCGCGCGCCCGCGATCATCATGCTGCACGGGTGCGGGGGGCCGCGTCCGTTTATCGACGACATGGCGCGCCTTGCCGCCAATGCGGGCGCGGTCGCCATCGTGGTGGATTCATTCAAGCCGCGGGGGATCGGCCGCATGGCGGCGCTGGCGACTGTATGCACCGGCGCGCGATTGCAGGGGCGCGAGCGCGCGGGCGATCTGTTCGCGGCAATCGCATGGGCGCGCACGCACGACTGGATCGATCCGCGCCGGCTCGGCGCGATCGGCTGGAGCCACGGCGGCTGGACGATCCTCGACGCGCTGTCGCTGCAGGCTGGGCGCGAATTGTCGCGCGCCACCGGCTTGAGCGAGCTTCCCGCTGAGCCGCTCGAAGGCCTCACAGCAGCGATGGCGGTTTATCCCTATGCCGGCATCGGCTCGCTGGTCGGACAGCGCCGCTGGCGCGTCAACCCACGCACCACCGCGATTGTCACCGAGCACGATTACATCGTCGGCGCCACACGCGGCGCGCTACAGCGGCAGCGGGCGCACGGCGCTGCGCTCGACATCGTGTTGTTTGAAAACGCCACGCACGCCTTCGAAGATGCAGACGCCGGCGACCCGCGCGTGCGTTTCAACCCTGCCGCGCTCGCGCGCGAGCAGGAAATGCTGCGCGCGATGATCGCCCGGCTCTAACGCACCGCCGCGGCAAGCACATTGAACTCCGCCGCGATCAGCATCAGCTTCGCAAAAGTCCAAGGCCCCTGCTCGCTGAGCTCCTGGTAGGCGGCGCGCACGCGTTGTGCCGGTTGACCGAGCGAAGCCATCCAGCCGCGCGCGGCCTCGCTGGCCCAGGCGATGTCGGCGCGCGCTGGCGCTTTGCCAATTGCCCGCGCGGCGGCCTCGGCCAGCCTCAGCTGCATGTCGCCGAAATCGCCAGCGGCGCGACGCACCACCAATCGATCCCAATGCTGATCGAGCTTCATGAGATTGGCCGCATCGCGCAAGGCGTCGAGCCCGAACTCGGCGCCGATGGCGCAATGCAACGGCGAGGCCGCCTCAATCTGCCAGCGCGTGCGGCGCGCCAGGTCGGCGACATCTAGCGACAAGGTTGCCGGCGAAAGCAACGCCGCCTCGCGTGCGAGCGGGTCGGGCGCGCCGAGGTCCAGCAGCGCTTTGTGGCGCACATCGACGCGCGCGCGCTCGATGGCGCTGAGGTCGTCGAGCATGCTCGTGCGCTGAGCTTCCACTGGCTGACGATAGAGCGCCACTACATCGAGGATTCCTGACGCCTGTTCGCCGCGATCGAAGCCGCCATTGCGCGCCAGATACAGCGTAGCCCGCCGCAGCGCGCCGGCGACGCGTTGGTGCAGCGCCGTCTGCGCCGCCGCGGGAACCTTGTTGTCGAGCGCATTGATGCGATCGACCAGGGACTCAAGATCGAAAATGCGGCGCGCTGCCTCGAACGCACACGCAATCGTCACCGCGTCTGCGCGGGAGATATCCCTGATGCGATCCACGAACGAAGGTCCGCATCGATCGACGACGTCGCCAGCGAGTTGCGTGGCGATGATCTCCCGCCGCAGCCTATGGCCAGCCATTTGCGGCTCGAACCTCCAGAGCTGTTCCGGGAAATAGCACTTCAACGGTTGCGCGAAGGCTGGATCGTCCGGCGCCTTGGAGCGAACCAAATGGTCGAACAAATTGATCTTGGAATAAGCGAGGAGCTTGGCGAGTTCCGGGCGGGTCAAACCCTGGCCAGCATTGCGCAATGCCGCGATCTCGGCGCCACTCGGCAGCCCCTCGACCTTGCGCGAGAGTTTTCCTTCGGATTCCAGGCGCTGAATGAAGCGTTCGTGGCTGTCGAGATCAGCAGGCGCGCTGGCCTGCGAGAGCGAGAGCGCCAAGGTCTGATCGTAATTGTTGGCAAGCACCAGCGCGCCCACTTCGTCGGTCATCGACTCCAGCAACCGATCGCGCAATTCCGCCTTCAACGCCCCGCCGCGAATGACGTCGCCGAGCAATATTTTGATGTTAACTTCGTGGTCCGAAGTGTCCACGCCGGCGGAATTATCGATGGCGTCTGTGTTGATGCGCCCGCCTGCGCCGTTGTTCGCGAACCTCGCGAACGCGATGCGCCCTTTCTGGGTCACGCCAAGATTGGCGCCCTCGCCGATTACCTGCGCGCGCAAATCTTCCGCGTCGACGCGGAGGCCGTCATTGGCTTTGTCACCCACTTCCGTATGAGCTTCCGCGCGCGCCTTAATGTACGCGCCGATGCCGCCGAACCAGAGTAACTCGCAGGGGCTTTTGAGCAGAGCTGACATCAGCTCGGGCGGGGTCACCTGCGGCTTGTTGAGCCCGGTCAATGCGGCGATCTCGGGCGTGATGTCGATCGCCTTCAAGCTGCGCGAGAACACGCCGCCGCCCTTGGAAATGAGCGATTTGTTGTAATCGGCCCAGGATGTGCGCGGCGAATCGAACAGGCGTTTGCGCTCAGCCCAGGCTTTTTCGCAATCGTCCGGATTTGGATCGACGAAAATATCGCGATGGTCGAACGCCGCGAGTAGCCTGATTTTGCGCGACAGGAGCATGCCATTGCCGAACACGTCGCCCGACATGTCGCCGACGCCGATGACGGTGAATTGCTCTTGCTGGATGTCCTTGCCAATTTCGCGGAAATGCCGCTTCACCGCCTCCCACGCACCCTTGGCGGTAATACCCATCGCCTTGTGGTCGTAGCCGACCGAACCGCCCGAGGCGAACGCATCGCCGAGCCAATGGCCATATTCGGCGGAGATGCCATTGGCGATGTCGGAGAAGGTTGCGGTGCCTTTGTCGGCGGCGACGACGAGGTAGGCGTCATCGTCATCCCAGCGCACCACGCCGGCGGGCGCTTTGACACCGTCGCCGACGATGTTGTCGGTGATATCCAGGAGTCCGCGCAGGAAGGTCTTGTACGCCTCGACGCCGGCTTCCTGAAACCCCGCTGCGCCGCGCGGCGGCAACCGTTTCGGAAAAAAACCACCCTTGGCGCCGACAGGCACGATGATGGCGTTCTTCACCTGCTGCGCCTTCACCAAATCGAGCACTTCGGTGCGAAAGTCGTCGCGCCTGTCGCTCCAGCGCAGACCTCCGCGCGCGACCGGCCCAAAGCGCAGGTGCACGCCCTCGACGACAGGGCTCGCCACCCAAATTTCGCGGTAGGGCTTCGGCGCCGGCAATTCCTTGACCGCATTGGAATCGATCTTGAACGACATATAAGGCTTGAGCGCGCCATCGGCGGCGCGTTGATAATAATTGGTGCGCTTGATCGCGGTGACGAGGTGGGCGGTGCGTCGCAAGGCGCGATCGTCATCGAGGCTGACCACCTCATTGAGCGCCGCCTCGATCATGAATTCGAGACGTCCCGAGCGGATGCGGCGGGTCTCCATCGATTCCGGCAAACCGGGATCGAACCGCGCGCGGAACAGCGCGAGGATCAGGGCAGCGATCTTCGGGTGCGCCGCAAGCGCGTGCTCCTGCGCGGCTTGCGTCGGGTCGAGGCCGGTTTGTTGGCGATAGCGCGCCAATGCGCGGATCAAAGCCGCTTCGCGCCAGCTGCAGGGCAACGTCAAGATTAGGCGATTGAAGCCGTCGCTCTCGGCTTTGTCGGTCCAGATGGCGGCGAACGCTTCTTCGAACTTCTTGCCGGCCTTGGTGAGGTCTATCGCCTCGCCGCCCGCGGAGCGGGTTTCGATGTCGTGCACATAAATGCGCTGAGCCGGCAGCAAGGGCCCTGCCCGAAGCTGCAATTCAAAGTTCACTTCCGAATCGACGAACAGCCCCATTTTTTCCAGAATCGGCACGGTGGCGGAAAGCGCCAACACATCGCCGCGCGTGTAGAATTTACAGCGCATGATGTTTTCGGCATCGCCAGGGAGCCGATAGGCGCGGGTGCGGATTACATCGTCGTCGCGCGCGGAAATCACCTCGGCCGCGTCAATCAGCGCTTCCTCGACCGAATAGCGCTCGCGATAAGCGCCGGTGAAGGCATCGGTGAAGCTGTGCGCGGCCTGCTCCCGCTGCGCGGCGTCGAACAAATCCGATCGCATCAACGCATCGGAGAACGCATCCTCCCAGGTGCGGGTGAGCGCGGCTATTTCCCCGTCGAGTGCGCCCGGATTGCGCTCGGCCCGCGACTTGTCGATGTCGCCAATCATAAACAGGACGCGCGCCAATTGGCCTTCGCCCAATTGCGGCTGGTAGCTCTCGACTACGCCGCCATAGGACTGAGCGATTGTCTGACCAATGCGCTCGCGCAGCTCCGAATTGAAACGGTCCTTCGGCACGTACACCAAAGCGGTGACGAAGCGATTGAATCGATCGCGCCGCACGAAGGCGCGCGCGCGCGGGCGGTCGAGCAAATGCAGCACCCCGCGCGCAATGGTCCACAATTCCTCGCGCGACAATTGCCAGAGTTCTTCACGCGGATAAGATTCGATGATCTTGCGCAGGGTTTTTGCGTTGTGCCCGCCTGCAGTGAAGCCCGCCCGCGTCATCACCCAATCAGCCTTGCGCCGCAGCATCGGAATGTTGCGGGTTGGCTCAGTGAACGATTCGCTGGTGAACAGGCCCACGAAACGAACCTCGCCGACAATCTCTCCTTTTTCATTGTAGCGTTTGACGCCGACATAATCGGCCGTAGCGCGCCGATGCACGCGCGCGCGCAGCGTTGACTTGGCCACAATCAGCGGCGTCGGCTCGGCGGTCAGCCGCTTCAACTCGGGTGTCAGCATCATCGGCTCGGCCGAGGTACGCAGCACGTAGCGCTTCACGTCGCGAAGGACGCCAAGGCATGTCTGATCAAGTATTGCCGGTTCGTCGGCCTTGTAGGCGCCGGCGGCGTCGCGAGGATATTCATAGTCACGCGCGCCAAGGAAAGTGAATTTGTCCGCCGCGAGCCAACGCAGCAGCGCGACCGCTTCCGCCATCTCCTCCGGCGCCGCGAACGCTTTCACGGCTTCGAGTTCGGCGGCGCAAGCAAGCATGCGCTCGCGCATCGCCTGGAAGTCACCAACCGCTGCGCGCACATCGTCCAGGGCTTCGCATACGCCGGTCAACAATGCTTCCGTTCGCAGCGCGGACAAGAGCGGCAGATGAACCTGAATGAGCGAATCTCTGCCCTTGCCGCTTAGCGCCGGCGCGATCGGGTGGAACATCGCCAGCGCGCTAACGCCCTGATCGGCGAGCTCGCCCATGATCGAGTCGACAAGGAACGGCATGTCGGGGCCGGCGATTTCGAGGATGTCGCGGTCGAGTTGCCGCCCGCCAGCGCCCACGCCTCGACGGATGCGCGCCTCGTGGCGTTCACCCTTGCGCTCCCCGCGCCAAACCCAAAAATCATGCGCCAGCGCCGCCAGATCTGCCGGCGATAGATCGCCGAGTTCGTCGTCTGCGGCGTCCTCGTGGATGCCGCGCAAAAATGCCTCCGCGGCGACGTCGATCGCACCGTTTACTCGAAAGCCAGGCCAAGGCCCCTGTGCGGCAGTTGCGATGAATTGGTCGGCGGAGCGATTGTGTTCCGCGCGCGCAGCAGCGTCCATGGGGGCGATTTCCTCTGGTCTCGGACGCCGCGGAAACTAAAGCGCCGGACCTTAAATGCGACTCATGGCCTGGATCGATCTGGTTGTCGCATTCAAGGTCCAAAAGACGCTTTAGATTCAAACGTCACTAAAGCAACTCGTAGACTTTAAATTCGCTCCGCGCTCGTCACCAAACTGGGGCGAATTTAAAGTCTGTTGCTTTAGTGCTTGCGCCGCCAGGTGCAACAGGAAGAGTAATAAATTGTAACGAAAAGAATCAAAGCGGCGCCGTCGGGCGGGGACAAACTGCCCGACGGCGCCTGCAGGCCTCACAGCAGGCTGGGTGGGGGACGCACGCGGAGGCC
>CADEDG010000098.1 GCA_902826035.1 uncultured Alphaproteobacteria bacterium
TTTTTGTACGCGCTTGTTTGTACAGCAACTTTTCGACAACCTTATTGCGTCAAAAACCATCTTCGGAGAGTCAAACAACTCCCATCCAAACGTCCAACCCAAAGCAAGTGAGGAAATTAACATGGCTCGTAAAGTGAAGAAGGCGGCGAAGAAGTCCGCACCGAAGGCTCGCAAGGCGAAGAAGACCGTCCGCAAGGTCGCTCGTAAGCCGGCAGCGAAGAAGGCTCGCAAGACGGTCCGCAAGGCCGCCAAGAAGCCGGTCCGCAAGGTCGCGCGCAAGACTGCGAAGAAGCCGGTTCGTCGCGCCCGCAAGGCCGCTGCGAAGCCCGTCGCTGCGATGTAATCGTGAGTGCAAGAGGGGCGCTGATGAAGCGCCCCTCTTCGCTTTTCAGGACTTGTACATTAAACGCGCCCACGAGGTCAGATGCGTTCTCCGGTCATAAGAAGCCCGCGCTCCCGGATCGAACGCCGCAGACTGACCACCAACAAACTCAAACGCTGATCCCGCGCCGCCGCGCCAACCTCAGCACCCTCCTCTTCCCCCATCGGTTCCTGCGCCCCCAGTTGACAACCTCGCCTCGGATGTGTACTTTGTTTTATAAAGTACTCTGGAGAAATGCCCGTGACCCGCGAAGAATTGCTCGACGATCTCAACTACGCCCGCACCCTGGCCGAGGAGGGCCGCCACGCGCCGCTCTTGGGCGGGTCGTACCTTCTGCTCTGGGGTTTGCTTAATTCCTGCGCCTACCTGCTGCATTGGGGGCTCCTGAGCGGGAACCTGCAGCGTTTCGGCGGTCAGACCTTCGCCGTCCTCTGGATTGCTTATGGCGTGGTCGCCGGCCTGGGCATGGCGCTGCTGGTCCGGCGCATCCGCGACATGCCTGGCAGATCCGCGATTGGCGTGCGCGCCGAGCGCGCGATCTGGAGTGGCGTTGGCATCGCCATGTTCGTCATCGTGGCAGGCTGCCTCGGTCGCATGGCCCTCGAAAGCGACGTGCTAGCGGCAAACGCCATTATGGGGCCCGCCTTCGCCCTGTTCGGCGTTGCGCTCACCACGGTGGCGCTGATGGCGGGTGAGAAATGGCTCACGGGATTCGCCGCGCTGTCGTTTGCCGCCTCCGTCGCGCTAAACCTGTTCGCCAACGAGCCCTGGGCTTATCTACTGGCCGCGGCGGCGAGCGCCGCAGTGCTGGCGCTGCCTGGGGCGATGCTGCTGCGCCGCGAACCTTCGGCGCTGGTGTGAGCCCCGTGTCTAGTTTCGATCACACCGCGCTCGACGATGTAATCCATGGCCGCTTGCGGCTTGGGATCATGGCGTATCTTTCGACGGTCTCCCCTGCCCCGTTCGTCGAACTGCGTGCGAAGGTCAACGCCACCGACGGCAATCTCTCTGCGCATTTATCCAAGCTCGAAGAGGCCGGCTATGTGCGCATCGACAAGAGCTTCGTCGATAAGAGGCCGCGCAGCAATGTTCACCTCACCGGCCGAGGCCGCAAAGCCTGGATTGAATACCTCGACAAGCTGCAGGGCCTGCTCAGCGCCGCCGAGTGAGCACAATGAAAATTATCGACCTCGCCTCCCTCGCGGAGGCCTATCCGCTGGCCCCAGCGGGCGGGATGTTCCTGGCGGTCGTCGGCGCGGCAATGGCGCTCGGTGCCGCGATGATGAAGCGACGCTACGTCTTGCTTGGCGCTGGCGCAGCAATCGCGACGGCCGCCACCGTGTTTTATGCGACGTCACACCCGATTCCGCGTCCGAGCGAGCTGCAGATTGCGTCGCTGATAGCAGCCGTGGCGCTCGAGATGACAGCGATTGCGATGGCTCGACGCGCGCTCACGAAGGCAACCGAGCGCGGACGAACGCTCGCGATCCTCGCGATAGTCGGCGTGCATTTCTTCATCATGGCGCCGGCGTTTGGTCCGTTCGTTGTTGCGCTCGGGGCCTGCAGCCTCGCCAATACAGCGCTGGCAGCTACGACGCCGCGATACCCGCTGCCCGCACTGTGGTTCGTCGATGCCGCGATCAAGGTCAGCGCCGGCGCGACGATGCTGCAGAGCCACGCGTCCGCATAAGGTCCTAAGCCGTCGCCATCGCCCAGCGCGCAACGCCTGGATACGGCGGCTCGCCTGTGTCGGCGAAGCCGTTCTTGGACAAGGTGTGCGCGGCATGCACATCCTCTGCGTCGAGATGGACGACTACGCGCCGTGCGCCATTGGCGAACGCCCAGGTGGACAAGGCGCGCACGGTTTCGCCGCCGTAGCCGCGGCCGCGATATTCCGGCATAAGCCCAAACGCGAGTTCAACGTCGCCATCGTCGTCAGGCCGGCCGACCAACGCCGCGATGCCAACCAAGCGCGGCGGCATGCGCTCGTCGCCTTCATTGGCCAGAAGCGCCCAGCCGTACCAGCCTTGGCCGCTTGGATCGCCGGCAAGGCCTTTGCGGGACCAATCGAAAGCGGCGGCCTCGAACGGCGCTGGCGGCCAAAGCGGCTCGTGCATCACCGCGATAGCGTTGAAAAAAGCCGACCGGCTGCCCGCCTGCAGCGCCGCCAGATCAGCGTCCAGCGCCAGAAGCGCCAAGCGCTCCGCTGTCAAAATCAACAAATGCGATCTCCCCTCGCTCTGCTCGGGTGACATTCAGACCCAATCCGGGGGCGCTGGAAAGTGAGTAATCGTCAATACTCACAAGCCGGTTAGGCCTGCTCCTTGGGCCGGCTCTCATTCAGGGCCAGGGTCAAGCCAAGCGAAATCAGGACCGGAATGATCGACGCCAGCGGCAGCCCCGCTACCGCCAATCCGGTCGCCGCCGACCAGCCCATCAGCACGATCCCCTGCCCCATCGCCGCACCAAAGGAACCTTGGGCGCGCCGGCGGCGGAAGTCCCGCCGGCTGCCGGGAACCTGGTGCCAGATCGCGATCAGGCACGCCGAGATTATTGCCGCGCCGATGCCGCCGGCGAGCCAAAGCGCCGCCATCGGGTCGATGAACAGCGCACCTGCTATGGGAAGCAACATCAGAGCGGCGATTGGAGCGCCAGCCGCGACCGCCTTGGCGCGCTCCACCTGCTCGCGCGGCAAGGGTGCGGCGGCGATCAGGTCAGGTGCGTCTTCGGCGGAGACGGTGAGCCAAGCTAGGCTCGACGCCAGCGTCGAACTCAACAGCACGAAGGCGCCGCTGAACAGGCCGATCTGGGCTCGGCCAAATCCCTCCTCGCCGAGATCGCGAGCAAAAATGAAAAACAGCGGCAGCAGATAAATGAGCTGCAGCGCGATCTGCGAAAGCAGCAACGGATCGCGCGCCAGCAAGCGCCATTCCTTGAACACAAGCGCGCGCGCCAGGCCAGGGCGAAATTCGCGCACACGCGTGTCGGCGCGCTTGCGACCTCCGCCCAGCGAAGCGATCGCCGCGGCGTTAGCCGAAAACCCGCGCCCGAACCACCAGACCGAGAACATAAAAAACAGCCCGCAGCCAACGATCCATGCGCCAAGCGCAAGCGGTTCGCCCAGGGCCGCGCGCGCCGGCAGGGCGAACAAGCTCTCCGGCTGGCCGAGCGCCTGCGTCAGCGCAGCGATCGCATCGCCCATGACACGCCCCCGATCCTCACGCGGCACGAGATTCTGCGTTTGAAACGCAAGAAAAATCGCCGCGCCTACCGCGCCGGCTAAGATCTGCGACGCAACGCGCGTATTGCGCGGGCCGATCAGCGCGAACATCGCCCGCGCCACGAACAAGCCGATCCCGGTGACCAGCAGCGACAGCGCCAACACCGATGGCGCCAACCCCATCCAACGCGCACCCCCGCCCATGAATGGCAGCCACACCCAGATCGCGCCCAGCAGCAGCAAATAGAACAACGCAACATTGATCGCGATTGCGCTCATGCGCACGATCAGGATGCGCCACGGCGGCAGCGGCGAGGCCAGCAGTAGATCGAGATCGCCGCGTTGATAAAGCGCGTCGGTCGTCTGCACCAACGCGGCTGATAGCATCAGCGTCGACAGCACCAGGAACGCCAGCGTGATCATGCCGATCGAGAGCGGCGTCACCTCCGGCGCCGCGTACGAGAGCCCACGTGCGGCCCAACAGCCGATGAACAGCAGAAATCCGCCCAGGAACAGGTACAACACGATGCTGCCCGGCCCGCGCGATTTCGAAGCCGAGCGCCACCCGCGCCAACCGAGACGCATCTCGTGGCCCAACAGCCAAAGCGCGCTGCCTGGGGCGAACATCAGCCGCCAGCTCCGACCAATTGCAGATACACGTCCTCGAGGCTCGCTTGCCCGCCCCCTGCCCGTCCGCGCAATTCGGCGAGCGTGCCTTCGGCTAGCAGCTTGCCGTGCTGGATGATGCCGATGCGTTCGGCCATGCGCTCGGCGACCTCGAGAATGTGGGTGGTGAGGATGATGGTGGCGCCTTCGCGCACGCGGGCGCTGAGCAGATCCTTCACCTGGCGGGCGATGGCCGCATCGAGCCCGGTGAGCGGCTCGTCCAGCATCAGCAATTTCGGATCGTGGATCAGCGCCCCGGCGAGCGAGGTCTTCTGTTTCATGCCGCGCGAGAAGCCTTCGCAACGTTCGTTGCGATGATCCCAGAGATCGAGCAGCCTGAGCAATTCCTCGGCGCGCGCGTGCGCTTGCTTGGCGGCCACGCCCCAGAGCCCGGCGATAAATTCGAGATATTCCCAGGCCGTCAGCTTGTCGTACAGCATCGGCTCGTCGGGCAACCAGGCGATGATGCGCTTGGCGGCGATCGGATCGGCGAGTGCGTCGATTCCAAACACGGAGATCGCGCCAGCATCCGGCTTCAACAGCCCCGACACCATGCGCAATGTCGTGGTCTTGCCCGCGCCATTGGGGCCGAGCAATGCGTAGAGTTCCCCCGCGCGCACATCGAGATCGAGCGCATCGACGGCGACCTTGTCGCCGAAGCGCTTGGTGAGCGCGCGGAGGTGAAGAGCGTCGCCGCTCACGCCTGCATCGTCCATCCATCCACGCCCTTCGCCGCCTCGCGGATGGCTTCGCTCATGGTCGGGTGTGCGTGGCAGGTGCGGGCGATGTCTTCAGCGCTGGCGCCGAACTCCATGGCCACGCAGATTTCGCCGATCATCTCGCCGACGCCCGAGCCCACCATGTGCACACCGACCACGCGCTTGCTCGCGGCGTCTTCCAGCACCTTCACCAGGCCTTCGGTTTCGTGATTGGTGCGCGCGCGCGAATTGGCCATGAACGAGAACTTGCCGATTTTGTACTCAACGCCCGCGGCCTTTAGCTCTTCCTCGCTCTTGCCGACGCTGGCGACTTCCGGATCGGTGTAGATCACGTTGGGGATCACGTCGTAATTCACGTGGCTCCATTTGCCGGCAAGCGCCTGCGCCACCGCGATCCCCTCCTCCTCGGCCTTGTGCGCCAGCATCGGCCCGTGCGTGCAATCGCCGATGGCGTAGATGCCTTCGACATTGGTTTTGAAATGGCTGGTCTCGATGAAGCCGCGCTGATCGAAGCGCACGCCGACATTCTCAAGCCCGAGATTAGTGGTGAACGGTTTGCGCCCAATGGCCACGAGCACGACGTCGGCTTCCAGCACGCGTGCACCGCCGCCTTTTGCCGGTTCGATCGAAACCAAAAGCCCGCCGCCGGTCTTCTCGACGCCAGCGACCTTGTGGCCAAGCTCGAACTTCATCCCCTGCTTCTTCAGCACGCGCTGGAACGCGGTAGAGATTTCGCTGTCCATGCCGGGAGTGATGCGGTCGAAGAACTCGACCACCGTGACCTCAGCGCCCAGCCTGCGCCACACCGAGCCAAGTTCCAGCCCGATGACGCCCGCGCCCACCACCACCATGCGGCCAGGAACCTCCGGCAGCGAAAGCGCGCCGGTGGAGGTGACGACCTGCTCTTCGTCAACAGCAATTCCGGCCAAATCGGTCGGCACTGAGCCCGTCGCGATCACGATGTTCTTGGCTTCCAGCGTCTGCTTCGCGCCGTCGATGGCGGTGACCTCGACGCTTCCGGCGGACACGATGCGGCCGGCACCCTTGATGTAATCAACCTTGTTCTTCTTCATCAGGAACTCGACGCCTTTGGTGAGGCCGTCGACGGAATCGTCCTTCTGCTTCAGCATTTGCGGCAGGTCGAGGGAGAGACCGGTGACGCGCACGCCCATGGACGGGAAAGTCTTGCTCGCCGCTTCGTAATATTCGCTGGCGTGCAGCAACGCCTTCGAGGGAATGCAGCCCACGTTCAAGCACGTGCCGCCGAGCTTGCCGCGCTTCTCGATGATGGCGGTTTTCAGCCCGAGCTGGCCGGCGCGAATGGCGCAATTATAGCCGCCGGGGCCGCCCCCGATAATGACGAGATCGTACATGCATGCTCCGCTGGAATCGTGCGGAGCTTATGGACCGACGCCGCCCTTCCCGGCAACGCCGCTATCAGCCTTCTTCGCGCTTCCAATGCGCGCGGTCGGCGAGGTCTACGATCAGCACGATCAGGCCCAACAGCAACAGCACGCCGAACCGGCCGACCTGCACTTCCGGCCCATAAATGTCCAAGGATGCTGGCTGAAGATAGGCGCCTGGATTGATCTTCTGCACGGTCGCCAGTGCGGATTCGTGCCCGCCCTGCGCCAACACCCAGCGTCCCACCAGGCAAGCGAAGCCCAACAACCACATGAACCAAGCCTGCGTGCGGCGCATCAGGCGGATGGCGGAGATCAGGAAAAACAGTCCCGCCGCGCCCCAGAGCACCGCCTCCAGCCAGCCAACACCGGCTACCACTTCCAATTGCTCGGCCCCAAGCACCGCGCCCAGATCGATCGGCAAATTGGCCAGAGTGGCCCCGGCCGCGAAGGCGGCGGCCCAAACAATGAGCGCCAACGCCAGCAGCGCCAGGATCGCCAAAAGGCGCAAAATGGTGGTCATGTGTCGTCCCCTCGTCCGCTTTCCCCATACCGCTTTCTCAGGGCGGGCGGGCCAGCTTACAACCGAAAACAGGTCGAAGTCAGCCCTAGCGGCGGAGATTCAGATGGGACGGATCAGTGCTGTGCTCGCGATCGTGGCCGGGATCGCCCTGGCCGCGGCGGAGACTTGGCTCAATTGGGGCGACTGGCAGCCCTGGCCGTTCTTCGTGGTGGACTATCTGGCGGCGGCGATGCTGCTACTGGGCGGGGTGCGCACACTGCGCCAGCAGTCGGGCGGCCTGCGCTTGCTGTGCGGCGCCTGGGGCTTCACCGCCGGCATGGCCTGGATGGCTTTTTTTCGAACGTGGCAAGAGGCAGGCGCGGCGTCAGATTTCACCGACACTGTACCCGTCACCGTCCTGCTGGCGCTGATCGGCGCGCTGCTTGGCGTTTCGCTGCTGGGACTGGCGATGACGGTGCTGCACAGGGAGAAGAAGGCCTGAGTGCGACGCGATGCTGTGCTTCCCCTCTCCCCTTGCCTCAAGGGGAGAGGGTTGGGTGCAGCTCACAAATCCAGCAGCATGCGCTCGGGATCCTCCAGGCCCTCCTTTACGCGCACCAGGAAGGTCACCGCTTCCTTGCCGTCGACGATGCGGTGATCGTAGCTGAGCGCGAGGTACATCATTGGGCGGATCGCGATCTGCTTGTCGACGACGATCGGGCGTTCCTGGATTTTGTGCATGCCGAGGATGCCCGATTGCGGCGCGTTGAGGATCGGCGTCGACATCAGCGAGCCGTAGATGCCGCCATTGGAGATGGTGAAAGTCGCGCCTTGCAGGTCCTCGAGCTTCAAATGGCCGTCGCGCGCCTTAAGGCCGAGTTCGGTAATCTCGCGCTCGATGTCGGCCATGCTCTTGTGGTCAGCGTCGCGCACCACCGGCACCACCAAGCCACGATCAGTGCCGACGGCGATGCCGATGTCGTAGAAATTCTTGTAGATGATCTCTTCGCCGTCGATCTCGGCATTGACGTTTGGAATTTCCTTCAAAGCGGCGATGCACGCCTTCACGAAGAAGCTCATGAAGCCGAGCTTCACGCCATGCTTCTTCTCGAACGTATCCTTGTACTTCGCCCGCGCCGCCATCACCGCCGACATGTCGGCTTCGTTGAAGGTGGTGAGCATGGCGGCGGTGTTCTGCGCTTCCTTCAAGCGGCGCGCGATCGTTGTGCGCAAGCGCGTCATCTTCACCCGCTCCTCGCGCGGCCCCAGCACGCGCGGCGTCGCAACCGGCGGTTTGGCCACGGGCGCGGTGGCGCGCTGCTCGATGATGGCGAGCGCATCGGATTTGGTGAGCCGCCCCTCTTTGCCGCTGCCAGCCATCGCCGACACATCGATGCCGCTCTCGGCGGCGATGCGCTGCACTGAGGGCGGGGCTTGCCTGGCTGCGCCGTTGCTCACGGACGGCTGCGCGGCGGGCTTGGGCGCCTCGACGCTTGCAGCGCTTGGTTGAGGTGCGCTCGGTTGCGAGCCCGCCGCCCCCATGCGGCCCAACAGTGCGCCGATGCCCACCGTCGCGCCCACCTGCGCCACCACATCCGTGAGCGTACCCGCCTCCGGCGCCGACACCTCGACGGAGACTTTGTCCGTCTCCAATTCCACCAGCGTCTCGTCCTTGCGCACGACATCGCCGGCTTTTTTCAGCCATTTGGCGACGGTGGCTTCGCTGACGCTTTCGCCCAAAGTTGGCACTACAATGTCTGTCATCTCACATCACTTCGTTGTTGAGGGTGCATCGTGGCTGGGCAGTACGGGTGAATCGGTTTTGGTCCAAAACACGCCGTCATTGCCGTTGTTTTTCTGAACGAGCCGCACGCGCTTGGGGTCGAGCCCGCGCATAAGCCGGGCATTGACGGCGATCCGCTCGGCATCGTCAGTTCCAACTTGCGTTGTGTGCGTGGCGCATCCGCAGGTGCGGCAATGATGAAATTCCAGCTCGCGGTCGCCCCACATGTAGATGAAGGTGTCGGGCGGGCTTGCGAAACGCACCTCGCGTTGAGGATAGTAAGCCCAGAGACCGCCATAGAACCGGCAGTGCGAGCAATTACAATCGAGCACCTGCTGGGGCTCTTCCGCCTCAAAACGGACCGCGCCGCAATGGCAGGAGGCGCTAACGATGCTCATCCGAGCGCCTGCTCCAGCAGCGCTTCCAATTCTTTCAAATGTTTGCTCATTTGCCCCGCCGCGGTTGACGCCGTCGCAGGCCGGCCGGCATAGCGCGCGCGCTTGGACTGCACGCTGAGTTTCTCCAACGTCAGCTCAAGCCACGGATCGGCGAAGCTCCAGCCGCCCATGTTCTTCGGCTCTTCCTGGCACCAGACCAGTTCCGCATTCGGAAAACGCGCCAGTTCGGCCATCACCGACTTCATCGGCCACGGGTAGAATTGCTCCAGCCGCAACAAATACACATCGTCGCGACCGCGTTTTTCGCGCTCGTCGAGCAAATCGTAATAGACCTTTCCTGCGCTGAGCACCACGCGGCGAATTTCGCCGTCGGCTTTCAGTCTGATCGCCGAATTGCCGTTTTGTGTTTGCGCATCGTCCCACAGCACGCGATGGAAGGACGATCCTTCCCCCATGTCCGTCAGCGTCGAAATACATTTCTTGTGACGCAGCAGCGATTTCGGCGTGAACACGATCAGCGGCTTGCGGAAGTCGCGGTGCATCTGCCGGCGCAGTGCGTGGAAATAGTTCGCAGGCGTGGTGCAATTGACCACTTGCATGTTGTCCTCGGCGCATTGCTGCAGGAAGCGCTCGACCCGCGCCGAAGAGTGCTCAGGCCCCTGCCCTTCGTAACCATGCGGCAGCAGCATCACGAGGCCCGACATGCGCAGCCATTTGCGCTCGCCCGAGGATATGAACTGATCGATCACGACCTGCGCGCCGTTCACAAAATCGCCGAACTGCGCCTCCCAAAGCGTCAGCGTTTTCGGCTCGGCAAGCGTGTAGCCGTACTCGAAGCCGAGCACCGCTTCTTCCGAGAGCAGCGAATCGATCACTTCGTAATGCGCTTGCCCTTCCCCAAGATTGTTCAGCGGCGTGTAGCGCGCTTCGGTGGTTTGATCGATGAAATGGGAGTGGCGCTGGCTGAAGGTGCCCCGGCAGGAATCCTGCCCGGAGAGGCGGATATTGAAGCCTTCGTCCAACAGTGTCGCGAACGCCAGATGTTCGGCCAACGCCCAATCGACCCCATGGCCTTCTTCAACGGCCTTACGCCGCGTTTCCACCACTCGCTGCACGGTCTTGTGCATGTCAAAATCGCGGGGCAGCTCGGTGATGCGCCGGCCAAGCGCGCGTAGTTTAGCCGAAGATGCCTCGGTTTTGCCGCGACGGTCGTCGTCGTCCGGCAACGCGAAGCCTGACCACACGCCGTCGAGCCAGTCAGCCTTGTTCGCGCGAAAATCGCGGCCAGACTCGAATTCGCGATCCAGGAAAACGTTGA
Organism: uncultured Alphaproteobacteria bacterium; assembly: GCA_902826035.1. GTDB lineage: Bacteria > Pseudomonadota > Alphaproteobacteria > Caulobacterales > Aquidulcibacteraceae > Vitreimonas. The sequence continues at coordinate 10,392 of CADEDG010000098.1, forward strand.
ACTCGTCCTGCCAGGAATTCATCTCCGCCTGGGTCGCCACGCCGTCGCGCGCCAGACGATCGGAATAGAGAGATAGCGTCGTGGGTTGATCCTTGATGCGCCGATACATGATTGGCTGCGTCATGGTCGGGTCGTCGCCCTCGTTGTGACCGAAGCGGCGATAGCAGAACAT
>CADEDG010000099.1 GCA_902826035.1 uncultured Alphaproteobacteria bacterium
TGAAGGCGCGGCCTTCGATCCGCATGATCCAGCCGATGTCGGTCGCGGGCATCGAACGCGACGCCGCGGGCGCGACGGCGATTTTGGCCGACGGCCAAAAGCTGCGCGCGCCCCTGCTTGTCGGCGCCGACGGGCGGCGCTCGTTCGTGCGCGGCGCGCTCGGCATCCGCACGATTGGGTGGGACTATCCGGTCACGGCGATCGTCGCCACCATCCAACACGAGAGACCACACGACGCGGTGGCGCACGAATTTTTTCTGCCCAATGGGCCGTTCGCGATTTTGCCGCTGAAGGGCGAGCGCTCCAATATCGTCTGGGCTGAGCCGCGCGCGGCGGCGGATGCGTTGCTGAAAATGCCGGAGCAGGGTTTTCTCGCGGAACTCAAGCGCCGCTTCGGCGATTTTCTTGGCGAACTCTCGCTCGAAGGTCCGCGCTTCGGTTATCCGCTGTCGCTGCAATTGGCCGAGCGCATGATCGATGCGCGCGCCGCGTTGGCGGGCGACAGCGCACACGGCATCCATCCGCTTGCCGGGCAGGGCTTGAATTTGGGACTGAAAGATTGCGCCGCTTTGGCCGAGTGCATTGCCGACGGGATGAGCGTCGGGCTCGACCCTGGAGATGTCTCGATCCTTGAGCGCTATCAGCGTTGGCGACGCTTCGACAACGTGACCATGGCGCTCGGTATGGAGTTTTTCGACCGTGTGTTCTCCAACGATTTGGGGCCGTTGCGAGCGGTGCGCGGCCTCGGCCTCGCCGCTGTCAACGCAGTCGGCCCGGCGCGGCGCTTTTTTATGAAATACGCGGGCGGCGCCGCGGGCGATTTGCCGAAATTGCTCAAGGGCGAAAGCTTGGCGGCGTAGCGTCGGCTAGACACTCGCCGCGAACGCGGTGACGTTGGCGTGAGACCTCATCCCATGAACACGCCGATCCAGCAGCCGACTTTCGCTGAATTATTCACGCCCAAGCTCATCACCGTATTGCGTGAGGGCTATGGCGCAACGCAGTTGCGGACGGACGCCATTGCCGGCTTGACGGTGGCGATTGTGGCGCTGCCTCTCTCCATGGCGATTGCGATAGCGTCGGGGGTATCGCCTGCGCAGGGTTTGGTCACCGCAATCGTTGGCGGCTTTCTGGTCTCCGCGTTCGGCGGCAGCCGCTTTCAGATCGGCGGACCGGCGGGGGCGTTTATCGTTTTGGTTTCCGCGTGCGTGAGCGCTCACGGCGTTGCGGGCTTGGTCGTTGCCGTGTTCATGTCTGGCTTCATGTTGGCCGCACTCGGGTGGTTGCGGCTTGGCGCCTACATCAAGTTTATCCCCTATCCAGTGACAGTCGGCTTCACCGCGGGCATTGCAGCCATCATTCTCGCCAGCCAAGTGAAGGAATTGTTTGGCCTGACCTTGGCGGCGCCGGAGCCCGGCGCCCTGCTCGAAAAAATCCCGGTGCTGTGGGGCGCGGCGGGAAGCGTCAACGTCGCCAGCACTTTGCTAGCAGCGGCGGTAATCGCCGCCATTTTCTTGCTCAAACGGTATCTGCCACGCTGGCCAGGCTTGTTGATCGCCGTCGCCTTCGCGTCGCTCGCGGCAGCGCTCTTGCGCCTGCCGGTGGACACGATCAACTCGCGCTTCGGGGATTTGCCGCACTTTCTTCCTGCCCCAAGCTGGCCCGATTTCAGTCTGGTGCTCGACGTTTTGCCGCACGCGCTTTCGTTCACTTTGTTGGGTGCAATCGAATCGCTGCTCTCCGCGGTGGTCGCCGATGGCATGTCCGGCCGGCGGCATCGCTCCAATTGCGAACTGGTTGCGCAGGGAGCGGCCAACGTGGGGTCGGCGCTGTTTGGCGGCATCTGTGTCACGGGCACCATCGCGCGAACCGCGACGAATATAAGGGCCGGCGCGCATGGCCCGGTATCGGGCATGCTACACGCGCTGTTCCTCTTGGCGCTGATGCTCGTCGCTGCGCCGTTGGCGGGCTTTATCCCGATGGCGGCGCTCGCTGCTGTGCTCGTGACGGTTGCGTGGAACATGATCGAGCTGCGCGCGTTGGGAAGTTTGCTGCGCGCTTCGCGGGGCGACGCTGTCGTGCTCATGGCGACGCTCGGCCTGACCGTTTTCCGGGATCTATCCGAGGCCATTGTCGTTGGTTTCGCGCTCGGGTCGTTGTTGTTCATCAATCGCATGTCGAAGGTTGCGGCCGTGACAGCGGAAGCGCCTTTTGTTCTGGACGACAAAGCTGATGAGGCCGATGTGCGTGGCCCCTATGAGAGCGCCGCCGCCAAAGATTCAGCGATCGTTGTGTACCGGATATCCGGCGCATTTTTCTTTGGCGCCGCGGCATCCATTGGCGCCGTGTTGGAACGAATTGGCGACGCCCATCGCGCCCTCGTCATCGATTTCTCGGCTGTGCCCTATTTCGATTCTACGGCCGCGCACACGATTGAAGGCCTGGCTCACGCCGCCCTTCGCCGCGGCGTTCGCGTTTATCTGACTGGCGCCTCGGACGAGATTTGCCGCGAACTGAAATTGCACGGTGTCGATGACCCCATCGTGCGGTTCGAAGCGAGCATCGAGAGTGCGTTGCAGGAATTAGCCAAACAGGGTTGACCTCTGCTGGTGCGAGGATTCGGGCTGCTCAACTCAGAGGGGTCAGGCCAGGACTTGAGCCGCGCGGCACACTATTTTGGCCCAAGCATGCTGGGGCAATTGCGCAACCGACGCTCGGGCTGGGCCCGCGCTTTCGCGGCAATGGCGATTATCGCCTTTGCCGTGCGCGCGTTGACGCCTGTTGGCTACATGCTTGCGCCGACTGAGGACGGCCGCTTTCTTACGGTAACCCTTTGCTCACAACACGGCGCCGTCGATGTTCTGCTGGATCGTGAGACGGGCGAGTTCGTCACCCAGGCCGATCGCCATCAGTCAGAAGACGACAACGAGGCCTCAAGTGTCGGCGCGTGCGTGTTCGCAGCGTCGGCAAACCTCGCGCCTCCAACGGCTGCGCCTGCTCTGCTGTCGATGCCGGTCGCCGCGGATGCGCCAACCTATGGCGCCGAAAGCGTCTTCGTCGGGGCAGGGTTGGCGGCCCCGCCGCCTTGGGCGACCGGACCCCCTCAGATCGTCTGATTTTGTACCGTTCGCTCAGGCGTGACCGCTTGGGCGCATTGCTGAGCGCGCCAGCGGCCGCTCGCGTAACAATTTCATTCGAGGAACCCATGACCAAATCATGTCTCCGTGCGGGCGTATCCGCGTTGTCTTATTTCGCCGTCGCTCTCTCTGGCGTCGCCTCCGCTCACCACGCTTCCGGCCCCGGCAACTCAAGCGCTGGGGGCCCCATCAATACACTATCCGCTGTGCCGTTAGAGAAAGGGGATTTCGTCGCCGGCATTGTGGTGGACCAGAACAATTTCGACGCGCTGAGCGACGAAACCTTGGCGGAAGCAGCTGAAGCTGCCGCCAGCGCTGGCGACCCCGAGGCGCACTTCCATTCCCTCGAGGGCATCCGCACCAGCGCGCTCTCGCTTGCTTACGGTTTGACCAACGACCTCACGCTAACGGCGCGTTTGCCCTACGTGGCGCGCGAAGATGTTCGCGAAAGCCACGCGCACGAAGAAAGCCCAGGCGTGTTTCACGGTGAGGCGCACGCGGCTGGCGATTCCGAAGGCTGGGGCGACCTGTCGATCGTGGCGCAGTGGCGGTTTTTCAAGGATGAGGCTTCGCATACCGAAATGGCGGCTTTTTTTGGCGTGGATGCGCCAACCGGCGAAACCAAGGCGACGAACGCCGAGGCTGAGAGATTCGATGCCGAGTTTCAGCCCGGCTCGGATTCGTGGGATTATTTCCTGGGCTTCGCCGCGTCACGCGGCGCCGGTCGTTGGGGCTTCGACGCCAGCGGTCTCTACACTTTCGCCGGCGATGGCCTCGGCGCCAATCTTGGCGACCGTTTCAACTATGGGCTGGCGGCATCTTATCGTGCGCTTGGCGCCCCTGCCCACAGCGATGCAGGCAGCGATCCGCATGGCCACGGGCCTGCGCTTGATCTGGTGCTGGAACTGTCGGGAGAATGGCATGACCAGCAGAAGGAAGCGGGTATATCGGACCGCGATTCCGGCGGCCACGTACTCTATGCATCGCCAGGCCTACGGTACACAATCAATGCGTTCTCCGTGTTCGCGTCGATCGGCTTGCCGGTGATGTCTGATTTCAACGGTTTGCAGGCAGAGCCGGATTCGCGGGTGACGTTGGGGGCGGGGTATCGGTTCTGAACTCAGTTTTCCTGCTTTAGGACGACCACCCATTCCCGGATTCGCCGCAGGCGAAGTCCGGGAATGCGGTGGCGCAAATATGGAGATGAAACACAATGCTTCGACATGTCGCCGCCCTCGCGATCGCCGCCATGTTCTTCGCCATAACAGCGCCCGGCGCCTCCGCGCACACGATGCTCGAGCAATCCTGGCCGCGCGCTGGGGAGGCTGTTGCGGCGGCCCCAACATCGCTGCGACTCCGCTTCAGTGAACGCGTTGAGCCGGCTCTGACGCAGGTGTCGCTGGCCGATGCGCGTGGGGAGGCGATTGCGCTGGGCGCGCCTCAGCCTGGGGTGGGCAACCGAAGGATGGTCAGTGTCCCATTGGGCCGCGCTCTGTTGGCGGGGGAGTATGAGGTGAGTTGGCGGGTGATCTCTGCTGATGGTCACGCCTCAACCGGGCGCTTCCGGTTCTCGGTTGCTCCATGAGCATTGACTTGTGGGCCGCCCTGTTGCGGTTCACGCATGTCGGCGCGTCTTTATTTTTGCTCGGAGCGTTGGCGTTCCCGCTTTATGCGCGAGCACCTTCGCTGACGCGTCGTTCGATCAATGCTCTGGGCCTGACGGCGCTCGGCGCGGGCGGAGCATGGATTGGCGGGATGGCGCTGGGATTGGCGACTGATACGCCTAGCGTCGAGTGGTTGCGAGCGCTGCTCTTCACAACGGAATTCGGCCGCGCCTGGCTTCTGCATTTTGGACTAACCGCACTGCTTGCTGTTCTTGTCCTGTGCGGCGGACGGGGGCTTCCTGTCGTCGTCGTCGCCGCCGCGCAGACAGCCTCGCTGGCTCTGTTCGGACACAGCGTTGTTCTCGACGGCTGGCAGGGCGGCGTCTTGATGGCCGCGCACGCTGCGCACGTGCTCGGCGCGGGCGTATGGATGGGTGGGGCGCTTTCTTTACTTGTCGTTCTCGGCAAGGCGGACTTGGGCGACGAGGTGGTGCGGCGCTTTTCCCGTGTTGGATACGTGGCGGTGGCGGCAGTGGCGTCAGGCGGAGCGCTCAATTTACGGCTCGTCGTTGATGCGTGGCTGCCTGGCGTCGGCAACACCTACGGCGCGCTGATGACGGCCAAAGTCGCGCTCGCGGCAACGATCTTCGCGCTGGCGGCGTTCAACCGGCTATTTGCGTCGAAGCCAGAGCGACGCAAACTGCTATTGGGCACAATAGTGGTGGAGCACTTGCTGTTCCTGGGGGTCGTGCTGCTTGCGGCGCTTGTATCAGCGCAGGCGCCACACGGCTGATCAGGCTTCGTCGCGTAAGCCGCGCAGGCGTAGGGATTCCCGGTAGTCGCTCATCTTGGCTTCTTTGTCGCGACCAAGTTCATAGAGCAGATCCCACGAATAGAGTCCGGTGTCGTGGCCGTCGTCGAAATTGATGCGCACTGCGTAGCGCCCGACGGGCTCGGCGCTGGTGACGTCGACGCGGGCCTTGCCGGTCACGGGAGGGGGCGTTGTAGCGCCGCCGTGGCCCTTGTTTTCCGCCGAAGGGCTTTCGACTCGCAGCAGTTCGAACGGAATGTCGAACGCGGAATCATCGTCAAAGACAATATGCAGGCTCTTGGCGGCGCGGTCGAACATCAGATCCTTCGGCCAAGGGCGATGGGCGCTCACTCGTCGGCTCCCAATTCTCGCGCTTCATCGATCAGCATGATCGCTACGCCGTCGCGCACCGGATAAGCGAGGCGCGCGGCCAAGCTTACCAGCTCCTGGCGTTCGCGATCGTAGCGGAGCGGCGTGCGCATTTGCGGGCACACCAGGACTTCGAGCAGTTTGGGGTCCGGCTCGCTCATTGCATCGGCCGTTGACGGTTGTCGCCGGCGGCGTCCCATTCCAGGAGCGCGAGCAACGTGCGCTCGCGTTCTTCCAAGCCTACCGCTTCCAGGAGGGCTTGCTTGGCGCCGGAATCGAACGGGCAGATTTGCGCTGCGACATTGATTATGGTCTCGGTCGGCGCTTGTTCGACCGAGCCCCAATCCACTTGAAAGCCATGCAGGCTGGCGTAGCGCTTCAAAGTCGCGATCAGGGAGTCGCGATCGATGCGTTCGCCCCGCGCCTGGGTGAAATCGCCAGAGAAACCGTCATAACTCACGATCGCCTGGCGGTAAGGCGCGTCGGTATCGACTTCGCGCTCGAATTCGAAGCGGCAGATTCCGGTGAGTGTAATCAGATAACGCCCGTCGTCGGTTTCGGTGAAGGCGGTGATGCGGCCCGCCGTGCCAATTTCGACAAGCGATGGGGAGGTGGCGTCTTCTTCGCCGGCCCTCGGCTGGATCAGGCCGATAATTCGGTTACCACCCAGCACATCGTCGACCATATTGAGATAACGCGGTTCGAAGATGTTGAAGGCGATCACGCCACGCGGCATCAGGATGGCGCCCGCAAGAGGAAACAGCGGGATCGTCTGCGGCAGGTCCGCAGGCTTGCGATAGCCAAACGCGCTCATGCGAACAAAATCGCCGAGAGCTTGCGGCGGCCCTGCTTGGCGAGTTCCGAAGTCGGCCCCGCCGCTTCGAACACTTTCAGCAATTGCTTGCGCGCGGCTTCTTCGTTCCATTCGCGGTTCTTGGCGATGATCGCCAACAGGTGCTCGCTCGCAGCCTCCAGATCGCCGCGGGCGGAGAGCGCTTCGGCGAGGTCAAAGCGCGCCTGCAGGTCATCGGGATTGTTGGCGACCTTCAGCGCCAGTTCGCCGGTGTCGCCCGCTTGCGCTGCCGAGGCCGCGAATTCGAGCGCGGCGCGCACGCCGGCGATGTCGGAATCATTGGCCTTCTCTGGTGGCGCCATCGCCAGCACAGCGCTCGCCTGCTCTGGGTCGCCGCTTTGCAGATAGAGCCGCGCCATGCCGGCGATTGCTTTGGTGTTGGCCGGGTCGAGTTGAAGCGCTCCAGCGTAGGATTGCGCTGCGCCGCCGAGATCGCCGAGCGCGAGGCTCTCGGCAGCCTGCTCCAACAGCGCGGCGATGTCGGCCTCGGCGCCGGGGCCGGAGAGGCGGTCGATAAACAGCTTAATCTGGCTGTCTGGGATCGCGCCGGTGAAACCGTCGACCGGTCGGCCTTTGTCAAAGGCGTAAACCGCAGGAATGGAGCGCACGCCCAATTGCCCGGCGACGCCAGGGTGTTCGTCGATATTGATTTTCACCAGCCGCACTTTGCCGCCAGCGGCGCGAACCGCGCGCTCGATCGCCGGCGCCAAGGTTTTGCACGGCCCGCACCAAGGGGCCCAGAAATCGACGATCACCGGCACGGTGCGCGACGCCTCGATTACGTCGGCGACGAAGCCCTGATCGCTACCGTCCTTGACAATGTCTGAAGTCTGCGGGCCGCCCGCATCGAGAATAGTCATGAGTCTTCCTGCTTTTTTTCGCCCCCTACATGGGCGGAAGCGCGGCCAGGTTCAATCAGCGATGGCTTGCCGTCGGGATCAAAGCGGAGCCGGGTAGGCGTCTTTCCGAGCGCGCCGGCAAAAACCAGCATGGCGGCCGGACTGATGGCAGTCGTGGCGTCATTGCGCAGCGGGTGAAAATTGACCGGATCGTGCGCGAACAGCGCGTCGTCCAAAAGCAGTCGCACCGCGCCCTCGGCATCGTTGATCAAGCCGAACAGCGTCACCGACCCCGGCGTGACGCCAAGGTAGTGGGCAAGCAGCTCTGGCGAGCCGAAGCTGAAACGCCCCGCGCCGATCAGCTTTGAGACGGCGTTGAGGTCAATTGCGGTGTCCGCCAGCGCGCACAACAGGAACAGAACGCCATTTTTGTCCTTCAAGAACAAATTCTTGGTGTGCCCCCCGGGCATGCGCGCCTTGATCTCGGCGCTCTCTGCAACCGTAAATACCGGCTGGTGTCTATGGGTAGAGTGAGCGATGCCGAGCGCGTCAAGCCGGGCGAACAAGTCCTCGGGGGTGGCGGCGCTTCTCATCGCGACCTGCTTGGCCTAGCCCCGCCGGAACGTCTAGGAATGCGCCATGAAACTAACCTGTTATCAAGTCGATCCGAAGCCCGCCGAGATGGTCCCGGGCTCGCCTGACCGCGATTGGATGGACCGCTTCTCCGATCGGCACCCCTATCGCTGCCTGCCGCTGGTGGTCGCCAACACCACCGGCTGGGCGCTGTTGTCGCCGGTGTCGTTCACCGCCACCTGGAACGGCGGTCCGCGCATCGAGGACATCCGCCTCGACCCCGACGGCGACACCACCAAGGCGCATTTGGACCGCTGGGCGGTGTCGCACTTTTCCGGCGGCGTGCTGACGTTTCACACCGGCTATCTGTTCCGCACCGAGCCTGGCTGGGACCTTTGGTGCGGCGGGCCGCCCAACCACATTAAGGACGGCATTCAGCCTTTGGTCGGCGTGGTCGAGACTTACTGGTTGCCTTTTCCTTTCACCATGAATTGGCGCTTCACCCGGCCCGGCATGATCTCGTTCAAGAAGGACGAGCCGTTCTGCTTTATTTTCCCGATCCCGCACGAGCAGATGGACGCGGTAGAGCCGATTGTTAAATTTATCGCCGACGATCCAGAGCTCGAGCGTCAGTACAAAGCCTGGGGCGAAAGCCGCACCAATTTCCTCACCAAGCTGTCGAACAAGGACGAGGAAGCGGTCAAAAACGGCTGGCAGCGCGACTATTTCCGCGGCCGAACGCCGGAAGGCCACGTGGCCCCGGACGGGCACGTCAATCGCCGGCGGCTAAAGGCCCCGCGACGCGCAGGGCCGGGGGATTGAGGGTGTAGAAGGTTGTGCTTGATTGATGGTCACGCGGGCACCGAAATGGCGCACGTGAGTTGGTTCGGTGGAGGGAAGCGCGCATGAATCGCAGGGAAATGGCGTCAGGAGCGGTAGCGATATTCGGCGTCGCCGCTTTGGGTGGCGCGGCTCGGGCCCAATCTGGCAACGAGGTTTCGCGCGCGGCGCGTGCGCTCTATCGGCGCGCCCTCGTGCTTGACTGCAATCTCGGGCCGCCGATCACTTCGGCGGAGCTGCCGCTGCCGCAGGCCGTGCTCGATCTCGCGCGCAACACCGGGGTGAGCGCCATCAAAACCTCCATGGGTGGATTCAACGCGCCGTTCGAGGATACCCTTGCCGAAATTGCGCTCTATCAGCGCATCATCGAAGCCCACCCCGATTATTTCATGCAAATCCGCAGCGTCGCCGACATCGCGGCGGCCAAACGTACGCGCAAGCTCGGGATCATCTTCTCGTTCGAAAGCGCGACGTGCCTGGAAGACAAGCTCGACCGCATTGACCTGTTCCGCAATCTGGGCGTCCGCGTCATGCAACTCTCGTACAATTTACCCTCGCCGTTCGGCGCGGGCGTGATGTCCCCGCCAGAGTCAAGCCTCACCGACCTCGGCCGCGAAGCGATCGCGCGCATGAATGCACTCGGCGTCGCGCTCGATCTCAGCCACGCCAATCCGGCGACAACCGCCGCCGCCATCGAAGCCTCGCAGAAACCGGTCTTGATCACCCATGCGGGGTGCGCCGCGGTGCATCCCCATCCACGCAACAAGACCGACGACCAACTCCGGGCGCTAGCCGAGAAGGGCGGCGTCATCGGCATCTACGATCTCTTCTATCTAGCGCCCGCAGGCCGCCAGCCCAATCTCGAGGATTACATAACCCACATGGTACATGCGCTGGACGTGTGCGGCGAGGATCACGTCGGCATCGGCAGCGACACCAGTTTTGGCGCCTCCGAACTTTCCGAGGAAGATCGCGCGGCCTGGGCCGCCGAGACCGAGCGCCGCCGGGCCACCGGGGTCGCGGCCCCCGAAGAAGACGGTCGCCTGCCCTATACCGAAGGCCTCAACCGGCCGGACCGCGCGCTTGTCATCGCCGACGCGCTCCACAAACGCGGTTATCGCGAGCGGGTGGTGGAAGGGGTGCTCGGCGCGAACTTCGCGAGGGCGTTTGGGGAGATTTGGGGCTGAGGGTAGCCGGGTGCATGGCGCCTCAGTTAGGCCCCCCTATTGCCCTCGGGTTCGCCTTCTGCGATACACCCGCCCCTCGGGCGCGGGACTTGCATCGCGCCACCCCACGGATGCGGGCGTAGCTCAGGGGTAGAGCACAACCTTGCCAAGGTTGGGGTCGTGAGTTCGAATCTCATCGCCCGCTCCATGGAAACATGTGTCCAGCCCGGAGACATGGGTAACGGATTGTACCTAAGACATGGGTGACACC
>CADEDG010000100.1 GCA_902826035.1 uncultured Alphaproteobacteria bacterium
CGCGACCTCGATTCAGACATAAATCTGCGCCAGGACATCCGCGCCATCTACGAGGATGATTGCACCTTTCTAGAGATCGCATACACCCGCTCAGAGACTCAACGCGGCACCATCGGCCCCGACGAGGGCCTGCAGATCAAGATCGGTCTGCGTTCGCTCGGGGTATTCGGCGGGAGCTGAGGTCGGAGCGAAGAAGATATGAGACAGATGAAGCATGTCGCCGCGGCGGCGTTGTTCGCGGGGGTGGCGGCGTTGTCGGCGCCTGCTTCGGCGCAATTGGCCGAGGGCGTTGCAGCGATCGTAAATGACGCGGTGATTTCGACGTTCGACGTGCGCCAGCGCGCGAACCTCTTGCTGGTGTCGGCGGGCATACAATCGACCCCGGAAATGGAGCAGCGAGCCCGCGTCCAAGCATTGCGCGACCTGGTGGACGAGCACTTGCAGATAGAAGAGGCGCGGCACTTCGAGGTTGAGGTCACCGACGAGCAGGTCGATCGTCGCATCGCTGACATCGCCAGGCAAAACCAGACCGATCTGGGAGGTCTTGCCCAACAACTCGCCAGTCAAGGCATTTCGATCACCACCCTGCGCGCGCAATTGCGCGCTGACATTGCATGGCAAAGGCTGATGTCGGGGCTCTATGGAAACCGCGTGCGTGTTTCGGAGGTGGAAGTTCGCGAGACGCAGGCGCGTATCGCCGCCAGCGCCACGCAAGCCCAATATCAGCTTTCGGAAATATTCCTGCCCGCCGAAACCGAAGCGGAATTCTCCGAGATGGAACAAGGCGCGATGCGGCTGCTGCAGGAAATGCAGCGCGGCGCCCCATTTCCCATGGTCGCGCGTCAGTTCTCCCGCTCGGCTTCGGCGGCGGCCGGGGGCGACATTGGCTGGATTTCCGCGGCCGAGCTTGCACCAGAATTGCAGCCGGTAGCCGGGCAATTGCAACAGGGACAAGTCTCACTCCCGATACGCACGCCGAACGGAATCTACATTCTTGCGATGCGTGAGCGCCGCGCCGGGGCCCCTCCAGGCGCTACGTCGCTCGTGCGCCTTCGCCAGATCACGGCGCCAGCAGGGCGCGAGAACGCTTTGGCGCGCGTGCAACGTCGGATTTCCGGTTGCGACGACCTTGAGGACGCGATCTCAGGCGTGCAGGACGCGAGCGTCATCGATCTGGGGCAAGCGGCCGAATCCGACCTCTCGCCCGTAGTGGCGGAACGCATTGCCGGCGTTGCAGTGGGCTCGGCGTCGCGGGTTCATGTCGATGGCGAGCTTGCTTCCGCTTTTGTTGTCTGCGCCCGCGAAGCCGGCGGCTCGGCCGTTCCTGATCGCCAGGAGATCGAGGGTCGCCTGCGCGAGCAAGAGCTGACCATGCTCTCCGAACGCTATCTGCGTAATCTTCGCCGCGAAGCCACGATCATCACGCGTCAATGAGATGAAGCCGCTAGCGGTTTCGATGGGCGATCCCGCCGGGATCGGACTCGAACTGGCGGCTCGCATGTGGGCGGACAGGAGTGCGCCAGCATTTTTCCTGGTGGGCGATCCGGGCGCTTTCGAGCGCGCAAGTGCGCGCCTCGGGCTGCCAACGCCGCGGCTGAAAGTCGCCGCCGACGCATCCGAGATTGGCTACTTCGACCATGAAATTCTGTCGGTGCTCCTGGTTCCGCTCGTGCGAGAAGAAATTCCAGGGACGCCGCACGTCGCCAATGCCCAGCCGATCATTCGCGCCGTAGAACTCGGGGTCGAAGCCGTGCGTCTAGGCTCCGCATCGGCATTGGTGACCCTGCCCGTCGCGAAGAGCGTGCTGCAAGAAGCGGGCTTTGGTTTTCCCGGCCACACCGAATTCGTCGCCCACCTCACACACGGAGACGCGCACAGCGGCGCGCGCGGACCAGTGATGATGCTGGCCGGTCCCCAGCTCAAGGTCGCGCTCGCCACCATCCATACGCCGCTGGCGGAGGTTCCGGCACAAATCACCAGCGCCCGCATCGCTCATGTCGGCCGCGTCGCGGGCGAAGCGCTGCGGCGCGATTTCGGCGTCGCCAAGCCAAGATTAGCCTTGTGCGGCTTCAACCCCCACGCTGGGGAAAACGGTCGGATCGGTCGCGAAGAATTGGACATCATCAATCCAGCTGCGGCAATCTTGCGTAGCGAAGGCTGGGACATTGGCGACGCGAAATCCGCGGATTCGCTTTTCCACGAGGGCGCACGCGTGAGTTATGACGCCGCCATTGCGATCTACCACGACCAAGGTTTGATCCCGATCAAAACTCTACATTTCTGGGACGCCGTCAACGTCACGCTGGGCCTGCCGATCGTGCGCACATCGCCGGATCATGGCGTCGGCTTCGATATCGCCGGCAAGGGCGTCGCGCGCGCCGACAGTTTTCGTGCGGCGCTGCACATGGCTGCGGCGATGGCTGCGCGCCGTGCTTCGGCATGAACGCCGAGGAACTGCCATCGCTCCGCGGCGAACTCGAATCGCACGGCCTGTGGGCGAACAAGGCGCTCGGCCAGCACTTCCTGCTGGACATGAACATCACGCGCCGCATCGCGCGCACCGCCGGCGACATCATCGGAAAACCGGTGATCGAGATCGGCCCCGGCCCAGGGGGGCTAACCCGCGCGCTGCTCGAGGCAGGCGCCGACCCGGTGATCGCGATCGAGAAGGACGCGCGCTTCCTGCCCCTGCTTGAGCCGCTGACGGAGTGGAGCGGGGGACGCCTGCGCCTCGTCCATGGCGACGCGCTGGCGACGGACGAGGCGGCGCTGCTTGGCACCCTGGAGGCGCGGATAGTCTCGAACCTCCCGTACAACATAGGCACGCCATTGCTGGTAAAATGGCTAAAGGCGGGCGCCTGGCGCGGCGACATGATTTTGATGTTCCAGAAGGAAGTCGCGCAACGGATCGTCGCCAAACCGGGCGGGAGCGCCTACGGGCGCCTCGCCGTGCTGGCGCAGGCGCGCTGCGATTGCCGGCTCGCGTTCACCGTGCCAGCCCGCGCATTCACGCCGCCGCCAAAGATCGCATCGGCAGTCGTTCACCTCACCAACCTCGCCGATCCCTACCCGCACCTGGACGCGCTCGAACGGGTCACCGCCGCGGCGTTCGGGCAGAGGCGAAAAATGCTCCGCAGCGCCCTCAAGGCGCTGACACCGGACGCCGAGGCGCTGTTGCATACCGCGGGGCTATCGCCCACAGCGCGCGCGGAAGAGATCGACCAAGGCGGCTTCCGCGAACTCACGGACGCGTGGCGCAGAAACCGACTTTAGGCCGACGCCAGCGATTTGTGAAAGCGCGTAGCGCGTCGGCGAGGAGCGTTGGCCAGCCAGCCTGCCCCCCTCGCTAAGGCTCCGGAGGGCAGCCTTCGCGCTTCAGGATTTGCCATTGGGCTGCCAGCCGAAGCGCGTAGCGCGAAGGATGGTGCGCTCGAGAGGACTCGAACCTCCACGATGTTACTCGCTGCCACCTCAAGGCAGTGCGTCTACCAATTCCGCCACGAGCGCATTTTGTGGGCGGCGGGGTAGCAGACCGCCCAGGTCCCGGCAAGGGCGCGAGCCCGAGCGCGCGAGCGTCTTCCCGGCCCGCGCCCTCCCACTAAGTCTCAATTACTGATCAGTTCGGAAATCGTCAGCACGGTGGCGTGGTTTTGCGGGCTGCCGTAGGTGCCGACATAGATGTCGTAGAGGCCGCTCTGGGCATTGTCGAAGCGGATACCGGGGTTCATGCCGTTAAAGCCCCCGTCATCATTGCAGTACCAGCGGCCGTCCGGTGCATTGATCACCAGCGTGGTGTCAGCGTCCGAGGCAACCGAGATCGCCAGCGGCAAGCCGGAACCCGCGGTCCAATACAGGTCGAAATCGGGGGCATTGGCAATGAACCCTACGCACTGGCCGCCGATTGTCTGGGCGGCATTGATCGATCCGCCAGAGACGATCGGCACGTTGTAGGGGTCAGGTTGGAAACCGGTCGCGAGGTGAACCTGGCCCTGGGTCGGATCCAAGCGAGCGTCTTGCGCGTATGCATCCGCGCTCATGGCGACACAGGCAAGCGCCGCCGCCAGCAACGTGCTGATTTTCATTGGTCTGAACCCTCTCCCGCGCACCGGCTGCTCGGCCAGCGCGAATCCGCCGTCCCACTCGGGGTTCTTTAGGGTGGGAAGCCGGGATTTGGCAAGGATAGTCGCCAGTTGTGGGATGGCCATACTGCGGCTAACTTGTGTTCCAGTGAACTGTAGGATGGAATTCGAGTGCCCAATCGATTTGTGAATGCTTTGAAGACGGCCTTCGCCCCAGGAGCACGGGTAAGGCAATTGAGTGTGGCGGCCGTCCTGTTGGTGCTCGGTATTGTTGGTGGTGCCGTTTATACAAGGTACTATGAGCGCGCTGTGGAAGAGCACCCATACGTGGCGGTGATACTGTCGGACGAACAAGAAAACTTTACGATCCCAGAGGAACTGCAGGAGGGTATTAGGAGCAGGGGTACGGTGATTAGCACCGGTAACGGCCCCGTTCAGATAAGATTCTTCATCGGTGGGCGCGAACCTCAACGAATACGGCGTACTGTCCACGATGATTGTTTGGTGAATAAGGACTGCATTGCAATTGTGGGCAATTCAGACAGCACAACGACAACTATCATGCTTGCCGAAATACTGGCGTTTGAGGGGGCAAAGCCCACGCTGCTTATGCCGATCGCAACAGAGACGTCTTTGACAGAGACCGCGGCGCGTGAGCACTATACGCAACTCCTAAGATTGGTTCCGAATAATGACATCCAGGCTCGGGTCATAAAGAGTTTCATGGCAAGCAGAGCGGGGCTCGATCACCGCGTAACCGTGATTATCGATCACGACAACCCAGATTACTCCAAGAACCTATCCGACCTACTGGTGGATATGGTTGTAAAAAACGGCGGGGTGGCGAGGACAGTTACCTATCTGGATGCTTCCACTTTGGAGGCGGAAGCGGCTCGGCCCGACCTCGGCTCAGATGACTTCTTCGTGTTTGTTGGGACCAGTAGCAGCGGCCTTGAGGTTCTGAATGACATGCGTCGGCTGAATATCCGTGTCCCAATAATTCTGACCGACGGCAACACCGTTAGAGAGTTGACGAACCGGTCGATCGGAATGCCGGGCGTGGCGTATTTTCTTACGCCAGTAGATGAACTTAACAACGTAAATGAGCCCGCATATACCGATATCGGACGCGACACCTACGGAATTTTGTCGGCGATATTCGAAGGCACCCCTCATCTTACCCGTAGCGCGGTGGCTGCTTTTGTCACGGAACACAAGCTGGATATTACACTAGAGAGTGGCGCCGCTGGCAAATACAACTTTGATGGAAATGGCGAGAATAAAGGTATGGAGTTTCATATCTTCAATATGAGACCAGACGGCAGCGTCCAAGTTCAACGAGGGTACTGAGTGCGGCATGAAAAACTCAATTGTCCTGATCCAGCCTCGCCATTGTTATGCGCGTAGGGTTACATCAGACAATTGTGGGCACACATATTTTCCAACTGCACTGTACACGATGGCAGCAAGATTGCGAACGATTGGCTTTGGCGTCGTTGTTCGTGACGAAAACATCTCGCCGTGGTCAGGTGAAGCAGATGTCGTGGGGGTCAGTTGCATTGGTAGCCCGTATTTTCCGGTCGTTGCCTCCCGCCTTTCAGAGCTTCGGGAGCAAGGCGTTTCCAAGCTCATCGTTGGCGGGCAAGGCGTCTCCGGGCTAACCGAGTCAGAGTTCGCAAAACTCTTTGGTGCTGACACGATCAATGCGTCAAATGAGCAGGAACTAGTCGCAAGGCAGGTGTTGCCTCAGTTTCCACCTGCTCAAGAGTGCGTTTCTATTTGTGACGAGATCGGCTCGCTTGATGACGAGACGTTTCGCAAGTATTTTTCATCGGAAGTCCCGCTCTATCTCTCACAAGGCTGCCGCTTCCGGTGCACTTTTTGTGCGGCCATCCGTTCCAACGACACGAACCCCAGGGTTCGCGAGGCATACAGGCAGCTACCTTGTGTCGAAGCTGAGCTCCACACAATAGTGGAGAAGTCACAGGCACTCGGCCTTTTAGAAAATAGCTTCTACCTATCAAACCTCGATTTGTTTCAGACTCCAGATTCTCTTGGCGGTTTCGTTGCCAGCGTGCGCGGTATCCTCGCCAAATGGCCTGGCCACAGGTTTCATTTCCGTGGCTTGTCTACCACAACGTCATTTCTGGTGGTGCAGCAGAAGTCGCCTAATCTCATTGAGGAGTTTGCAAAGATCGGGCTCGATCGGGTCGGGTTCGGGATTGATGGAGCAACAGAAAAGGTGTGGAAGGCGATACGCAAGCCTCAGAGCAAGAACAGCTTGCGAGCCATTGCGTTAGCTCGGGAACAATTCGGCCTACAACCCGAAGCTCTCATGGTCTTCGGTCATGCTGATCACGACAATCAAGAGAGCCTTTCTCTTGCCGTGGATACCGTGAAGCGATTGAGTGACGAATACGGCGCGATACCGCGACCACACGTTGCCAAGGGGCTGGTTCCGGGTAACGACGGATGGCGGGTGCCGGCGGCGTGGCAGCGAGATTTCCTGTTGGAGAATCCGTGGGCCTTTCAATTTCTTGACTTCACTTGTTTGC
This sequence comes from uncultured Alphaproteobacteria bacterium, assembly GCA_902826035.1. Taxonomy (GTDB): domain Bacteria; phylum Pseudomonadota; class Alphaproteobacteria; order Caulobacterales; family Aquidulcibacteraceae; genus Vitreimonas. The sequence goes on from CADEDG010000100.1 coordinate 6,635, forward strand.
CGACGGATGTTACGCATGAAGACCCTGCGCTCCGCGATGCTGTGAAAAAAGCGTTCCTTGAAATCTGTTCGATGCCGAATTGCCTCACCCAATATGTGATGCCTGAGGATCAGCGATTGCCTGTTGCGGAGTTTCAGGAGGTAATTGAATTCAACGAGGGTCGCTTTGACATATGACGTTGAGAGTTTGATTTTCTCACTGTCTGCGTTTCTCGGTGTTCTGAGCATCATCAATAAGTTGTTGCTCCTGCGGGAAAAAGCCTGGGGATGGGCGACCGGCATGGCAATTGGCGTGCTGAGCTCGATCTTCTTTTATGCCATTGGCTTGACAATACTAGCCGTCGCGGAACTGGGATTTTTCGCTGTAATGCTGTATGGCTTGATGGCCCGGAGAAAAACCTCAGGTGTGATTGAGCTAGCTATGAATGTAGCGCTCACCATAATCACCGTAGGGCTTGCGTGGGGTCTTTTCGTTGGAATGCTAACGTTCTACCAGGTTGTTTCGTCTCTATCGTTCATTTGGGGCGGTTACGCCCTTGCTGTGAAGCGCAAAGGGCTCGGTTGGACTCTCCTGCTTGTGGCGCACATTGCAACGGCAGTTGCGTCCTTGTTGGCAGGGCAACCCTTATTTTCCGGGTTACAAGTAGTGTCGGCTTTGGTTTGCATTTACGCGCTGACCGGAGGCCCGCCAGATCCCACGTCGAAGGTTGAACGTGGTTCGTTATGATGGGGGCTTAAGTCGCCCCCCTCAGGCGGCGGCGTGGAATTCCGGGACGTCGGCGGGCTCGGTTACCGTGATGCAGAGCCGGTCGCCCTGGATGGTGATTTCCCCCCGTGCGATCGGGTGGCCGTTGGCCAGGATCCAGAGCTGGTCGCTTTCCTTGGTGTCGAGCGGGATTACCGCCCCCCGCCCCATCTTCAGCAATTGCTGCATCGGCATTTTCGAGCGCCCCAGCAGGACGCTGAGCTCGACGGTGACATTGTGGACTTGGTTGCGTTGCGACAAAGGTCTCTCCAGATTCGCTACAATCGCCGCGAAAGGATTGAGACGCCGTGAACGACACGATCGGCTGGGCTGCATCACCAGGGCTTACCGACTACCAGGCCGCGGTCGTGGCCATGGAGACGCGCGCCGCGGCAATCGCGGAAGGCCGCGCGGGCGAACTGGTTTGGCTTCTGCAACATCCCCCGCTCTACACCGCCGGGGTCTCGGCGAAGGAAGCTGACCTGCTCGCGCCCGATCGGTTTCCGGTGTTCAGGACCGGGCGCGGGGGGCAATTCACCTATCACGGCCCGGGCCAGCGCGTCGCTTACGTGATGCTCGACCTGCGCAAACGCGGGCGCGACGTGACCCGCTTCGTTCGCGATCTCGAACGCTGGTTGATCGACACGCTGGCGCGTTTTGATATCGTGGGCGAGGTGCGGGAGGGCCGTGTCGGCGTCTGGGTGAGCCGGGACGGCGGCGCACGCGAGGACAAGATCGCCGCCATCGGTGTTCGCCTGCGCAAATGGGTGAGCTTTCACGGCATCGCCTTCAATGTCGCCCCCGATCTCGAACATTTCGCCGGCATCAATCCGTGCGGTGTTTCCGGCCCACAAATCGGCGTCACCAGCCTGGCCGACCTCGGGCTTGCGGCGAACATGGACGACGCCGATGCCGCGCTGCGAGCGGAGTTCGAGACCATCTTCGGAGCGACTGAAATCGCGCGCGCGCCCTGAACGCATCCAAAGCGCGGCGCGAGCGCATCCTTTCTGCAACAGGGCGCGATCGCCTGTTTCATGATGGAGCCGCACATGGACGCCGAAATCTTTGTTCCGTTCACGTTTTTCACTTTCCTCGCCGCAATCATTCTGGTGCCGACTATCGTCAAGGAACGCACCAAACGCTCGGCTCATGAGCTCGTTTCCCAGGCGTTGGCGCGCGGGCAGAACCTCGATCCCGACCTGGTGCAACAGCTGACCCAAAACATGCTCGACGAAGGCAATCGCGCCCGCAAAAGCCTCGGCAACGCGGTGATCCTGCTTGCGCTGGCCGCGGGGTTCGTGGGCGTCGGTTTTGTCGTCGATGGCTTCGATCACGATGGACATCGCGGAGTCCTGGTGCCCGCCGTGATCCTGGGCTCGATCGGTCTGGCCTACGCCCTGCTCGCGGCAATCGACTACGCATCGAAAAAACGCGCGGCCTGATCGATCCTGCACTGCGCCAAGGAGGCCGCCTTGCAGCGGCCTCCTTTACTTTGCCGCGATCGGCCTTGATGAGCCCTGTCGCGGCATTGGCTTGGGGGCTGGGATGAGACTTTGGCATTGTCTGGCGGCGCTGGCGCTGGCGGCGTGCAGCGCCCAGGCGGGCGAGGACGATCGCGGCGCCTCGTCATCAGCTTGGGTCGAAGTGACCCCGGACCCGGTGAGACTTGACGGCGAGCTGTTCACGCCAACTTGCTCGGGCGCACCGGAGACCAATTCCGCTTATCGCTTTTGGTATCGGCAAGGACGCGCCGACGGCCTTGTGGTGTTCTTCGACGGCGGCGGCGCCTGCTGGGACGACGTCACCTGCGCGGTGCCGCGGCGCGCCCGCGATCGCAACGATGACGACGGCCTTTACAAAGCCGAATTACTGCCAAGCGACAATCCCAACACGATGCAGGGCATTTTCGACCTCGCCAATGCGCGCAATCCGGTGCGCGATTGGAGCTTCGTGTTCGTCCCCTATTGCACCGGCGACGTCCATATCGGCGCCGCCACCGCCCATTATACCGATCCCGACACCGGCGCGCCCTACACAATTCAGCATCGAGGCGGAGACAATTTCCGCGCTATCCTGCATTGGATGAGCGGCCACGTATCCCACCCCCGGCGTTTGCTGGTGACCGGCTCCAGCGCCGGCGCTTACGGTGCGGCGGCGCACTACCCGGCCGTCCGCGACGCCTATCCCGAAGGCGAGGCAATCATGCTCGGCGATGCCGGCCAGGGCGTGAGCGCGCCGGGATCGGCGGGCTTGCGCAACCGTGCTTGGAACTATCGATCGTCGCCAGCTATCTTCGGCACAGATGGAGATGACGCCATCGCGCGCCTCGCGACGCACTTCCCACACGACCGCTTCGCACAATACACCACCAGCGCCGACATCACCCAGCGCGCCTATTACGCGCTCACCGGCGGGGAACGCACCTGCAGCGCCTGGACCGAAGCGATGGCGGCCACACTTGAGCAGCGCCAACGCACGCCAAATTTCCGCTCCTACCTGGCCGCGGGGGAGACCCACACCATTCTGCGCAGGCGGTTGTTCTACAGCGAGCAATCGGGAAGCGCGTCGTTCGTCGATTGGTTCGCTTCTTTGCTGGGCGACGACGCGCCGGAAAACCGCGCCTGCACCGACTGCCTCGCGGCGCCGACGCAGTGCGCGTTCTGAAGCGCACCGGTCGAGGGGACGGGTCGAAGGGACACACGCTCACGCGAGCTCCTGTGAGAGATTGGCGGCTGCCGCGCGATGAGCGTGCGTCCTTGGCGCTTCCGCCTGATTGCAGGATATCTCCGCCCCAACCCCGCGAATAACGCCGATAGAGCGAGCAAAAACAACGCTTGTACAAAAATCTATCCGACCGAGTTCGCGCCGGGCCATA
>CADEDG010000101.1 GCA_902826035.1 uncultured Alphaproteobacteria bacterium
GGGTGTCACCCATGTCTTAGGTACAATCCGTTACCCATGTCTCCGGGCTGGACACTTCTGCGATTGGTGAGCCCGGCGGGATTCGAACCCGCGACCCCCTGATTAAAAGTCAGATGCTCTACCGACTGAGCTACGGGCTCGCCCCGCCGGGTTTAGGGGGCGCGGTTCGCAAGCGCAAGGCCGACGCTAATCTTGGCGCAGCGTGAATTCGCCCGCGCGCGCTTTGGCAGGTAGCGTATCGCAAAACTCGGCGACCGCCTCAGCGCCGTGGCGCTCGACCATGTCGGCGAGCGCGGCGAAAATTGCGACGGAGGCCACGATCTCGGCCTCGACGCCATCGCTCAAGGCTTTGTCCCAGGCTTCGAGCACCAGTTCGAGCGCGCGGCGTTTTTGTTCGGCTTCGTCCATCTATTCGGCGTGGCGGGCGCTTAGGCCGCGTGCGACCCGCAGGCCACGTGCGCGCAATTCGGCCTCGACCTGACGCGCAGTTTCGTCGCAGGCCTCAAAGCGTGATTCCTCGTTGCGGTAGCCGCGATTGAACGCTTCCACCATCTCGCCGTTGTGCTCGGGCTCGCGGTCGATCACGCGGCGCATGTAATCGCGCCAGCGCTGGTCGCGGCGACCCTCGCAGGTGATGCGCAGATAGTGCGCGCCGCCCAACACTTCCGCCAATTCCTGCAATTGCGCCGAATACCAAGCCTCGCCAGTGACCGGAGCGTCGGGAGGGCGGCGCTCCTCGCCTGTGGCTTCGCCCTGTTGGCGCCTTTGCGCGGCAGCAGGCGCGGCCAGGAGCGCAAACGCGAGCAGGCAAAGCGCGGAGCGACGCAACATTTTCGCCCGGTAGCGCGCAATCGGGGCGGGAGTATGGTGCATCAAACGGCGCTGACCTGCGGTTTGCGGTCGGCCCAGGGCTTGGCTTCTTCGAGTTGATAGGCGAGTTCGAGCAGGCGCCGCTCCTGGCCTTTGGCTGCGGAAAAGTGCGCGCCAATCGGCAAGCCAGTCTGGCTCCAACCAAGCGGCACGCTCATCGCCGGGGCGCCAGCGACGTTCTGCAGTGGCGTGTAACCGACATAATCGAGCACGCGCGCGAACCCGACTTCCATGCCGAGGGTCGGCGAAATTTCGCCCAACGGCAGCGGCGGGCTCGCCAGCACGGGCGTGAGGAGCACATCCACGTCCGCGAAGAATGCGGCATAGGCGGCCTCCACCTGCATGAGCCGGCCGATTGCATCGCGGATTGCATTGGCGTTTCTGGCGAAATGCTGGGCGAGGTCGAGCGTCAGCGGCTCCAGCAATTGGTCGAGCGGGGTCTGCCCCGCGCTTGCCTGCACCAATTGCACCACTTCCGCAGCACTTGCGGCCCAGAGCAGGATGAAATCGTCGCTGAATTGCTGGCCGTTGAGAGTGGGGCGCGCTTCGCGCACTTCGTGACCAAGCGAGCGGCAAAGTTCAGCGGCCGCCTCGGTCGCCGTGCGAACTTCGGCATCTGGTTCCCTGCCGCGGAAGTCTGGAATGCAGAGCGCGATGCGCAGGATTTGGCCGCTCGGTCCCGAGACCTGCCCAACAGGCGCCAACACCGCGCCCTCGCCGCTCTGCTCGGTCGAGGCGAGCCATTGAGCGCTGTCGCGCACGCTCAAGCTCACCGCGCCATTGACGGAAATCGGCAACGGACCCTGCTCGCGGCCGTCATGGATCGTGCGCCCGCGCGATGGTTTGAGGCCGAAAATGCCATTGCAGGAAGCGGGGATGCGGATCGAGCCGCCGCCATCGCTTGCATGCGCGATCGGGACCACGCGTGCGGCCACCGCTACCGAAGCGCCCCCCGAGGAGCCACCGCAGGAGCGCGCCACATCCCACGGGTTCTTGGTGGGGCCGCCGAGTAGTGGCTCTGTGGTGGCGGTGAGGCCGAATTCCGGCGTCGTCGATTTTCCAAACGGCGTCACGCCCGACGCCAGCACCGCGTCCATGTAGGGCGCTTGCTCGCGCGCGACATTGTTGGCGAAGGCGCGGCAGCCATAATGGGTTGGTAGTCCTGCGACGTCCGCGAGATCCTTGATCAAGGTAGGCACGCCGGCAAAAGGCCCGGTAAGCGGCGCAGAAGCGCGCCCGCGTGCGTATTCGTAGCTTGCAGTGGCGATAAAATTCAGTTGCGGATTAACGCGGTCGGCGCGTGCAATAGCGGCTTCCAGCGCCTCGCTGGCGCTGATCTTGCGGTTGGCTATGCGGGCGGCGATGCCAGTCGCGTCAAGATCGCCAAGCGCGTCGCTGCTCGCGCCCTTGCCGCAGGCGGCCAGACTCAGAGTTGCCGCCGCGCCAGCCAGCAGCGCCCGGCGTGAAATCTCGGAATTCATCAGCGCGTCCCTCCCATGATACTGCTGCTCTGCTTTGCGCGCACGGGCGGCTGCGATCAAGGGGGCGCCCAAGAGGGTGTCTTGCCAGCGGCGCCGTCCTGGAACAGGAGAGGGCGATGCCGCGCATGCGCGCTGACCTTCTCTTGGTGGCCAAAGGCTTGACCGAAAGCCGCGCCAAAGCCCAGGCCGCGATTGAAGCGGGCGGGGTTCGGGCCGATGGCGCATTGTTGGCTAAAGCGTCGGAACTTCTGGAAAGCTCCGCTCAGCTTGAGGTCAATTTCCCGCACCCCTGGGTTTCGCGGGGCGGCGTGAAGCTCAGTGCTGCGCTCGATGCATTCGCCATCGATCCCGGCGGACGCATCTGCCTCGATGTCGGCGCCTCCACAGGCGGTTTTACCCAAGTGCTATTGGCGAGGGGAGCGACGCTCGTTTACGCGGCCGATGTCGGCCACGGGCAATTGCACCGTGCGGTGCGCGACGATCCCCGTGTCGTCTCGCTCGAACGTACGGATGCGCGAGCGCTGACGCGCGAGCAAGTACCCGAGCCGCCTTCGTTGATCGTATGCGACGTGAGCTTCATCGGCGCAGCCAAGGCGCTTGCAGCGGCGCTCGCGCTCGCCGCCGAAGTCGCGGAACTCGTCGTGTTGATCAAACCGCAATTCGAAGCTGGGCCAAAGGCGGGGAAGGCGGGCGTGCTGGAAGAAAACGTCGCACGCGCAGCGGCGCAGCAAGCAATCGCCGCGCTCGACCGCCTGGAGGGGTTTGCCTTCGTGCGGGCCATCGACTCGCCAATACGCGGCGGCAATGGAAATCTGGAATTGCTGGCGTTGTTGCGGCGCGGTTAAGGGCGGGCTTTTCCTGAATCGCCTCAACACCCATTCCCGGATTCGCCGAGGGCGAAGTCCGGGACCCAAGATCGCGAACGGTTCGTGATCTTAGGCCCCGGACTGAATGCTGCGCATTCATCCGGGGATGGGTGTGTTTTACGCCAACAAAAGCGCTACGATCACTTGTACAGCACGCGCCGCAATGCCCGAGAAAACAAAACGCCCCGGATTGGCGCCCGGGGCGTTGAAGTTGATCGCTTGGGGGAGAAGAAATTTAGTCGCGCGGGCGGTACACGCCGTCATTGCCGCGGCACATCATCACGCTCTCGCGGCGTTCGCGACCGTAGCGGTCGCTGGTGATCATTTGGCCCATGCGGCAATCGCTGCCGTAATTGTCGTCGCCATAGCCGTAGGAAGATTCTTGGTAGGGGCCGCCTTCGAGGCCGCTGCCATCGTCGTACGGCGCCTGGCCGTCGCGATTATAAGGGTCATAGGGTTCGGCGTACGGATCGGCATCGCCTTGGGCGATCTGGTTGCAGCGCGCGTTGGAGCGCCCGATCATGCCGCCCGCGGCGGCGCCAACGACTGCGCCAAGGGCCGCGCCATCGCCGCGATGGCCGCGTTCGGCGACATTGCTGCCAAAAACTGCGCCAGCCAGCCCGCCGATCACGGCGCCGGCGACGGTGTTGTTGGTCCGTTCACGCTGGCATTGCTGCTGCTGGGAGACGTGCTCGTCGTGGTAGGAGCGATATTGCTGCGCTCCCGCCTGGGGTGCGCATGCCAGCGCCGCCGCCAGGGCTGTAGCCGCGAAGAGACCTTGACCGCGCATGGGTTGCTCCTGTGTGTCTGGCGGAGTGAAGCAGACCCGACATGAACGCCAGATGAAGCACCGAAGCAGCCGCCCCGGGGCCACCTCCCGGCGCCCGCCGCCGCCAGCCGGCGAGGTGCGCGAACTGGCGTTGACGGCGATGGGGTCGCGCGGGGACGCTCTGGCGGAGACCGCTTTGGGGCCGATTTATGCGCTCTACGGCCTGCCCGGCGAGCGGGTTCGGGCGAATGTGGCGGGCGAGCGAGCCCAGGTGCTGGAAGTTCTGCAATCCAGTCCTGAACGGCAAGCGCCCGCCTGCCGCCATTTCGGCCGTTGCGGAGGCTGCCAGCTCCAGCATTGGCAGGAGGCGCCTATGCTTGCCTGGAAGCGCGAGCAGGTGGTGCAGGCGCTGACCCGGCGGGCCATGGGTGGGGCGATTGTGGACCAGACCCTCCAAGCCTGGGGCGCAGGAAGGCGGCGCGCTGCGCTGCATGCCGCGCGAGAGAATGGCCAGGTCAGGGTGGGCTTCATCGAACGCGGCGGCGCGCGGCTAACTCCAATTGCGGAATGTCCGGTGCTGACGCCCGCACTGCAAGCATGCGCCTTGCGGCTAGGGGCGCTGGCGCAAGCGGCGCTGCCGCAGCGGGGCGAGATCACTTTGGCCTGCCTCGACACCGAGGCGGGCGTGGATGTGGCGATCAAGGGCGCCGGCAAAATCGCCTCGCTCGACCGCGCCGCGCGCGAGAGCTTGGTGGCCGCCGCCGCCGAAATCGGCCTCGCGCGCTTGTCGTTCGACGGCGAAACACTGGTGACGCGCGCGGCCCCGGCGCTGCTTATGGGACGGGCGCTGGTATACCCCCCGCCGGGCGCTTTCCTGCAGCCCACGGCCGAGGGCGAGGAGACTTTGGCGCAAATTGTTTTGCAGGCGCTGAACGGGGCCCGCCGCGTGATCGATCTGTTCTCGGGGATCGGCACGTTCGCGCTACGCCTTGCTGAGCATGCGGAGGTGCTGGCGGTGGAAACCGATGAGGAGATGTTGGCGGCCTTGAAGCGCGCCGCCGATGGCGCGGGGGGAGCGTTGCACCAAGTCTCGGTTCTGCGGCGCGACCTGTTGCGAACGCCGCTTTCAAGTTTGGAGATGAAAAAGTTCGACGCCGCCGTGATCGATCCGCCGCGCTCGGGCGCACGCCTGCAGGCCGAGCAGATCGGCCGCGCGCCGATCCGCAAGCTGGCCTACGTGTCGTGCGATCCGGCTACGTTTGCGCGTGACGTGAAAGTGCTGGTCGAGTACGGATTTTCGCTGACGCGGGTGACGCCGGTGGATCAATTCCGCTGGAGCCCGCACATCGAGATCGTGGGAGCATTGGAGCGATGAAGAAAAGTCCTCCAACGCTCGCGCCGGCGCCCGAAGAAGATGCTCCGTTCTGGAAACAGAAAACGCTCGCGCAAATGAGCGTCGCGGAATGGGAGAGCCTGTGCGACGGCTGCGGCAAATGCTGCGTCATCAGCCTGGAGGATGCCGACACCGGCACGCTCCACCGCACCGACGTCGCCTGCAACCAGTTCGATACGAACGCGTGCGCCTGTAAGGACTACGCCAATCGCAAGAAGCTCGCGCCCGATTGCGTGAAACTCACCGCGAAAAATGTCCCCAAGCTCGACTGGCTGCCGCCTACGTGCGCCTATCGCCTGATCGCCGACGGGCGCGATCTTTATTGGTGGCATCCTCTTGTGTCCGGCGACCCCGAAACCGTACACATCGCCGGCGCCTCCGTGCGCGGCCAAACGCGGCCCGAAGGCCGGCTGAAAATCCCTGGTTTGATGAAGCGCATCAAGCAATGGCCAGAGCCGCTGGAAGATCCGCCGGCGGTGAAGGGGCGCGGAAAGGTGTGAGGCCTGCGCCCCTGCGCCGCTGCGCCGCACATGAAGCCCCCAAAAACCCCGCCCCGCGCTGCCAGCTACCAGTCGCCAGCGGCGGTAATCGGGGCTAGCTTCGCTCACGCCCGACCGAAGCCCCGAGAACCCATGGCCCAGACCCCTTTGCTCGATCAGGTCAAATTTCCCGCCGATCTGCGGGCGTTGCCGAAGAGCCAATTGCGCCAGCTCGCCGACGAAGTGCGCGCCGAAACCATCAGCGCGGTGTCCACCACGGGCGGGCATCTCGGCGCGGGGCTGGGCGTTGTCGAACTGACGGTGGCGCTGCACTACGTGTTCGACACCCCGCGTGACGTGCTGATCTGGGATGTCGGCCACCAGGCCTACCCGCACAAGATTCTCACCGGCCGGCGCGAGCGCATCCGTACTTTGCGCCAGGGCGGGGGCCTCTCTGGTTTCACCAAGCGCGCCGAGAGCGAGTACGATGCGTTCGGCGCGGCACACGCCGCGACTTCCATCAGCGCGGCGCTCGGCTTCGCGGTGGCGCGCGACCGCGAGGGCAGGGACAACAACGTCATCGCCGTGATCGGCGACGGCTCGATGTCGGCGGGCATGGCCTATGAGGCGATGAACAATGCCGCGGAAACCACCAAGCGCTTGATCGTGGTGCTCAACGACAACGACATGAGCATCGCACCCCCGGTCGGCGGCATGTCTTCATATCTGGGGCGGCTCGCATCGTCGAAGACCTACCGCGCCATCCGCAAAACCGCCAAGACCATCACCGAGCACATGCCCGCGCCCGTGCACGACGTGGTCAAGAAGGCCGAAGAATACGCGCGCACGCTTGTCACCGGCGGCACGTTCTTCGAGGAATTGGGCTTCCATTATCTTGGGCCGTTCGACGGACACGATCTCGACACGCTGACGCTCATCCTCAATAACGCCAAGCAATTCACCGATCGCCCGGTGCTGGTGCATGTCGTGACCAAGAAGGGCAAGGGCTATGCGCCCGCCGAGAACGCCGCTGACAAATATCATGGCGTCGCCAAGTTCAACGTCGTCACCGGCGAGCAGGCAAAGGGGCCAGCAGCACCTTCCTACACCAAAGTGTTCGGGCAAAGCCTGATCCGCGAAGCGGAGAAGGACGAAAAAATTCTCGCCATCACCGCGGCCATGCCCTCGGGCACCGGGCTTGACCTGTTTGGCGCGCGCTTTCCCGAACGCACCTACGATGTCGGCATCGCCGAGCAACACGCGGTGACTTTCGCCGCGGGGCTAGCCGCAGACGGCATGAAGCCGTTCGCGGCAATCTATTCGACGTTCCTGCAACGCGGCTACGACCAAGTTGTACACGACGTAGCGATCCAGAAACTCCCCGTGCGCTTCGCCATGGACCGCGCCGGCCTCGTCGGCGCCGATGGGCCCACGCATGCGGGCAGTTTCGATGTCGGCTATCTTGGCGCATTGCCCGGTTTCGTGCTGATGGCCGCCGCCGACGGCAACGAACTCTCGCGCATGGTCGCTACCGCAGCGCAGATCGATGACGCGCCTTCGGCGTTCCGCTATCCGCGCGGCGACGCTGATGGCGTGCTCGGAGCGGACGCGCATCTGCCGCTCGAGATCGGCAAGGGGCGCATCGTGCGCGAAGGTAGTACGATTGCGCTCCTGAACTTTGGCGCGCGCATGGTCGAAGCGCTGAAGGCCGCCGACAAGCTCGCCGCCATGGGGCTCTCCACCACGCTCGCTGACGCGCGCTTCGCGAAGCCGCTGGACGAGGACCTCATCCGCCGCCTCGCGCGCGAGCACGAAGTGCTGCTCACCATCGAGGAGGGCGCAGCTGGCGGCTTCGGCGCGTTCGTGTTGCACTTCCTCGCCCGCGACGGGCTGTTGGACCGCGGCCTCAAAATCCGCACGCTGACACTGCCAGACGTGTTCCAGGATCAGGACAAGCCGGAACTCATGTACGCGCAGGCAGGGCTGGATGGGGACGCAATCGCGCTGGCCGCGACGCTGGCGCTAGGGCGCGGCGTGGCGGAGGCGCGGGCTTAGGGGCACATTGTCGAGATGAGCGACATCTTCATCAACTACCGGCGGCAAGACAGTGCAATCGCGGCTCACGTTATGCACGAGACACTGAGCGAGGTGTTTCCCGGCAAGTTGTTTATCGATGTTGATCGGTTGGAAACTGGAACAGATTTTGAGACTAACCTACGGGAAGCGTTGCGGACCTGTTCGGTAATGCTGAGCCTCGTTGGACATCACTGGCTGGTTGACGGCGTACCCTCGGACTACGTGCGAATGGAAATCGAGTTTGCGTTGTCGTTGAAGCACGTCGCGATCATCCCTGTCCTGTTAGACCATGCAAGGATGCCAGATGCGCTTCCTCCGTCGATAGCGGATTTTGCCAGACGGCACGCGCAACCCATCACGGCGCGGAATTATCGCGGGGAATTGCAAGAGCATTTGGTTCCACGGGTGAAGGCGGCGCTCCTTGAGGCGGAGCAGCGGCGTGCCACCCTAAAGGTTGAGCGAGAAATATTCATTGAGGGCGACACTTTTCGCGATGATGATTCCCTGCCGTTGATGGTCGCAATACCGCGGGGGCGATTTGAACGCGGGAGTCCCGAAGATGAACGCGGAGCCCAAACAAACGAACGCCCAGTTCAGCGTGTAACCATCGCTAACCAAATCGCCGCCTCGGTATTTCCGATTACAGCATTCGAATGGAATCGCGCCTGCGAAAGCGGCTTGAGATTGCAGCCGGTGGTAGTTCCCGAGCAAAAACTCCAGAGTGAACTTTCGGGACGAGATGAAGGCGAGGGTTGGTTAACGTGGTTCAACCATCAGCATGAGTGGCAGAGTTTTCGTCAGCGACTGTATCCAGCTGTGGGCATGTCTTGGTATGATGCCAAAGCGTACTGCGCGTGGGCAAGCGCCAGGAGTGGCAGGCGATATCGGTTGTTATCGGAAGCGGAATGGGAGTGGTGTTGTCGGGCCAAAACGACAACGCGCTTCGCAACGGGTAACACGATTACGTTCCAGCAAGGCCACTTTAACCGCTACTACAAACCTCGATTTGAGCGACGTGGACTAAATTCGATGGAGTGGCCAGAAGACGCAGCCCGACCTGTCGGCACATGCTTCGAGAACCAGTTTGGCATGGTTGGGATGCACGGCAACGTTTGGGAGTGGGTCGAGGATTGCTATCACGAGAGCTACGTCGGCTCGCGGACCGACCAGACGCCTTGGACGGACACCCCACAGAGTGACAAGAAAGTCCTGCGAGGGGGGTGCTTCGCTAGCGACTACCGACGCCTGCGTTCTGCGAGTCGCGGGGTATCCCCCACGAAGCCCGATTGTCCACAAAGAATTGGGTTTCGGATAGCTTGCGAGCTTTGAAAGGGGGCAGGGCTCCCAGTCTAGGGGCCACGGTGTTCTGGTCCTTTCGAACCAGCGCGGCCCCCGAGCCATTATTGCAGAGCTAGGCGGTTTCCATGCCTGACTGGGGCTCGATCACTCAATAGAACGAGCTATACCATGCCGGTGTCGTTGCTAGCGCTCGCGGCGTTGCCGTGTCCACCTGAAACTTTCTGAGGGCCCTTGGGGAGCGGTTTACCCCAACCAGCACGTTGACTTTACCCCCTTGCTCCCCCAAAAGCCCCGCTTTCCGCCGGGCCTAGCGCCCGCGCGGCATACTGGGTGACGGGCGGACCGCCAGGGTAGTCGCGGCTTTGTTGTAAAGCCGCCGGGCCCCGTCAGAGTGAAAGAAAGGGCGCGCGCGCCCATGACGAAGCGTATCCAAGCCAAATACAAATCCAATCGCCGTTTCGGTCAGAACCTCTGGGGTCGGCCGAAATCCCCGGTCAACAAGCGCCAATATGGCCCGGGCCAGCACGGCCAGCGCCGCAAGGGCAAGACTTCCGATTTCGGCCTGCAGCTCGTGGCGAAGCAGAAGCTGCGCATGTATTACGGCAACATCACCGAAAAGCAGTTCCGCAAGACCTACGAGGAAGCCGCGCGCCGCAAAGGCAACACCGCGGAAAACCTGATCGGCCTGCTGGAAAGCCGGCTCGACGCGGTGGTGTATCGCTGCAAATTCGCGCCGACGGTGTTTTCCTCGCGCCAATTCGTGAACCACGGCCACGTCAAGGTGAACGGCAAGCGCGTCACCATCCC
>CADEDG010000102.1 GCA_902826035.1 uncultured Alphaproteobacteria bacterium
GCAAACACGGCTTCTCCGCGCAACCAATCGACGTCTGCGTGGTATCCGCGTTCTAGATATTCAGCGGAGGATGGGATGCGAATGACGGTGGACGTGTCAAAGAGGCAAGCCGCAACCCAACCTCGCCGTCCAGCGCTCGTCAAGGATGCTATTGTCACGTGGGTCAGTGTGGCGGTTGCGTTTGCAATGCTATGCATGACAGTCGCACTTGCCCAGGATCATGGAGTCACCCCGCGCAGCAGAGCTGAGGCTGTCATTAGCGCACTAGCCTCGGGACAGGCGGAGGCGTTCGAATCTGCCGCGCAGGCGAATTTTTCCACCGAGGCATTGGCGCGAAGAACACCTGAACAGCGCGCCGATCTGGTTTCTCGGGTCAATGCTGCATTCGGCCGCTTCGAAGTGGGAAATATTGCCGAAACACCCGATGGGCTGCGCATCGAAATTCTCGGGGCGTCGGGGACGCCCGCCGTCATTGTGATTTCGTTCGAACCACCGCCTGCAGACCTAATCGCGGGGATCGCATTTGAATTGGACGCTGGGCCCCCACCGCCGGAAGAAGTCGCTGACGCCGATCGCGCCTACACGACAAGCGACCTCACGGTGCCGGCAGGAGACCATGTACTCTCAGCGCGCCTTTATGCACCTCTCGGCAGAGGTTCATTTCCGGTCGTCGTGCTAATGCCGGGTTCAGGGAGTGAGAGCGTCGTTGACGAGTCCTACACTCGCATCATCGCACAGGCTTTTGCCTCGCATGGCATTGGGAGCTTGGCCTATGATAAGGCCGGCGTTGGCCGCTCCACGGGGCAACTTACGGGAAGCGACTTCGAAGCGCTCGGCGCAGACGCTGCTGCCGTTGTAGAGTACGCACGCTCGCTTTCGCAGACTGAACACGTTGGCCTTTGGGGCATCAGCCAAGCCGGATGGTTTGCGCCGACCGCAGTCCGGGGCAGCGGGCCGTTGCGCTTCGCGATCATTGTTAGTCCCGGCGGTGTAAATCCGTTTGAGCAAGTCTCGTACTTCTTGCACATGCAGGCCCTCAGCTGGGGGCTATCGCCAGCTGATGTCGAAAAAACTGACCGTATGCACCGTGCGGTCGCGCTCTATTACGCAGGGCGGGCAAGTTATCGCTCGGCGCAGGCCGAAGTTGACCGCCATCGCGATGAGCCATGGTTTCAACGCGTGATCACCCATCCCTACTGGGATGAGATCAAACCTGATGGTCGAATTCTAGCCCCTCAGGAACTTGCGGACGCGCTCTCCGCGCGGCCAGAGCAGTTTGAAATTTATCGCGCTGCCTCGTCTTTCCATACGTATCGACGCGACTACGAGTCTCTGAGGCTACCGACCCTAGTCCTATATGGCTCCGACGATCAATTAGTGCCGGTCGCGCGTTCTCGTCAGGTTTTTGAGCGGGCCTTTGCATGGGACCGTAGCAACATCCATGAGTTTGAGGTCTTCCAGGGAGCAAGCCACGACATAAGACTGCCCAACGGAAACGTGGCGTCTGATTATCTGGCCCGTATGGCGTTGTGGGCGCGCGCGCGCTTTGATGAGGTTCATTGATCCGTGGGGGCCGCAACCGGCGATCGCGCGCCGAAGTGCTGCCCGCGCGCGGAGATCGCTGCCGGTCTCATCGAGGATGGTGTTCGCCCTAGCGGAACCAAGAGGGCGCGCGCGTATCTGCTGGGCATGAGCAACGGCACGCAGATCGCGGGCGAGGCTGAACTTTACGCGGTTATGGGCTATTTCGAAGTCTGGGGCGCGATCGCCGCGCGCGGCGGCGTTGATCCCGCCGCTGTTTCTTCGTTAGTCGGCGATGCGCCCATGCGCTCGCTGGAATTGTTAACCGAACTGAAGCGGCGCGCGCATGGTCAACCGCCGCTCGACGGTGACCGCTACGAGCAATTGCTGCACGCCATAACGGGTGCTGAAATTCTCGCGAACGTCGGACCGAACCGCGTGAGCGCACTCCATTGGCAGCCGCTGTCGCTGAGTTACGAGCGCATTGTTGACGAACACGACGGTGTAAGCACATACGAAGCCACTATCATAAACCTGAATGACGTCCGTAGCGCTGTGCCGGGCCTTTGCATCGACTCGCGTAGCCCGGGCGGGGATAGCGTAGGTCACTGGCTCGTCTTCCCCAGCGAAGCAGCGATCCAGGCTGGCGGCGAAATCGAAGTCCGCGGTCGCATCGGCTGGCCACCCGGCGGGCGGCCCAGTGCGATCCGGTTCGCGGACAGGATCGAAGATTTCTACGGTGCCGACGGTCTGCGCGACCGTTTTCCTGCCCCCGGAGGGCGCACTCGCAATGGTGCATGATGGTGACGCCAAACCTAGAGTGGCGTCACTAGCGCCTCAGTTCTGGAGTCTCCACGGACCGAGCAACCTCGCACTGCGATTGAATTTCTCCAGCATGCCCCCTCTCCCTCCTTTGGGAGGGAGAGGGTAGGGTGAGGGTGGAGCGCCGGTGGGCGGGGAGTGGTGCGCACGCGGAGCGGCTGGGTCCGGCGTCGAGCGGGCCATGTGGCGGCGTTGTGTACAACACTTGCCGTCTGCGCAGCCCCCTCACCCTGCCCTCTCCCCCCCTCTCGGGGGGAGAGGGTTCCAGCCCCATCCGCAAGCACTCACCTACAGCGATTGCGATCCGGTGATGCACCCGCGCCGCCTGCCGGGCCTGGGGGATTTTCCCAATTGGTGCCGGGGCCGCCGGCGGGGCCGGGCGGGTTGGAATCGTTGTCGGGCAGGTACCAGCAGAGCCGGCGCGGATGCCAATAATAATTGTGCCCGCGCCACGCCCGGTAGTGCCAGCCGCGATAGAAGGGCGAAGCGCCAGGGCCGCCGACGGGGCCTGGAGGATTGCGCCAGTTGGTGCCTGGGCCCCCGACTGGGCCGGGGGGATTGCCGCGGTGGCGGTGATGGCCGGGATGCGCCTCGGCGACGGCCAAGCCCAGGGTCAAAGCCACAGCCGCCGTGGCCAAGAGCGTTTTGGTGAACGACATCTGAATTTCCTTTGTGAAAGTCCCTACACTCACACAACGGAACGCCGCGTCGTTTCCATCCATGGCCGCGGAATTATTTTGTACAGGTTCGCGGGCGCTTAGGGCTCGCTCACCAGGCCAAGGCCGTAGATCGGATCGCGCCCCGGTGCGCCAAGGTCGACGACGCTAGGCGACAGCGCCGCGATCGCTTGCTCGGGGGTGGACGCATTGCGAACCCGCAGCGCCAGCGCCGCAGTGATTATGGGCGCAGCAAACGACGTGCCCGAGACGACGTCATAATCCCCGTCGTCCATCGCCGCTTCGACTTCGACGCCATGAGCGGAAAACGCAATCTGCGGCCCGCGATTGGCGGAAAGATAGACCCGGTTTGCCGCATCGACGGCGGTGACGGCGATGACGCCTTGGGTCGCGGCGGGGAAGGCGACCGGAGAGGTCGGCCCGTCATTGCCGGCGGCTGCCACCAGGATAAGTCCGCGCGCGATCATGGCGCGGCAAATCGCGTCAAGCGCGCGGTTTTGCGGTCCGGTCAGGCTGATGTTCACCACCACGACGCGCTCGCGCGCCATCCACGCCAAGGCGTTTGCTATAGCTTCCGCCGAGCCGCCCTCGACGCTCTCGCCGAACACGTCGGCGGCGTAGAGTTGTGCGCCTGGCGCCGCGCCACGGAACTCGCCGTCATTGCCGATGAGCAGCGAGGCTACCGCCGTGCCGTGGGCGCTTGGCGCGACATTGGATTCATCCGTGAAAGAGCGCGATTCTATGCGTGCACCGCGCAGCGCGGGGTGATCGAGCGCGACGCCCGCGTCGATCATGCCGATGCGCGCGCCGGCGCCGTTGGCGGGGGAGGTCGCGGCGCGGCTTCCGCTGGTGCTGGCTTGTCCGCCCGAGGGGTCATAGACGTGATTGAAATCATAAACGCCCGCGGGATCGGCGGCCTGCAAGATATCGAGCGCTTCCTGCGTCGAGAGCCCTGGCGGGGCGCGTAGCACCACGATGCGCAGGCCGAGGTCCTCGGTGCGCGCTGTCCGCATCTGCACGAAACGCAAGCCGCGCGCATGCGCCAGAGCGGCTTCCGTTGGGTTGATCGCCAGGATGCGCGCACGCAGCACGTTCTCGCCGCGGCGGCCGCGGTCGAACCGGTCGGGGTTTGCGCGCCGACGCTCTTGCACGTGCTCACGCCACAGCGCCAAACGATGGCGCGCCCGTGCCCGGCGGATTTGTCGGCGCCGCTCCTGCTCACGCCGCGCCTGTCGTTGCTGGGCGGCCGTCTGCGCTTGCGCTTCGCCGCCGCCGGACGCCCAGAGCTGCGGGCCGCCCGCAAGCTCCACGCCGGCGAGCACCAGTACCGACAGCAAAGCGGCCCGGAGCAGTTTCAGCTTTTGTTTCATACGCGATACCGGTTGGCCTATTGCGAGAATAACGCGCGCCGGGCGTGGACTCATCCCCCAACCGACAGCAAATTCAGCATTAAGCTTGGATGGATTTCCCGCCCGGTTTCGTTGTGGAAGCAGACGATGCAAGATCCAAGCGGTGAGAACCCGCCAAGCGGCGACGTCCGGACGGAATTGATGGGTCTGATACCCCGCCTGCGGCGCTTCGCGCTGGCGATGACGGGGTCGCGGGCGGATGGGGACGATCTGGTGCAGGACACGCTGGAGCGCGCGCTGCTGCGGCTGGATCAATGGCGGCCGGACACCAGATTGGACGCCTGGGTGTTTCGCATCGCCAAGAATTTGTGGATCGACCAGATCCGGTCGCGGCGCTCACGCGAGCGGGTAATGGTGAGCGATCCCGATGCGGATGCTGCTGGAATTGATGGTCGCAGCGCGATGGAAGCGACGCTGACTTTGTCGAAGGCGCTCCAGGTGCTTGCGACGCTGCCGGAGGAACAGAGGATTGTGATTACGCTCGTGCAGATCGAAGGCTTCACCTATCGCGAGGCGGCTGAAATTCTCGCCATTCCCGAAGGCACGGTGACCAGCCGCCTGGTGCGCGCGCGCGCCGCGATCGAGGCGCAAGTGTTGGGCGAGGACAGGGCATGAGTATCGACGAAGAAACGCTCATGGCTTTTGCGGACAACGAATTGCCTGCCCAGGAAGCTGAGCGCGTGGCGGCTGCGCTGAAGGCTGATCCGGCTTTGGCGCTGAAACTCGATCGCATGCGCCGCGCGAAGGCCGCGCTCAAGGGCGCTTTTGGCGGACAATTGGAGCTTGAAACGCCAGAGCGCTTGCTGGCGCCGTTTGCGAACCCGCCTCGCCGCAGTGCGAGCGTGATCGCGTTTCCGCAGGCAGCGCGACGACCGCTCTACATGCTGGCGGCGGCGGCGTGCGCGGCTTTGGTGTTCCTGGTGGGGAGGGCAAGCGTTGGCGACGGCGCTGCGATGTTCGCGCGCGCGGATGGCGTGATCGTCGCGCGCGGGGATTTGGACAAAGCGCTGGACGCCCAGTCCGCCGGCGCGAACGAGGGCGCGCGAATCCAGATCGCGATGAGCATTCCCGACGAAGGAGGCGGCTATTGCCGCGTCTTCAAACTCGACGCCTCCACCGGATTGGCGTGCGGGCAAGGCGGGCAATGGCGCATCGACGCGCTGGCCGCGAGCGATGGCGGCGCGGATGCGCCCGGTTACGCGACTGCGGCTGGTGAATTGCCGGAGATCATATTGAGCGCCGCCAATCGAAGGCGCGCTGGCGATCCGCTCGATGCGGACGCGGAGCAGCAGGCGATGCGGGTGGGGTGGCGGTAGTGTCGCCCCGCAAGCCTCGTTCGTTAGAGTCTCGACGACGGGTCCGGCATCCCGTAGGGACCTGATGCGGCTCGAAGGACGATGGAGCCCGGCATAGGTCGCAAGGGGCTTTTCATGGGTTCTATCCGGCGCCCCGATTCAGAGGGCGCACTTAGGAAGGACCGGCAGCGCGCGTCGCGCCGACAACCACTGACGGCTATCCTGGGGGCAGTCGCTGTGGCCATCGCAGGCATCGGAATCGCCGCCCCGTCGAGTCTCGCTGGCACAGTGTTTTTCTCCGCGGTCGGAGGTGTGTGTTTTTTTGCGTTGGGGATCTGGCGAGGCGCAGCGAGCGGGTTCGCCGCCCTCGGTTCGCAGATGGCCATCACTCCCCTTGCAGGCGGGGCGCTGTTTGCTGCCGTTGCGGTTGGCGCCCTGGTAGGGCTCGCTCAGGCGCTCATTTGGCGTGCCACGCTGCGGCGGGATGCCGATCCAATAGTTTCAGCTTTGGTCTCGCCCGGGATTTGGGGTGCGCCGATCGTATCCGGCATCGCGACGGTAGCGGTGAACCTTGCCGCAGCTTGCTTCGCCGCGTTGCTTCTTTCCACTCACACCGCGTCCGTGGCGACGACTGGGGCCGCAGGTCTTGAAGCGTTAGCGGCTGTCAGCCAGGTCATTAGCGGCGGCGCGGGCGGACACGACAATATCGTTGGCTGGATTCTTGAAATCGCTCTCTTCCTCGCGGGACTTCTCGCCTTCGGCTGCGTCACCGGAGCAGCAGCTGGCGCGGCTTCAGGCGGCGTGCTCGCTTGGCTCATTGGCATGGCGCCCGTCGCGGCCGCCCGAGGCGCCGCTGAAGGTGGTGTGAGCGCGGCTTTCGGCCCCCCACGACGGGCGAAAGGGCTTACCGCGGTCGGTGTGGGCGCGTTCGTGGGTGCAATTGAGGGGGCGTTGGCGGGAATATTCTCCGCGCTGCTTATGGGGTTGGCCCCCGTATTCGGGCTGCATCTTTAAGAGAAGGCGGCCATACGATTCAGCGTCAGCGCTCAACATTGTGGTTCTGGCCGCGAACGGCGAAGTAATCGCGCTCAACGAGCGGGCGCGGCAGAGCTGAACGCTCAGCTGCCCCGCCCCCCTAATCGTCCCCAACCTCATCCAGCAAAATCTCCCGCTTTCCCGCGCCGTTGGCGGTGGAGATGATGCCTTCTTTTTCCAAGCGCTCGACAATGGTGGCCGCACGGTTGTAGCCGATGGAGAGGCGGCGCTGCAGGTAGGACGTTGACGCTTTGCGGTCGCGGCGGACGATCTCGATGGCGCGATCGAACAAATCGCCGTCGCTGCCGTCGCCGTCGAACAATTCCGGCTCGTCGGCTTCGTTTGCCTCGCGCGGCTCCTCGGTGACATCGGTGCGATATTGCGGCGCGCCTTGCGCTTTCAGCATGTCGACCACGCGCTCGACTTCGCCGTCGGTGACGAACGGTCCGTGCAAGCGGCGAATGCGTCCGCCGCCGGCCATGAACAGAAGATCGCCCATGCCGAGGAGTTGTTCCGCGCCCTGTTCGCCGAGGATTGTGCGGGAATCGATCTTGGAGGTGACCTGGTAAGAAATTCGGGTCGGGAAATTCGCTTTGATTGTGCCGGTGATGACATCGACCGATGGCCGTTGCGTCGCCATGATCACATGGATGCCGGCCGCGCGCGCCATTTGCGCCAGGCGCTGCACCGCGGCTTCGATCTCCTTGCCTGCCGTGATCATCAGATCGGCCATCTCGTCGATAACAACGACGATGTATGGCATCGGCTCGAGCGGCAGTTCGCGGGTTTCGTAGATCGGCTCTCCGCTGGTGGGGTCGAAGCCGGCATGCACGGTGCGCTCGAGCCGCTCGCCGCGCTCCAGGGCTTCGCGCACGCGCTCATTGTAGCCGGTGATGTTGCGCACGCCGAGCTTGGACATGGAGCGATAACGGCCCTCCATCTCGCGCACGGTCCATTTCAGCGCCACCACGGCTTTCTTCGGATCCGTGACCACCGGATGCAACAGGTGCGGGATGCCCTCATAGACGCTGAGCTCCAGCATCTTGGGATCGATCATGATGAAGCGGCACTCATCCGGGGTGTGCTTGTACAAGAGCGACAGGATCATCGCGTTGATGCCGACCGATTTGCCCGAGCCGGTAGTGCCGGCGATCAGCAGGTGGGGCATCTTGGTGAGATCGGCGGCGAAGGGATCGCCTTCGATGGTCTCGCCCAAAGCCAGCGGCAGATCGCCCTGCGTGCCAACGAAGCTGGCGCTGTTCAACAGCGAGCGCAGGAACACGGTTTCGCGCTTGCCGTTCGGAAGCTCGATGCCGATGGCGTTGCGGCCGGGGATGACGGCGACGCGCGCGGCGGTGGCGCTCATGGAACGGGCGATGTCGTCGCTAAGGCCGATCACGCGCGAGGATTTCACGCCCGCCGCCGGCTCGAACTCGAACAAGGTCACCACCGGGCCGGGGCGCGCGCTCAACACCTCGCCTTGCACGCCGAAATCTGCGAGCACACCTTCGAGCTGCCGGCTCATTGCGTGCAGTGTCTGCGCGTCGGTTTGCGTCACCCGCGCTTTCGGCGTGGTGAGCAGGTCAGCTTCCGGCAATTCGAACGGACGCCCAAAACGGAACGCGCTCTGCGGTTCGGGTTTGCGCTTCTCCGCGCGCGGCTTGCGCTGGGCGGCGGGCGCTGCTTCCTCCGAACGCGCGGGCGCTCGCTCGCGCGGAACCATCGGGCGCGGCCGTGCTTCGGCGCGGCGCTCCTCGCCGCGCTCCTGGATCTGCTCGCGCGGCGCAGGCGCATCCTCGCGCCGGGTTTTTTCAGCGACGTAACCGATCGCGCGTTGTGCTGCGCCAGCGCCGCCGACCGCGGCGCGGCGAGCAATGGCGGCGGCTTGGCGCACGTCTTCTGGGCGCACCTGGAACGACCAGCCAATCGCCAGCAATCCGCCGATGGCGCAGAGAAATCCAGTTAAGACCTGGGGAAATGGCAAACCCGGCGCGCTCATTAACGCGCCGAAAATCCCCGCTACGCCGTCGCCGATGACGCCCCCGAAGCCGCTCTCCAGCGGCCAGCCCTCGTAAGTGGGGATAGCGGAAGCGGCCGCGGCGAGAAGAATGACGCCGAGCGTCGCAAACAGAATACGCCGGCCATTGATGCGCGTCACCAATTGGCGGCGCGCGATGCGCAGGGCGCCAGCGGCCAGGAACGCCGCCATCGCCAAGTGCGCGCCGGCGCCGAGGGTCTGCATAAACAGGTCGGCCAGGAAGGCGCCGGGGCCGCCGAAGAGGTTGTGGGTCGCCGCGTCGCTTGCGACGTTGGGGCTGGGATCTTCCGGGGAATAGGTCAGCAGCGCGCCCAGGCCATAGGCGCCGAAGATGGCCGCGCCCACGGACAAGGCGGCGCGCTTCAACGCGACGCGAGCCGCCATCGAATGGGCGACGGGGGCGGTTCTTCCCCCAGCGGAATAGGCGTCGTCGGTCATGGATGGCGGTGCTCGTTCTGCCCCGGAGGTACGGGCGGACTTTTGTCCCTGCCGGTAAATGAGCCGTGAAGATTTCGCCGCGAAGAGGGTTACCGCGGCATTCATGCGACGGGTGTGGCTCGACCCACGCTCTGGCGCGCATCAAGCCGCATGGACGACGCGCCGCGCTCGGCGCTATCATTGCCCATGAGCAACGGACGCTTCGATGCAGATGTGATCATCAGCGGCGGCGGGCTGGTGGGGCAGACTTTGGCGCTGGCGCTGGATCAGGCCGGTGCCGGGGTCATTGTCGTTGACGCAGCGAAACCAGCTGAGACTCTGGCGCCGGCGTTCGACGGGCGCGCTTTTGCGATCGCATTCGCTTCGTTTCGGATGTGGCGCGCCTTGGGCATGGGCGCGGCGCTCGAGCCGGTTGCGCAATCAATTGAACGAATTCTGGTGACTGACGGCAGGCTCGGGCAGGGAAGCCGCCGTGGCGGACCTTCGCTGCTGCACCTGCATTTCGACCGCTCTGAGTTGCACGATACGGACGAGCCGCTTGGGTTGATGCTCGAGGCGCGCCACGTGCGGCTCGCGCTCGACAGCGCGGTGAAGGCGCGGCCTTCGATCCGCATGATCCAGCCGATGTCGGTCGCGGGCATCGA
>CADEDG010000103.1 GCA_902826035.1 uncultured Alphaproteobacteria bacterium
GCATCCGTGATGCTCGCGGGCTTGTTCCACGTGTCGTTCCAGGTCGCGGCGATGACGAGGTTCGCCAGCCCCGAACCTGGCTTGGCCACGCGCGTCATCGAGACGACGCGGTTGCGCGCATCGTAGACCAGCGTTTCGCGGTCCAGTTCCGGGTAGGTGTAGCCGGTGGCCCGCCCGCGCCCGTCGAAGAAGGTGCTGGTGACCCGGCCCAATTCGTCAATGCTGCGGCTCGAGCGCACGCCGCCGCTGTCGAAAATGTTGGAGAGCATTGTGTAGCGCCCGCCCAACGGATCCTCGCGCTCCCCGCGCGCACCCGGCGCGATGCGGAAGCGGTAGCGCTCGCGCACGCCAAGCCCCTGCTGCAACGAAACCGCGTCGCGCGCCTCCATCGCCCGATCCAGCGAATCGTAGCTGTAGCGCAGCGAGGGAAGCGCTCCGTCGTCGGCGTCGTACACCTCGTTGAGCCGATGGATTTCGCCGACCACCGAGGTCGCGATCCGCGTCGTCGCCCCGCCCGCATCGGTGACAACGACCTGCCCAGACCCGTTCACCCCAATGCTCGTGGTGCGCAAATCCGCGCCAGAGAGCCCGTTGTCGAAACTCGACGGCGCAAACGGCAACCCCGACGCGCCGCCATAAGCAAAGCGTATCCGCCGCCCCAGCGAATTGTTCACCTCCACCAGATTCTCCAGCGAGAACGCGTCCGGCGCCTGGTAGACCAGATTGACGCTCACCCCGCGCGGAAACGTCCAATTCGTGAGCCGGAAACCGTGCAAATGCGCTGGGCAATTATTGGTGGCCCCCTGCGTGCGCTTCCAGAACATGAAATTCTGCACGTCCCCATTCGCGCCGGTCACCTGGAACGAAACCCCGTCATAGAGCCAGCCGCGGGTGAGCACGTAAGGCGTGCTGGAGCGGCAGGAATCGGTGCCGGCGACGCGCTGGCCGGTCTGGGTCAGCGTGGCGTATTCGCCCCCGCCAGGGCGAAAAAACTGACCGTTCACGCCGCGCACGAATTGGCGGGTGTCCGCGCCAACCGAGACGGTGACCACATTGCCACTAAGCTGGCGCGTCCACCAGGCGCCCACAAGCACGCCGGTCACGTCGCGCTGGGCGCTCGCTGCGGCCTTGTAGACATCCTGCTGGGCGAGGAAGGCGGCGATCGTGCCGGCGGCGGCGCGCACGTCGGTGGCGCCCATCGCCTCCATGCCGCTCCCCGAGACGGTCAAATTGTTCTGCCAATTGCTAGTCCATGGCGTGGCCGGCTGTGTGTGCACCACCGGACCGAACGCGTCGGATGTCTGCTGGCCACCGCGCCAGATCAGGTTTGCGCTGAGGCGATACGGGAAATCCCCGCTCCCTACCGACAATTCTCCCGGCGCCACATAGGTGACGCCCCCGTTCTGCAAATCCACCCCCACCGCCCGCGAGCGATCGACAAACCGGGTGCGCAAGATGTCGGCAGCGGTCGCCGGATCGTAAGTCATTTGCTGGCTGGCCTGCACGCCCCCGCCGCCGCCCTTGGCGATGCCGCTGAGACCCACGGAGACATGGGCAATTTCAACCGGCTCGCCCCCTACATAGCGCGTCGCCGCAATCGCACCGCCACGCTGCCGGCTCGGCAAATGCGTATAGGTGTTCCCCACCACCTGGGTTGTCTGACCCGCCCGCTGTCCGGGCCCAAGGAACGCCTCTTCCGACGCGACGACGTCAAAACCCGCGCCCGCATAAGTTGTGACCGCGCTCGCCAGCCTGCTTCGCCACCCCGCGAACTCGCCACTATCCATATCCGGCTCGGTATGGGCAGTGAACACGCCGTCGCCGGTTGCCGAGGTTGCGCCCTCGACCAGCGCCAATGTGGCCGCCTGAGCCGCGTTCGCACTGTTGAACCGATAAAAACGTCGCGGTCCAAAGCCACCGGAAATATCCTCGGCGCTTGGGGGCCGGTTCGCCCACTCAAAGCGTGTGGCGGTCGACGCGGCGTCGGGCAAGTCTTGGTGTTGCGCGACGACGCTCGCCTCCAATGCTTCGGACGTCTCGGCAATGGCGAAAACCGCCGCACGACGATCGGTCACATTGGCGCTCTTGCTGGTCAAGCTAAAAGCGGGATCGACATCGATGCGGTCGTAGCTATCGGCCACCGAGAAGTTCAGGGGGTTCGAAGGATTGAGAGGATCCGAATCTACGCCCTGCACCGTCGAGTCCGCGGCGACCACGCCAAGCGCGTGGTGCAAAGTAAAAACTGAGCGTGCGATCGCCGCATGAATTGCCGCCGCCCGCCCTGACTGCACGAGCCAAGCGGCCGCCAATTGCTCACGCCGCGCATCGCCTTGCGACGAGAAATAGGTGAAATAGCAGCTATCGCATCCCGGTGGATCGCTGACCGTCGGCGCGGCGCGATCTAAACGTGCGCCCCAACTTTCAGCCAGCCCGGCGCCGACATCGCCCCACGCATGCACAATGGTAAGCGGCAGAAACATGAACACCGGCTTGACAACGCTGGCGTCCATGTAGTCGCCGGTCGTAGTCGCTAGTCCGGCCGCGTTGGCTGCATATGGGTGATTGGCAGACAGCGTGATGGCGCCGTTGCGCGCATCGACCAATTCGTTCAGCACCGTCGCCGTTGCAATCGTGGGACCGGCGCCGGAATGGTCGGTGAGGCGCAAATTGCCGACAAAATCAGCGCGCGACGTAAAGTCGCCTTGCTCTGGGAAATTGGTATCCCAAATGAGCTTGCGCCCGTAAATTTCATCCACGTAAAGGGTGGTGTCAATCAATGTCGGGGTTGTGTTGTTCTCCAGCGTCTTGGCGATCTGAACGCGCAAGGTCGTGCGATATTGATTGGGAATATCTCCCGTCCAAACATGCTGCACGCTCGATGGAAAGGGTAAGCTGGTCTGGCGCAACCCGCCGTTTGGAGCGTCGAAACGTACAATCCGCTGCCTGCCGACAATACTCTCCAAGTCGCCGGCTGGCGCGGTCGCCTGTATATAGGAGAGCAGATTTGCTCCATAGTTTTGTAAAGTCGTGCTGAGCGACTCCGCGTTCAAGTTGCGGACGAAACTTACGCCGCCATTGGTTCCAGACGCCATTCCTGCTTGCGCATTCGCCAGCGTTTGCCCTGCGACGAGCCCCGTTGCGGAGGTCAAATTGACACCGGGTAAGAACGCGTGCGGTTTGTAGCTTGGATCGAAAGCGTAAGCCGTTCCCCCAATGGTGGCGCTTACCCAAACATGCGAAAGAGTGATCGTTGAAACCGTCGCCGCGCCATAGGCGCAGGTCGCGCTTGTAGTTCCGTTAATGGCCGCTGCAATGCCCCCACTCGACAGCAATTGACAGGCAGCGCTCGCGCTTGCGATCCCGCTCCAGTCATTGAATTGGGCGCCGCTGAGCGTGATCGTACCTGCTTGGTAGCTCGCCGAAAACCCGGACTGGCGCAGAAGATCAACCATCAGCTTGGCTTGATCGAATGCCGTGCCGCTACGGTCGAGAAGCGCGCCCAACGCGCCCTTCTGCAGGCCATAGCTCCAGTTGATTTCGATGTTGTTACGTACAAAATCGTAGATGGTGTCCGGATTGTTGTTTAGCGCGCGAGCCAATTCCACGATTTCAGCGGGTTGACCTAACATCAGACCATTCGTGGATGCCGTCGAGGCGCCGTAAAATGCGTCGGCAGCGCTAGGCGTGATCAGAGCTGCGGCGCCGATGCGGGTCGATGGAATGTATGTCTGGGCCGACGCAAACGTTGGCCAACAAGCCAGTATCGCGACCACTAGCCCCAACCAGGCAGCTCGCCAGCCAACGCCAAAACCCCAAAGCCGGCAAATATCGTGACGCGCCATTGACGCCCCCACTTTCGTTCTGACGTTTTCCGTGGTGATCGTTTCGTCTTGACACCGCCACTAATTCGCAGTTTTGCTGCGTGTCAATCGAACGGAGGGAACTTTCCGCCGCTTCGCAGCATGAGTGGAAAGGCGTATGCCCCTAGGCATCGACATCAGCGCACGCATGCCGCGCCGCAACAAGCCCTCTCTGCATTGCACTTTTTGCGATGTATTCACCCGCGCAAACCCATGACGCGCAAAACCCGACGTCTTTTGCTCGCTCAATTGGCCAGCGTAAGCTTGCTGCCGTTTGTTACCGCCTCCCAAGCCTACGCAGAAACAGTTACGTATACCTACGACGAACTCGGGCGCCTCAGAACCGCCAGCTATAGCAATGGCCAGGTCATCACGTACACGTATGACGCTGCGGGCAATCGCACGATGCTGGTGCAAACATCGCCTGGGGCCGCGCCCAGCGGAACATTTTCAGCCGCGCCAAGTAGCATCGCGGCAGGCGCCGCCACGACATTGTCGTGGACCAGCGTCAACGCAACGAGCGCCTCCATTGATAATGGCGTTGGCGTCGTAACCCCGGTCGCTGGCGGCGCCATCAGTGTCTCGCCCAACACCACAACCACCTATACTCTGACGCTGAGCGGGCCAGGAGGCGTGACCTCGCACCAAGCTACAGTGACGGTCAGCGGCGGCGCATTCGTTGCGACCATAAACGTGCCAAGCGGCGGGCCGGCCAATCTTCGAACGCTCGCCAACGCCGCCGGCTATGACGGCGCGCGCGACGCCAATGTTACGTTCGTGGTCGCCAGCAGTGCGACGGTCACAGGCGATGTGGGCGCTCCAAATGGCGGCGCTGGAATCGACAGCGGGGTTTGGCCGAATGCGAGTTTCGCGATAACGCTGGCGCTGCAGGTTGCCGGAACTGTACAAGGCGGCGGCGGTGCGGGCGGCGCCGGTGGCAGTGGCGCGGGGGACCCAGGCAGCGTCGGCGGCGCGGGAGGAGACGCAATACTTTGTCGCCTCAACATGGGCGTCACTGTCAACACTGGCGGCGTGGTGCGGAGCGGCGGCGGCGGCGGTCACGGCGGCAACGGAGACACGAGCGGAAGCTCAGAACCCATCCTGAGGGGCGGCGGCGGCGGCGGCGGCGGGGCGCCCAGTGGCCCCGGCGGCGCAGCAGGCTTCAGCGAGGGGTCTCCACAACCTGGCGCGGGCGCGGCGGGCACAGCAAGCGCGGGCGGCGCAGGTGGCTCGGCCGGCGGCGCAGCGACCTCTGCCGGAAGCGCCGGCGGCGGCTTCGCAAGCGCTGGCGGCGGGACGCCAAACCCCGCGGGCGGGGCAGCAGGCTTTGCGGTGCGGAAAAACGGCAATACCGTTTCTGTCACAAACAATGGCACGATCTCGGGTGCAATTTCCTGAGAGCCCGCGACTGCGGTCGGCGCCGCGGTAATGAGTTCGCTTGGCATGGTGAGAACCTCCTGCCCCCGATCCGGCGTCACGTGGGGTTCGGCAGACAATGGCTAGACGGGACTTGGCGCCACGGTCAGTTCGCTGGACCTCATCGCCGAACCGAGCGGCGCAACCTGTCTGCACTACCCCTGCGCCACGGGGCGCGGCGTGCATCGTCGGGCGCCCGTTTTTTATGCGCGCAACAATCGCATCAAAACACCCATGCTCGCGTCGCACGTCACGCCCGCTTGCGCTGCCGCCGCACGATCCTGCGCACTTCGTTGCGCCGTTTACGCGCTTCGCAACGCCGCTCCCATCTTCGTTCCTCCTGAAACCCGAACGGGTCGCGCGCATCGTCGAGTGCCGCCGCCAGCTTCGGATCGCGGGGCCAGGGGCCGCGCTTGGCGAGCATCCGAAAAACCGCGCGGTCGCGTCCGCTTTCACGCTGGCTTTGATAGACGAGATCGTGACCGCGGCGACTGCCCCACACTTTCGCGCCCGGCCGTAGATAGAGCGCCCGCACCCGCGCGCCGCTGAGCGGGCACACAAACCACAATCTTTCTCCGCCATAGTTTGGCGTTGAGCGCGTGAGCGTGATCGTCTGCGTGACCGGCGCGCCATTGCAATTGTAGGTCAACGTAAGCTGCGCGTCCGCGCCCCACCATTGGTAGCTGATCGAGGCGATCTGGCGCCCACGCGAAGACCAAGCCCATGTCCCGTTGTTCCAAGCGTTCGGCCGGAGCGCCTTGCGCGTCGCCGGCGACGCCATGTCGAGCTTCAAGCTCTCCTCGCAAGTCGCGTGCAGCGCCGGCCTGCCCGAGCCAAATCCGCCCATTTGATTGCGCTCCAGATAAACCGAAATCGAAAGACCATCGGTGGAAATCAAACTATACGGCGGGACCCGCGCATGCGGGTTTTCGCCTCGCTGCTATGCGCTTTTTTTGTTGGTCTGCATGCGCCGGGGCGCGCCTGCTTCTGGTCGGGAAATCAAACAACGGAACCGACGCCGCCTCACCCTTTTTGAGGCGCAAAAATCGCTGGATCGAAATCGGCGTGTCCGGCAATCGCCGATCTCTCCAAGACGGGGCCGGCTGCCCTCACCCGTCGTTCGGCAGCTCACCTGTTCAGGCACCGCTGACGTTCGCCAATGCCTCGCTGCGAGGCCGCTTGCCCTTTCGTCATGCCCCTTCCGCGATCATCGCCGAGCAGAACCGCCGCACGCTGCTCCTCGGTTAAGTCGAGGGCGTCAAAGTAGTTTTGCTCTCCTCGTGCAACTGCCTGATTGTGCGGGGCTGGCCGCCGCCAGCCAGAGTTGGGATCAAGCGGTAGGTCTCCATGGCCAAGTCTAAACGTTCCGCCGCGACCATCAGGTGTGTTATCAGCATCCGCTCTAGCCCTGTCACTGGCTCCAACCGCCTGCCCAGACGCAGCGCTTCCTCCAGCTTGCGTATCCAGAGCTGGGTCTCTGTTTCCGATTCCTGCCTTGTCATTAGTGCTTTCTAGCACATTTTATTTGATTTGTCCGTTTTAGGAGTGTGGCGTCAACCGTCCTTGCGCATCAGCGCGACATTCTCGATTGCAAGGAACGCAGCGTCGAGCGCTTCGGTCGTGGCTTGCAGGACCGCCGCTGGCCCGCCCCGCTCCGCCAAATTTTCCGCAAACATTGGTCGGGCGAAATCGGGGCGATGGCCCCAAAGAAGATCGCCTTCGCGCTGGCCTCGCCGCGCTGGCTCCGGCTCCGCTCGGTTGCGGGCGCGCCATGCCAAGCCCCGAGCTTCATGCTTCCCTTTTTATAGGCGAAAGGTTGGGGATCAACGCGCCCCAACTCGCGGACCCCAGTTACGGCGTTACAGCGGTTACACCCCTCCTTTGACCCTCCCCGACTGCCTGCATTTTCCGTCTGCGATCCCCGCTTTGAATCTGATGTAACCATCGTAACCGCTGTAACCGCATTGTTAAGCTTGGAATTTCTCGGTCACATCGAGTTACAATCCGCGGGCCTGATGTAACCGCGCGTGGCTTTTCCGTTGAGCTTGAACGGCTTCTCCGACTTCACCCACGCCAGCCGCAGCATGCAATCGCCGATGCGTTTCGAGGTCTCCCTGCTTTGCCGTTCGGTCGGTATCGCCAACGCCTTAAAGACCTCGGCGGAGGCGATGCGCTCCTGCCCACCGATCACGTCGCCACACAAGTGCGCCAGCTCCTCGATCCAGGGATCATCTTCCATACGCGCGGCCTGCGCTTGGCCTGCCGCTGCCCACAGATCGGCCGGCAAAGCCAGCGACTCTCCCGCAGCCTCTCTCGCCGCCGCCTCGGCCCATATCTGATCGCGATCTTCGCGCAGAGCGGCCAGATCAATGGCGCCGACCCGCACCGGCCAGAACCGCCGATTGCCCGTGGCGTCGCGCAAATATTGGCTCTGGTTTGTTGTTCCGACAAAAATGCAACGCCGCGGCTGCTCAATGATTGTGCGTGCATAAGCGGGCCTGGAGCGGTCGTGCGTGCGGGAGACAAACGCCTTCGTGCGCTCGACGTCGGCGCGCCCCAGGCCAGCCAACTCGCTGATTTCGACAATCCATTTTCCGGCAATTGCCTCCTGCTGCTCGCGCGCGTTGAGGTGCAAGATATCCTGATCTGTAAAGCGCGCGTCGTCACCGGCCAAAATACGCAAAGCGCTGGATTTGCCCTCACCTTGCGATAGGCCTTCCAACACAAGCACAAAGTCGAATTTGCAGCCGGGTTCGCGCACGCGCCGAACCGCAGCCATAAGCACACGCGCGCCAAACGCTTGATGCAACACATTGTCCCCAGCGCCCAAATAGCGCGACAGCCAAGTGTCAAGGCGCGGGCGTCCGTCCCAGGTTAGACTAGCGAGATAATGCTCGACCGGATCGTGGCTATGCTCGTGGCAAAGCCGCAGTGCTGCATCGAACACGTGCTCTTTTCCCGGGTCGAAACCGAAGCGATCGAGGATATGCTGGCGCAACAAACTCATGATCGTGTCGGTGAGGGCGACCGGAATTTTGCCAGTGGGGGTCCCTCTCACGAGGGCGCGATCCGCAAATAGATCGAACGTGAAATCCAGTTCGCACGACACCAGCGCCAACCGGGCATTTGGATAGCTGGCGCGTGGTTTGCCGCTGTGGGTTACATCTGGCCACACGAGCGCTGCGCCATTTCTTTTGCCCTTACGTCCAATGGCGACGCACGGCTTCCCTGCTTTTGCCAGCTGCATTGTCGCTTGATCGTGTTGCTTGTTGTTATCCGATGGCTTCGACCGGCCAGAAGAAGCGCCATTCGCATCAAACGCCATCGGGAGGCCCTCCTCCGCGAATTGAGCGCGGCGCGCCAACGCCGCGCTGCTTGTCCGTCGCCAAATCGTTGAAATCCTTGAACGCGGGCGGCGGCGCCTCGATGCGTGCGTTGCGGCCCTCTTTATGTAGCCGCGCCGCCAATGCCTTCGCCGCGTCAAGGCCCTGGCCCTTCTCATCATTGTCGGCGGCGATCACGACCTCGCGCACCCATTCCGGGATGATCAGCGCGCGCGTGTGCGCTACGCCCAATGTCGCCACCCCCGGCAAGGCGAACAGCGGCGCCGCGCTCAACGCCGTCTCGACGCCCTCGGCAACCAGCAGCGACTCGGCAATTTCCCCGAGCACTACGCCCCCGCCCTTGCAGGCGCCCAGCGTCTTCTTGGTTTCCCCGCCCCTCGCCTTGCCGCTTCCGTCGCGCGCCAAGAACGTACGCTGCACCGACATCACCTGGTCTGGCGCCGCCAGCATGGTGCGCGCCGCGATCAAGGCCGGGCGGCGAAACGGCCCATCGGGGCAGTCGGGATGAAAGCGCAGCGCAGGCGGCAACGGCGCTTTGATTGCGCGGTGCGCCAAATAATGCGCGGCGAGCGTCCCCTCAATCGGACGGCTCTGCGCCCACAGCAAAGCCGCGAGTCTGCCGGTGTCCCCGCTTCCCCGATGGCGGCGGCGCGCAACGGGGTGGACGCTTCGCGATCCGGCGCCGTGGCACGAGCTGCAGTCCTTCTTGTACGCCTCTTCGCCACGCGTGG
>CADEDG010000104.1 GCA_902826035.1 uncultured Alphaproteobacteria bacterium
CAGGCAAGACCAAGGGAGCAGCCAAAATGGCGTTCACGGATATGGAAATCGCCGAAGCGCACGAAGCAGCCCGGACGACGGCAGCGCAAAGCGAAGATTTGTACAAGCTCGGTCTGATCTATTCGACCGGCCAGTCGGGCTCGGTTGACCTGGTGCAGGCGCACATGTGGTTTAACCTCGCGGCGGTCCGTGGTTCGGAGGCGGCCAAGGAATGCCGTCGCGAGATCGCCGATCAGCTCAGCAAGGACGAAGTCGCCGCCGCGCAGAAGCGCGCGCGCGAATGGCTGGCCAAGGGCGTGCACTAACTTGGACCGCCGGCGTCCTCGCCGGCATCAATGCTTGCCGCCGCCCAGGCGGCTTTGTGATTGCAACGCCGTATGCCGGCGAGGACGCCGGCGGTCCAAGTTTACGTTCAAGGGCCGTTCAATTACTCGGGCTGCGCAGGTCGTAGTAAAAACCGAACTGGATCGGCAGCGCGTCGCGAACGTATTGCTGCATGAACAGGTTCACCTGCGCGATCGGCGAGCGGGGCACGAACACCACGTCATAACGTTGCAGCGGGCGCGCATCCGGCAGGCCCCGGCGTAGTGCGCGGGTGGAAAGGTCCACACGCGCGGTGTTCGATTGCTCGCCAGCGCGCGAAAGCACCAGCACCTCGCCGCGCCGCGCCGACGGAAGAAATCCCCCCGCCATCGCTACGGCCTGGAGTGCATCGATATTGGCCGGCATGGCGTACACGCCGGGGCGCGCCACCTCTCCGCCGACGAATACTTGCCGCGACCCATAGGTGCGCGGCGTCACACTGAGCTCTGGCGCACGCAATTGCGGCGCATAGGCGGCGATCAACGCATCCTGCAACTCCCCCGCTGTGAGATCCGCCGCGCGCACGGCGCCTATCAATGGCAATGCGATGCGCCCATCGGGGCCAACCATCGCGACGCGACTTAGTTCCGGAGCCGAAAAGATGGTCACTTCAACCTCGTCGCCCGGATAGAGGCGGTAGGCTGGCGTCGCCTCGGAATAGGCCATGGGCGCGGCATCTTGGCTTATGGCCGGCGGCGCCGTGAGCGCGAGTATGACGAGAATGGCGAAAACGGCGCGCATGAAGTCCTCCGAACGCCGCGACAATGCCTGCCGCTGGTGAACGATCATTTACCAAATGCTCCGATGATGCGCGCCACGGGGGTGCGGAGAAGTCATGAGTTCACAGCCGAAAGCGCAGGCAGCCCGCTTCAGCTGGGCCGAGACGCCACGCGTGAACTTGGTCGATTGCCTGGCGATGCTCTGGGCAGAGCGGATCATCGTACTGAGCGTGGGCGGCGCCGTCTTGGCTTTGGGGCTCGTTGCGGCGCTGCTGTCGCCAAGAGCTTACACAGCCCGCGCGGAATTGCTGGTGCGATTGGGCGGAGAATACGTCTACCAGCCAAACGTAGGTGGCGCGGCGGGGCCAGCGCCGGAGATGCAAGCGATCGTCAACGCGGAGATGCGTTTGGTCGCATCGGGTTCGGTGGTGCGCGCCGCAATCGGCGAAATTGGGCTGGAGCGGCTTTATCCGGAAATAGCACGGGCGGGCCAAAGCGCAGGGCGCAAGCTTGCCGCAGCTGAGCGCGCATTCGTTCGCCATCTGAAAATCGAAACTGCGCCACAGACGCCCTCGATTGCGCTTTCTTTCGAGCACGCGAACGCCGCCATCGCCGCAGCGACTTTGAACGCACTCGTCGATCAATACTTGAAACGTCGCCGTGACGTGTTGGTCGGCGGCGAGTACGAGGCGTTCTCAGCGCAAACAACCGGCGTCGGTCAGCGCGCCGCGGCGGCAAGTGCTGCGCTGTCGACCTTCCTAACCGAGAACGGCATTGGCGATTTCGAGAGCGAGTTGGCGGCACTCGCAAAGCGCGCCGGCGACATCGAAACTCAGATGCTTGATGCACAAACCAGCCGCCGCGAAGCGGAGGCGCGCGCGGGCGCGCTGCGCAGCCAAATGGAGTCAGAGCCCGAGCGGATCGAATTGTACTCCGAATCCGACGCCCGGCGTGATCTGGTGGCCGCGCAGCTTGAGCGTGAACGCTTGCTGTCGCGCTACCAAGAGGACGCACTGCCGGTGCGGGAAGTAGATCGGCGCATCGCGCAGCTGCAGGGCTTCCTTGCCGGCGGAGATCCCGCCAGCGTGACGCGTCGCGGGATCAATCCCGTGCGCCAGGATGTTGCGAGCCAATTGTACGCTATGCAGGCGGAAGCGCGTGCCCAGCGCGGGCGTGAAAACGCGCTGGCGCAGCAGCGCGAAGAGGTGCGCGACAGGCTAAGGTCGATGCAGGCCATCGAACCGCAGTTTCGCCAATTGCAGCGCGAGCGCACGGTGCTTGAATCAACGGCGCAAACCTTCGCCTCGCGCGCCGAGGATGCACGCTCACGCGAGGAAGTGCTGGCGCGATCGAGCAACAATATCAGCGCGGTCGAGCGCGCTGAGCCGCCGGCGCAGGGAAAAAGCTGGCGCTGGCCGATACTGTTGATGGCGGTGTTGTTGGGAGCGGTGCTGGGGGCCGCGGCCGGCCTTGCGCGCGCCTTCATGCGCAAATCGTTCCCCACGCCGTCCTCGGCGGCGCGAACGCTTGGAGCACCGATACTCGCAATCGTTCCCGGGGCGAGGCCATGAGCGCGATAAACACAGACGGATTGCTGCGGGCAATCCAACACGTGAAGCCGCGCAGCGGCGGGGGCGGGCGCGTCGTCATGCTCACGTCAGGTCGCCGCGGCGAGGGTGTAACGAATGTCGTGCGATCGTTGGTTTCGGCGGCGGGGCCCGAGGCAGTCTTTGCGCTCGATCTCGATCTGCGCCGCAACCAGCTCGCGCGCACTTTTTCGGAGCAAAAACTCACCGAAGCGAGCCCAGGCGAGTTCGGCGACGCATCATTCTGCACAATACTTGATGAGCGCGGCGCGCCGGCGGCCGCGGGCGCATTCTGTTTCCGTCGCGTCGGAAGCTCCCATGTTCAGGTTGGCGTCCTCGATCCGCGCGCAATTCCGGCTGGCGGGAAAGTGCGGCTTTCGCGCGGCGCGGCGTACTGGGCTGGGGTTCGCGCAGCAGGGGCAACAATGATTGTCGACGGCCCCGCGATTGAACAAGGGAAAGCAAGCCTTGCGGCAGCGCGCTACATGGACGCAATCATCCTGGTTGTGGGAAGCGGCGAGGGCGCAGCGCCCGCTGCGCTCGCCGCTAAGCGCGCGCTAGACGGAATAGGCGCGCCGATCATCGGCATCGTCTATTCCGGCGCCTGCGCGCCGGCGCTCGCTATCGAGCGTGTGTTTTCTCGGTGATCAGCTTGGCTGCGCTGTGCCGTAGAAGCGTTGCTCCAGGAACCAGAATACTTTCCCGGCGCCGCGAACCGCGCGGTCGAGCATCGCCAATCCGCGCGCGCGCGCCGGCAGGACAAGGGCCGCGCTCAGCGTCGCAAAAACAAGCGCTTGGGCGAAGCCGACGCTCATATGCCGCGCCAGCGCCAGCAGATTTTGCGCCCGCCACGCCTTCGCGCTCGGCCCTTGACCGTAGGCGAAAGCGCGCTTGAGGCCGTAGCTCAGGCGCGTGCGCTTGGCGTCGATGTGCTCAACAACCCAGGCGTCGGCCGCCCAAGCGTATCGAGCGCCTGCCTCGCTCCAAAGCGCGAACAGGCGATCGTCTTCGCCGCCGCTCTCGTTGCTCGCGGGATCGAAACCCTCCTCGAACATTGCACGTGGCTGCAGTGAATTGCCGATGCCGAAGGGGCGCGCAATCGAGCCGTTCTGCTGTGGTCCCGTGCGCGCATAGAGTCTCTCGAAGAAGTGCGCGTGGCGCGTTCCTTCCGGCGCGTGCGCCCGCACCGGACCAAACACGCTCTGCGCGCCCGTATCACGTCGCACCTCGACCAAAGCTGCGAGCCAGTCGGGCGGCGCCTCCTCGTCATCGTCGAGCCAGGCTACGTATTTGCCCCGCGCCTGTGTTAGCGCGGCATTGCGAGCACTGGCCACGCCAGGCCGAGGCTCATGCGCCCAGCGAAACGGGATCGACGCCTCTGCCGCAAGCCGTTCCAAGCACCCTCGTGCGTCGCCTTCTGGGGAGTTGTCGACGACAATCAACTCGATCTCGAATGCGCATTGTTGAGCCAAGACGCTACGCGCCGCACGTAACAGCGAAGCGGGGCGGCGAAAGCTGGGGATAAGTACGCTGACCAGGATCATGCTTTCCCCCGCGCCAATGCTGCGCTCATCGTTAGGATAACGACGCCATGCTTGCGTGCGGCCACGAGCAGCGCCTCCAAATCTTCCGGGCGCGTACCCCAAGGCGAAGGGGTGGGGCAGATATCATGCGTGAACGCGATCATCCAGGATTTGGTTCGCGCCGCCCGTTTGAGTGCGTGAAGTGCGCGCGTAAGTCCGCCAACGCCGAACAAAGCGTAGGCGCGCAGCTGAGCGAGATCGACCCTGCCGCGATTGAGTCCTGGCGAGATGCCGCGGGCGCAGGCGATGCGTCGCGGCAACGCCTGCTTTAGTTCAATGGTGGTCTCCCCATATGGATAGGCCAGGGATGTTGCTGGAGCGCAACCCATTGCGGCGAAGGCGTCGCGGTTGCGCGCGATATCTTGCAGCGTCGCGAAGACATCACTGCGCGCGCCGTCGCAATGACTGAAAGTATGGCACCCGATCTCGTGGCCGGCGCGCAGAAGGTCTGAAACGTCGTTTGCGTGGTAACAGCGACCGCTTGCGCTCTCCGCGTTTGCAAGAGCGCCGGAAGCGAAGAAGGTCCCGCGACCGCCATAACGCTCCAATAACGGCGCGCCGATCGCCGCGGCGCTGGCGGGGAAGTCGTCGAAGCAAAGGCTCAGCACGGGTTCGGAAAACCTCAGCCGCGCTGGCGCTGCGTGGCGGCTTTGAGTGCATACTCGGCGGACTTTGCTTACTACATCGCGCGGTGGCTCGTACGCGGTCATGGCAGATGTTCCGCGTAGTGCAGAGCACGGAACAGTTTGAGTGCGGCCCGGCGCATGGTCATCGGCGCCATTCGTAACTTGGTGAACGCCGCGAGGGCGTGTAACAGAAGGGGCCGTGCCGGCGCCCAACGCAACAGGCTCGCGGCGCGATACGCGGCAAAACGCGACACCGCGCGTGGGTGTTTCGCAAATAGGCGGGCGAAATTCGATCCCGCCTGCTCGCTCTTGCTCAGCAGCACTTCTGTGCTATCGAGTCCCACATGGGAGGCGGTGTTATCGACGTGATCGATGGGCGCTGTCGCAGCAGCGCGCAATGCCCAGTCGGTGTCCTCGAAACCCCACCCAATGAATCCGGAGTCAAACGGCAGAGTGGTAAGCAAGTCACGGCGAACCAAGAGGTTCGCTGTGGAGACATGTTGCGCCGGCGAGCGGGCGCGCGTCGCCGCGCTGCGGCAATCAGAGTGGGAAAACAAGTCAAAGTGCAAGGCGTTCTCGGGGACGCGTGTGGCGTGGCGTAAGGAAAGGCCGCCGAAAGCAACATGGGGACGCCGCTCGTGGATAAATTGCAGCCAGCGGCGGAGAAAGCCGGGATGGTCAGGCATCATGTCGGCGTCCAGGAACAGCACGTACTCGCCGCGGGCATCGGCGATGAGGCGGTTTCGGGCCTGGGAACGGCCGCGATTTGCCGTCCAGACCACAATCCGCGCTGGCCCGCCAAGTCGTGCGCAAGCAGCGACCGCGCGCGCCAGTAATGCGGCGTCGCCTGAGCCGTCGTCGAGGAGCACGAATTCCACTCCCATCGGAGCGGGTGCGAGCGCCGCCAATAGCGCGGAGGGGTCGTCCCGACGGAATGGCGTGACGACGCTCAGGGTTGGACGGGCCGCTTCATTGCGAACAGCGATGATGGCCTCAGTGCGCATGGGCCCGGCTCCGTGCGAAGAGTGGCGCCGTTTTCCGTTGGGCAAGCGTACGCATGCCGGCTACGTTGAAGAGCAGCGCACCGCAAACGTAGGCGCCGGCGCCAGCTGCGAGCGTGACGAACAATCCGGCGCCCTGCGCCGCGAGCATTGTACCCGTCATAACCAACACGCCACCGCAGATGCGCACCATTTCGCTAGGCGGCGCCGGCATCGCGAACAAGCGAGATCCTGTTGTCTTGAGCACAAGCAACGCGAACAGCGCGCCCACCAACGCAGCTGCCGCGGCGCCAGGCGCCCCCCAGGAAGGGGCGAGCGCAAATGTCAGGAGCACCTGCGCCACCGCCGGCGCGAGCAGTACCACGGCGCGCAGCCCGGTGCGCGACAAGAGTTGAAACGGTTCTGACCAATAATAGAGATTGAAACCGCTCACCAAGCCGGCGACCGCAAGCCAAGGTAGCGCCATCGCTGCCTCGGCGCGCAGCGGCGCTCCCACCATAAGTTCAGCAAGTTGTGGCGCTGTTAGAAACAGAGCCGCGGCGCCAGGCGCAGCTAAGGCTGCAAAGCTGACGAACATGGTCCGCGCGGGGCCGCGTGCGGCGTCAGCGCTGGTTTCAAAGGCATTAAAGACCATGGGCGCGAGCATGGCGCTTAACCCCATGAACGCTACGTCCAGCGTGCGCGCCAACCCAAACGCCGCGGCGTAAGCGCCAACCGCATCGACGCCAGCAGCGTTCGCCAAAACCAGGCGTGACGTTGCCTGCACAGCGAGGTCTATGCACAACGCCAACGCAAGCGGGGCACCATAACCCACGTAGGAAAACACTCGTTCTCCGTCTACGCGCCCGCCTTTAGCGTGGGCAAGAAGGCGCGGGATATCGCAGGCCGCCACGACAAGGCCAGCCAAAAGGAGGCCGACAAATGGCCCGGCCGCCCCAAGGTCAAAGCTCAACAGCGCGAGGACGGCGCCGCTGAAACCAAGCACAAGGTAGCCCGCCTCAGCGATCGCGTAACGATGTAGATCGAGCGCAGCACGGTCGCACTCGCGCGCAATTCTGGTCACTAAACGCAGGAACGCAGCCCCCGCCGCGAAGCTCGCAAGCGTCGCTGTTTCCTCGCCGAAGTCGATAAGGAGTAGCGTCAACGAGACGGTGATGAATGTGGCGACGCCTAGCGCGACGGCCAATGCCAACAGGGTGGCGAAATGGTCGGATTTCGCGGCCGTCGATCGCGCTTTAGGCAAGAACCGAAACGCCGCCGCTTCAACCCAGGTGAAAAGCAGCGTGTGCGCAAGCATTGAAAGCGAGAGCGCCAGCGCATAGCGCCCGAACTCCTCCGCGCTCAAGAGTCGCGTGAACAGCGCGATCGCACCGAAGCCGACGGCGGCCTGCGCAATCTGCAACGGCGCGAGGAGCAGCGCGCGTTTCACCGTGTCGCCTTGCGATCGCCGAGCAGCACCGGCGCGGTGCGTGCAAGAATCTGCAGGTCAAGCCATAGCGAGGCGCGCGACACATAATCGAGATCGAGCCGCAGCCGGCGGCGCACACAGGCGGGGGTGTGCAACGGCCCGCGTGAGCCGTGGACTTGCGCCAAACCTGTGATGCCCGGCTTCACGCGGTGGCGGTGCGCATACTCCGCAACGATATCGCAGAGTTCGCGGCCGGCAGTCTTCATTCCCACGGCATGAGGGCGCGGTCCGACGAGACTCATGTCGCCGGCTAGCACGTTGATCAATTGCGGCAATTCGTCGAGGCTGGTGCGGCGTAGAAAGCCGCCGATTCTGGTGATGCGTTCGTCGCCGGGCGCAACTTGTCGCAACGTCGTCTCCGGTGCATGGCGCATGGTGCGAAATTTGAGCACCGTTATAATGCGATTGTTGAATCCATGGCGGCGCTGGCGATAGAGTACGGGGCCCTTGCTGTCGAGTTTGACGGCGACTGCGATGGCGCCCATAGGCAGC
The DNA here is from genome assembly GCA_902826035.1 of uncultured Alphaproteobacteria bacterium. Lineage (GTDB taxonomy): Bacteria > Pseudomonadota > Alphaproteobacteria > Caulobacterales > Aquidulcibacteraceae > Vitreimonas. Next base: position 7,839 of record CADEDG010000104.1, read on the forward strand.
GCAAACATAAGCAGCAGCAGCGACCCGAGGAACAAATCCGAAGCACGCTTGAGTAGTGTGCGTACGCTGCTTGGGGGCAACGCGGAGACGATCGCCATCGAGGTGCCGCCGGCGCGTCCGGCTCGGCGGCCGCGCACCTCTTCCACTTGGTAGTCCAACAAAAGATCGACACGATTGGGCAGCGTGCGAAGTTTTTTTAGAATGGCGCGGACCCTTGCTTCCGCGCTCGAGGGTATGGCGACGACGATGCGGTCGACATAGGGCAGCCCCGGCCACGCCAGCAAAGCATCGACGTCGCCGGCAACCGGCGCCTCGGCGATAGTGCTGGGTGAGCGCGATCTGCGGTCGTCAACGATGGCGAGCACGCGGCCTTCATCGATCTTTGCCATCCGAAGGGCGAGCCGTCGCGCTGCGTCGGTGGCGCCGACAATGACGATGTTCTCCGAAAAGACTCCGGCGCGCTGCGCTGCGGTCCTCCAAAGTCGGTAGGCGGCCTGTACGCCGGCGAGTAGCAACGCCGTGAGCGGCAGCACGGCCGCGAGGGCCGCCGCGCCGCGAGCGTCAAAAGCGAGCACATTGGCGACGAGGACGCCCAGTATGGCGCCGAGGGCAAGCCCGCCCAGTTCATGCTCCTCGCGTGCACTCAGGCGGCGGTAGCTCTCGGTCAGCCACAACCCCACCTTGAGTGCTGTCGCAGCAGCAAGATATCCCGCGGCTTGGCCGAGTGGCAGCTGTGTGAGAGCGGCGCCAGCTCCCCAACGGGCGGCGCACTCCGCGGCGACCAGAACGAATACCCAGTCCAGCGCCTGGATCAGCCAAACCGGCAATCGCGGATCGATATGAACGCCCCGCCGGTTAATCGCTGGAAACTGCGGCGCGGCGAAGCGGTCGTTGACGGGAGGGGGCGTGCCGGCGTCCGCCCGACAAAAGTCGCTTGCGTTCATAAAGGGCGTTTGAGCGATGTCGAAATCGATGCGCAGACCGAAGAGCGAAAACGCTCCGGCCAGTTCGGCCAATCGTTGCGCTTCCCGCTTCAGCGCCGCACGTTCGTCCAGATCCTGGGCCAATTCGGGCCAGGCCGGCGTAAACGCTGGCTTTGACATGGAAATTTCGCCCCTCGGACTAAAAGGTACCGGGCGGCTCGCGCAAGCTCGGCGCCAGTTAAGCATGATGGCGGCCGCACAATGCGCCTTGCTCCCCAATCCCTGCGCGGGGTATGCGTGGCGTCGCTGGAGACGTGGCCGAGTGGCTTAAGGCGGCGCCTTGCTAAGGCGTTGTACGTGTAAAGCGTACCCAGGGTTCGAATCCCTGCGTCTCCGCCATTGGCGGTGTGTGTCCAGCCCGGAGACATGGGTAACGGATTGTACCTAAGACATGGGTGACAC
>CADEDG010000105.1 GCA_902826035.1 uncultured Alphaproteobacteria bacterium
GCGCGCGTGATCACGGCGGCGGACGAAATGCTGCAATCCACCACGCAATTGCGTTGAGGCCGATCATGATGCGCGCGCTTTCCCTGTTCAGCTGCTTATTTTTGCTCGCCAACGCGGCGTTCGCCGACACGGTCACGCTGCGCTCGCACATCGAGGCCAGCGGGCGCGCTGTCACCATGGGCGATGTTTTCGATGGCGTCCCCGCGGCGATCGCTGGGCGCGCCATCGCGCCAGCCCCGCCTGCTGGGCAAACCGCATCGCTCTCCATCCCCGTGCTCGCGGCGGCTGCTTCGGCGGCCGGGCTAGAATGGACCGCACCGGAAGGCGTGCGAGATATTCGTGTTGTACGCCCAGGCGGCATGCGCGCAACATTGCCGGCGCAGAACATCAGCATGAGCGGCGGCGATCCCGGCGTGCGGCGGGGCGATACCGTAACCATCGTGGTGCAGGCGCCGGGCGTGACGCTCTCGTCACGCGCACGCGCGCTCGAGGATGGCGCGGTAGGCGAGACGGTTCGTTTCCTCAATTTGACGTCCAACCGCACTATCGAGGCCAACGTCACCGGCCCAGGCGCCGCGCGCGCGGAGTTGCAATGACCATGGAAAATCCGGTGCGCGCGCTCGCTCTCATCGCACTTGCCGCCAGTGCGGCGGGCTGCGCCAGCATCGACACAGGCGCGCTCACGCAGGATGCGCTGGCAGCGCCCGGGCAAGCCTGGTCCGCTGCTCGCCGCGGCTTGGCGACGCCACAGCTCAGCCCTATCGCCACTCCCGAAGCGCTCACCGGTGGCAGCCAACAGAGCATGCCGCAACCTGCGCCGGCCGCGTTCGAACAAGGCTCGCCCAATTCGCTCTGGCGCACCGGTTCGCGCAGTTTCTTCAACGATCAGCGCGCGCAACGCGTCGGCGACATCCTGACAGTGCTGATCGAGATCGACGACAGCGCCCAGCTTTCCAACACCTCCAACCGCACACGCACGGGATCGACCTCCTCTGGGTTTTCCAATTTCTTCGGTCTCGAAGACACGGTCGGCAACGCGCTCGGGACCGATCCGGCAAACCTGGTGACAGCGGAATCTGAATCCACGCACAACGGAACCGGCGCCATCAATCGCGCCGAAAAAATCGCACTCACGGTCGCTGCCGTAATCGTCGATCGCCTGCCCAACGGCAACCTGGTGTTGGCCGGGCGCCAAGAAGTGCGCATCAATGGCGAGGTGCGCGAGCTGACCGTCTCAGGCGTGATTCGACCAGAAGACATCACCTCCTCCAACACCATCAACCACACCGAAATCGCCGAAGCCCGCATCTCTTACGGCGGCCGCGGTCAGATCAGCGCCGTGCAGCGCCCAGGTTGGGGCCAGCGTTTGGGCGACGCGTTGAGCCCGTGGTGACGTCAGCCCCCGATCCCACGCGCCATGAAAGTTGCGAACAGAACCAACAGCGCGAGCAAATGCAATTCCGCCATCACGAAGCGCCGCAGACGTTTGACTTCGTCGTCTCCAGCTAGAAATGCGCCGTCTGCGGCGGCGGCCCTGTTCCAGCGAAAATACGCAAGCGTCGGCCAGATCGAGAGCACGCCGATTAGCCCGAACGTGGCCAACTTCACCCAGAAGAAGGGCTGGCCGACATAATATTCCCAGCCCCTCGCACCCCAAACGACGCGCGCGGCGCCGGCGAGAAGCGCGCCCACTGCCGATATTCCGTAGAAAAGATCGATTCGCAGCAGCAGCCGCGCCACCCGCGCGTCCACCTGGAGACGAAGCACGAACGCCTCCGCGCTGAGCGCGCCGGCGAGGATCAGCACCGAAGCGAAGTGCAGAAACGAGAGGCCGGCGTCGTGATAAGGCATGGCTCAATGTAGCGGGTGCTCGCGGGGCGTATCAATCGGCGGTAGAGCTTTGTCGGAAGACATGCGCCGTGCCCCAAGCGCCCGATTCGACAGACGATTACCCCGATGCTAGCCTTCCCTCTATTGTCCTGGGGGAGATAGAGATGGCTGAGCGCGAGAGCTTTTCCACTGTGGCGGCGGCTTGGGCGCAGGTTGCGTCGGCGATGGTTGGCGTTGTGGCCGCTGTCGCGGCGACGGTTGTCGGCATTCAGTCCAACGCCCAGGGCGAGCGTCAAAACGATCAGGCCAAAACCCAACAGGCGCTGGAGTTTTTCGCGACCTTCAACGGACCGGACATGCTCGAAGTGCGCCGAAATTTGAGCAACGAGGATTGGTGCACGCGCTACGGATACATCTCCGCGGCGCAATACGAGGAAGAGCACGGCAAGGCGTACCAAACCATGGTGTCGCAGGAGCAGGTGCTCGTGGCGGTCGATTTTTTCGACACACTCAATTCCTGCAAGGAAGGCGGCCTCTGCAACGGAGACTTCGTGAACCAATTGTTCGGCCCTTACGCCAAGGAATTCTACGACGACCTCGGCAAAGCCATCAGCGACATCCGAGCCGGCGCCGCGGGGCGGGGCGCTACCTTTGGCGAAGGCATGGCCGCCCTCGCCGAGGATTCCGCTCCGCTAAACGAAGTGGTCGCAAATTATCAGCAATCCTGCGGCGGGTAACACGAGGCGCAATTTCTGATGGTTGCCTGTGCCTGCAGTCCAGGTTGGTACGCACTCATGCGCTAGTCAGCCTGCTTCTTGCGCCCGAACAGCGCGGTGAGGCTGAGCTGGTTGACAATGCCGGCGCGGAACACTTGCGCGGCAAGGAAGAGCAGCAGCGCCACCGTCGCCAAAAGCAGCGCGCCCTGGCCGGCGATCTCGGCCCAGCTCAGCCCCGTCGGCGCGCGGATCAGCATCAGGAATGGCGTAAACAACGGCACCCAGCTTGCGGCCTGGATCAAGGGCGAGTTGGGATTATCGACCGCGGGACCGATCAGCAGCATCGGCAGCATGAGAATGATGGTGACCGGCCCAAGCAGGGTCTGCGCTTCCTGGATCGACTCGCAGAGCGAACCCAACGCCAGGAAGATCGCGCCGAACATCAGATACCCGGTCACGAAACCGACAGCGAAAGCAACGACCAGACGCGGCTCGGCGAAGGCCGCCGCCAATTGTCCGATGAATGAATCCCCCATCGACGCGGGCGCGAATTGCATCAAGCTGAAACCCAATCCGCCCCACACCAGAAACAAGGTCGCGCTCACCGCCGCCACGCCCAGGAGTTTGCCCAGGAGCAGATCGATCGGCGTGACGCTGGTCAGCAACGTGTCGAGGATCTTGTTCGATTTTTCCTCGATCACGCCAGAGAGCAGCATGTTGGCGACCGAAAACACCACGGTCCACAGCACCAGCGAAAGCCCGATTGCGGCGAAGAATGGCGCGCGCTGGCGCAAGGTGACTTCCCCGCTGCCCCCCGCGCTCGGGCGCGGATCGAACTGCGCGACCTGTGGCTCGAACGCCGCCAGCCTGTCGGCCTCGCCCGGCGCAAGTCCCTGCGCGGCCAGCGCCTCGCGCTGCATTTCCAGACGCATGGCGCGGCGTGCGATGCTCGTGGGTTCGTCGTGCTGGAGATTGGCGCTCCAATATTCGATCGACGGCGCGCCAGCTTGATCGCGGCGGATGTTCAAGGCGCCGAACAAGCTGCCGCCGTCGGCAAGCGTCTGCTGACCGCTGAGATACGGCTTGAGCGCCGCAATATCAGCGCCTGGCGCCGGAACGACAAAATAACGAGGCGAGGGATTTGGAAACGCCGCCGCGCGCGCGCCAGCTTCAACACGCGCCGCTTCAATCGCGCTCGCGCGATCTGGGGCTGCGTCAAATGCGGCAAGCGCGCGCTCGGCCACGCTGGGCGAAGACGCCTCCAGGTAAATCTCGATCTCGGCGCGCGCCTCGGTGCGCGCATCGCGCTCAAACCCTTCACGCACCCGCTCGGCATCGGCGCTGCGTTCGGCGACGATCGCCAGGGCGCGCGGCGGCTCGGCGCGCGCCAGCAGAAGCGGCGCAAAAATCAGCGCCGCGAACAACAGCGGCGCTGTAATCAGCGAAACCCAGAAACCCCAGGCGGTGACGTAAGCCAGGTATTCCCGGCGCGCGACAAGAAACACCGGCGCCATCAGCGCGCCCCTCCATGCGCGATACGATCGCCGACCAAGGCGACGAAGGCCTCGTGCAGGCTGGCGCGCGCGGGCTCGAACAGCGAGAGCGGCGCACCCGTTTCCACGCAGGCCTGCAGCAATTGCCGCGACCCCCCGCCATCAATCTTCGCGCGCCAGCGGCGATTGCCATGCTCCTCGCCAACCGCCTCGATTGCGAAACCCCGTGGCGTGAGCGCTGCGGCAAGATCGAAAGCGCCTTCGGTTTCTAACGTTGCAATACTTGGCGCGAGCGCAAGCGCCTCATTGACGGTGCCTTCGAATGCCTTGCAGCCCTGCGCGATCAGCAGGATGCGGTCGCACAAGCGTTCGGCGTGCTCCATGACATGGGTGGAAAACAGGATCGTTCGCCCCGCCACGGCTTGGGCGCGGATAGTCTCCTCCAGCACGCGCTGGTTGACGGGATCGAGCCCCGAGAATGGCTCGTCGAAAATAATCAAGTCCGGCTCGTGCGCGATCGCGGCGAGCACCTGCACCTTCTGCGCCATGCCCTTGGAGAGCGTCTTGATGCGCTTGCGCTTCACTGAACCGAGCCCATGAGCATTGAGCAAGTCGTCCGCACGCTTGAACGCGGCTTTCGCTGCCACGCCCTTGAGCCGCGCGAGATAAGCGATCGCGGCGCGCGCGTTCATGTTGCGGTAGAGGCCGCGTTCCTCGGGCAGATAGCCGACACGGCGCAACGTTTCGCGCGTGATCGGCCCGCCAAGCATCGCGATTTTCCCCGCACTCGGCTTCAATACGCCGACAAGCATGCGAAGCGTGGAGGATTTGCCCGCGCCATTAGGGCCTAGTACGCCGTAAATGGCGCCTTTGGGAACCTGGAAAGATAGCTCGCGTACCGCCGCTCGCGCGCCGTAATTCTTGGCCAAGCCTTCTGCTTCAAGCGCGATCATGCGCGCCCTCAATGGCGGACCCTATGAACAAGATCAAGCCGCCGCCCGCTTTTGGGACGGTCGGCCGCCCGCCTTGCTCGGCGATGAAAACGACATCACCATAAAAACCCTTGGCGAGGCTCCGCCCGCCTGAACGAGGCCGGCTCATGGCGTATTGGTTAATCAAGAGCGAACCCGGAACGTGGTCCTGGGAGCAGCACCGGAAGAAGGGCGCAGATGCCTGGACCGGCGTGCGCAACCACCAGGCCAAGACGCATCTCAAAGCGATGAAAAAAGGCGACCGCGCCTTTTTCTATCACTCGGGCGAAGGCAAGGAGATCGTGGGAATCAGCGAAGTGGTGCTCGAAGCCTATGCTGACACAACTGACAAGACTGGCGCCTTTGTGTGCGTGGACTTCAAAGCCGTTGAAGCTGTTTCCAACCCCGTTTCGCTTGCAGCCATCAAAGCGGAGAAGAAGCTCGCCGATATGGTGCTGGTGAAAAACTCCCGGCTGAGCGTGCAGCCGGTGAGCGCAGAGGAATGGAAGCTAGTGCGCAAGATGGCGGGGTTGAAGTGAGTAATGCTCACGCCCGCGCGCTGCCCCAAACATTGTAGCCGGCAAACCGGGGAGTCGAGGGCAGATACATCGTTTCGCATGTTTCAATGGCGAAGCCGCCCTCCACCACCAACGACTTGATGTCGCGTGTGAGATGGCAGCCGCCGGCGATGCGCTTCCAGATTGGTTCAACCATACGCTGGGTGCGTTGAACCTTGGGATCAGGCGCCAAGCCATGCTCGCAGAACAGCAACACGCCGCCCGGTTTCAGCGTACGCCGCGCCCCCGCCAGCGCCGCGACAGCGTCAGGGATAGTGCAGAGCGAATACGTGATCAGCACGGTGTCCACGCAATGGTTCGGCAAGGTGATATTCTCTGCGCGCTCGGCAAGTATATCGATGGGAACCGGCGCCGCGCGGGCTGCTTTGCGGGCGCGCGCCAACATGCCCTCCTCCGGCTCGAGCGCATAGATGCGGCTCACTTTCTTCGCATCGTAATAGGGCAGGTTCAAGCCGGAGCCGAAGCCCAGTTCGAGCACAACGCCTTCGGCGCGCGGCACGATCTTTTGGCGCTGATAGCGGATCGGCTTGGTCCCACAGGCGCAATTGATAATGGCCGGCAGGATGTAGCGATTGTAGAGGCTCATCTTTTGCTTCCCGGCGGCGCGTGCGCGGCGGAGAGTTTCTTCGGCGCGACTGCACGCCAGCTTTCGTCGAGGTAATCGATGAGCTTGGTCAGCGGCGCCTTGGCATTTGGCCCGAACCTGAACGTCACCCAACCGGTTCGGCCGAGTCCGTATTCGGTGGGCTTGGCGTATTTGAGCCGCAACGCCTCTTCATTGCGATACGGCAGCTTCATCGATACCGAGAGTGCGCCGTCCTCGTAAGCGCCCAGAAACAGGAACGCTTTCTTGCCGGCGACCTTGTATGCTGGGTGGCCCCAGGGAAAATCCTCCACTGTTTGCGGATATTCCATCGCCGCCGCCCGCAGCGCGTTCGCGGAGGGATGTACGAGATTGAATTTGGCGCTCACGCGGACTTCGCCCGCTCGGCCTGCGCCAAGGCATCCGTTGCAGCGTCGAACGCGAGCATCGTGGAGGCGTGCCGCGCGGGGTAATCCCTGACGCCTTCGAGGTGGCGCAATTCCCAGAACCGACCCGAGGGCGGCGGAGCGCCCTCCTTCAGCATCGCGCGCAAGCCCTCGCGCCCGGCGCGAATTTCGTCCGGCGTCGCGCCGATCGCGTTGATGGCGAGCACCGCTGTCGCTGCCTGGCCAAGCGCGCACGCCTTGGGATGCACCGCGATGGCGCTGACCTTTCCGTTATCCAGTTTCAGTTCGACAGTGACCACCGAGCCGCAGATTTTGCTGACCTTGGTGGCTGCGCCATCGGGCGCCTCCAGACGGCCGACATGTGGCATATCGGCGGCGAGTTCGAGGATGCGGGCGTGGTAAAGATCGTCCATCGGCCCACATGTGGCCTTCCTTTGCTGGCATGCAAAGGGCAGAATTGCTGCGCCTGGGGAGACTTAACGATGCGCCGCCGCTTTTTTGTGGGCCTGTTTTTTGGTTCTTGCGCGCTCGCGGGAGCGGCGCTGGCGCAGGGCGTAGCGGCGCCAGGGGTGTCCTTGGGGCCATCAGAGATCACGCCGCAAAACGCGCTCGAACAGGCGTTTCTCGACGCCATGGGCAGCGAGGCATTGCGCCCCGCTTTTCGCCGCCAATTGCTTCAAAGCCGCGTTGTGCTGGCCTTGGCCTCAAGCGCGCCCGACGCGGCTCCGCGCGAAATAACCCCGCGCGAAGGTGTGCGGGCAGGCATGGTGTTTACTTCGAACGCCCGGATCAACGCGGTGCTTGGCCCTGCCGCACCGCGTGCAATGATGTCAGGCCGAGCCGCACTTGAGCGCTTGCGCGGGCGCCATGTGCTCGTGAATGCGCGTCTGGCCCCTATGCTGGTGTTGGAGCCGGAAGACGTCGTCGCTTATCTCGCTCAGCCAGCCGAGCCGCCCCCGTTAACCGGGCCCACCGAGTAGCCCGTCGCCGCCGCAGCGGCGGTCATAAAGCGCGCGCGTGCGCACGAGTGCGTTGGCGCCGTTCGCATTGAACAAATGCACCTGCCAGGTATGGGTGCAATTCTCCGCCGACACGGCCTTGCGGCAAATCTGCGCTGGCGGGTTCCCACGCCCTGCGCTGTCGCGATTTTCGACGCACTCGAAATCGTTGCGGCGCAAGTCGGAACTGACTGCGCCCAAGGGTGCGCCATTTGGGTAGCGGGCGGCAATCTCGCGCTCGAAATGCTGGGTCACAGCGGGTGCGCCGGCGCGCCGCCAATCTCCAAAATTCAGCGGCGAAGAGGGAATATTTGTTGCGGCGGCGGACGATGCGCCTCCCGCGACCGGCGTGGTGACGCAGGCGCTCGTCAGCGCGCATGCCGCAAGCAGGACGAAGATATTTCTCATTGCCAACTCCCAGCGCCCGATCCCAGGCTTAGCGAGCACCGAGGCACATCACGTCGAACCCCGCCGCGGGTTCGGCGGCGCCGCGCTCCAGAACAACATACCAATCGTGCGCGCACTGCCGTTCCATGATCTCGATGCGGCAGTCCAACCGCGCGCCCTCTTCGCAGACAAACCCGTTGCCCTCGAGCTCGGCCTTGATCACCGCAGCCGGGCGACCGGCAAATCGGTGGCGCATCTGTGCTGCGAACGCGGGAGCGTAGTCGGCTGGATCGGCGCTGCGCCATGCGCCGAAATCGACGCCGCCAGCGGCCACCCCTTCCGGGGGCGCTGTCTGACCGGGTGTTTCCGGCGGCGGCGCCGACAGCGAACCGCGCGCTACAGGAAACGGCGACGGCAATTCCTCGTCTCTTGCGTCTGTGCTGGGTCCGCTCACGCATGCCGCCAGCGCGAACGCCGCCGCAACAAGTGCTGAAATCCGCATGTGCTGCTATCCTTGAATTTGGCGTCGCCATAGCTTGAAAGCGCCGCTCGCGCCAGCTTCACGCCGCAGCGGGGGCGGCCCCGGCGAGCACGATTTCAGCCGCGGCCCGAAAACGCTCCACACCGCCATAAGCGCGAGCGACCAAGAGTGCGCCCTCTAGGCCGCAAAGGATCGCCATGGCGCGGTCGCGAGGTTCGCCGGCAAACTGCAATTCGCCTCGTTCGCGACCGACCCGCACCACTTTCGCCAACCAGGCTTCGTTGCTGGCGAAAAAAGCGACGATTTGCTCGCGCATCTGAGCCGGGAGCGTCTCGTACTCAGCCGCGAGAATACCGCAAAGACACAAGCGTCCCTCGCGCAGCACATCCTCGTAAAGTTGCGCGTAGGCCCCCAATTGAGCCGCTGCGGAACACTCGCGTCCACCGATCTCGGCAAGCGCCTCAGCAAACCGCCGTGAATAACGCTGCAATAAATCGGCGCCGAGATCCGATTTGGCACTGAAATGATAATGGATGGTGGCCGTGGTCACCTTCAATTCGTCGGCGATGTCGGCATAGCTGAAGCCGTTGAAGCCAAACGATTGCGCGCGCCGTTCTGCGGCGTCGAGGATCAGGTCGGCGGTGCTGGCGGCTGGCGGGCTGGCCACGAAAATAACAAACCTGTAAAAAGATTCTTGCCTGCCCTACCGGAGTTTCACTCGGCATGCGACTCACTTACTAGTAGGTAAGTGCGA
>CADEDG010000106.1 GCA_902826035.1 uncultured Alphaproteobacteria bacterium
GAAAGCCGATCAAGCTCGAGGCTTGACGGAAGCGCTCCTGAGCGATGAGCGCGTCAAGCCAATCGGCTTGGGCGCGCGCGACACGTTGCGCCTGGAAGCGGGACTCTGCCTGTACGGCCATGAACTTGATCCCGGCACTTCGCCGATCGAGGCTGACATTGCATGGATCATTCAGAAGCGCCGCCGTGAGGCGGGCGATTTCCCGGGCGCTCAGCTCATCATGCGCCATCTCGCTGAAGGACCGCCAAAGAAGCGCGTCGGCATCAAGCCCAAGGATCGCGCGCCCGCGCGTGACGGCGTGGAGATTCACAAAGACGGCCGTTTGGTCGGCTTGGTGTCGTCGGGTGGATTTTCGCCGACGCTCAATGCGCCGATTTCGATGGGGTACGTCGAGAGGCAATTCTCAGCGCCGGGAACGATTGTCGATCTCATGGTGCGTGGCCAATTGCGCGCCGCGGAGATCGTGCCGCTGCCGTTCGTGCCGCACAGATATCATCGCTCAAAGGGGAAAGCCTGATGACCACACGCTACACCAAGGATCACGAATGGGTGCGGATGGAGGGCGACATCGCCACCATCGGCATCAGCGCTTACGCCGCCGAGCAATTGGGCGATGTCGTCTATGCCGAGCTTCCCGCTGTCGGCGCATCGTTCAAACAGGGCGACGACATGGCGGTGGTCGAGAGCGCGAAAACCGCGTCGGACGTGTACGCGCCGATCTCGGGCGAAATCGTCGAAGCAAACGCCGAGATCGCGGGAGAGAATTGGCAGATCATCAACGATGCGCCGCAGGCCGGTGGCTGGTTCGTGAAGGTCAAGCCATCGAACCATGGTGAACTCGACGCGCTGATGGATGAAGCAGCGTACGCGGATTACGTGAAGGGGTTGTGATGCGTTACCTCCCCCTCACCGATACCGATCGCCAGCAAATGCTCGGCGTGATCGGCGCCAAACACATCGACGATCTTTTCGTTGACGTGCCGAAAAGCGCTGTACTCAAAGACCTCGTCGATCTCCCGCGCGCGCAAGGCGAGATCGAGGTGCATCGCCATATGCAGAAGTTGGCGGAGAAGAACACGCCCGCGGGCCGCACCGCGTTTTTTCTCGGCGCCGGCGCCTATCGCCATCATGTTCCCGCGACCGTCGATCACATCATCCAGCGCAGCGAATTCCTTACGGCCTACACGCCCTACCAGCCCGAAATCGCGCAGGGCACGCTGCAGGCGTTGTACGAGTTCCAATCCCAAGTAGCGCTGCTGCTCGACATGGAGGTCGCCAACGCCTCGATGTACGATGGCTCCACCGCCTGCGCGGAAGCGGCGATGATGGCTGCGCGCGTCACCAAGCGGAAGAAGATCGTTTTCTCGGGCGGCGTGCATTCCCATTACGTCGAGACCGCGCGCACAGCCTGCGAAGCGCTGGGCTTGGAAATCGTTGCACTGCCGGCGGCGATCGACGATGAAGCGGCGGTGACGAAGCGCCTCGGCGCGGATGTGGCGGCTGTCATCGTGCAATCGCCGAACGTGTTCGGGACAATCACGGACCTTACGAAAATCGGCGAAGCCGCCCGCGGCGCTGGCGCGCTGATGGTGGCGACGTTCACCGAGTGTGTCGCGTTTGGGCTGATCGAGCCCTCGGGCGCCATGGGCGCGGATATCGTATGCGGCGAAGGCCAATCGATCGGCAATGCGCTGAATTTCGGCGGGCCGTATGTAGGCCTGTTCGCGACCAAGGAAAAATACGTCCGCCAGATGCCCGGCCGCGTCGCCGGGGAAACGCTCGACGCCGACGGCAAGCGCGGCTTCGTGCTGACGCTCTCCACGCGCGAGCAGCACATCCGGCGCGAGAAGGCGACCAGCAATATCTGCACCAATTCTGGTTTATGTCAGCTGGCTTGGACTATCCACATGACGCTGTTGGGCGAGGCGGGGTTGAAGCGCCTGGCGCAGCTGAATCACGAGAAGGCGGTGGCGCTGGCGGAGGCGCTGGCGAAAGTCCCCGGCGTTGAAGTGCTGACCAAGCGCTATTTCAACGAAATCGCGATCCGCGTGCCGGGCGATGCGCAAAGGGTTGTCGATGCGCTAGCGGAACAGGGGGTAATTGGCGGTGTTGCAATGAGCCGGCTCAACCCTCGCGCGGGCATGGATGATGTGTTGATCGCGTGCGCGACCGAGATGAGTACGGATGAAGATATCGCGGCGTATGCGAAGGCGCTGAAGGTTGTGCTGTCATGAAAATTGAAACCACTTCCGGCAATCGCGGGCTTCTACAGGCGGAACCACTCATCTTCGATACCGGCCACGCTACAGCCACAGGCGTCGATCTGCCAGAGCCGAAAAACACCACGAACCAATTCGGCGGCCTCGCGCGCAAAGCCGCGCTCGATCTCCCCGGTCTCTCCGAGCCGGAGACCATGCGGCACTTTGTGCGGCTTAGCCAAAAAAACTACGCCATCGATCTCGGGCTCTTCCCGTTGGGCTCGTGCACGATGAAGCACAACCCGCGCCTCAATGAGCGCGTGGCGCGCTTCGAGGGCTTTGCGGACATCCATCCGTTGCAGCCGATGTCCACGATCCAAGGCGCGCTCGAACTGATGGACGAGCTCGCGCATTGGCTCATGGAACTCACCGGCATGCCGGCGGTGGCGCTGTCGCCCAAGGCCGGCGCGCACGGCGAATTCTGCGGCATGCTGGCGATCAAGGCCGCCCTCGCCGCGCGCGGCGAAGGTGAGAAGCGCAAGCGTGTTCTCGTCCCAAGCTCCGCACACGGCACAAATCCCGCGACGGCGGTGGCTGCGGGTTTCATTGTCGATGAAGTGCCGGGCACGGAAGATGGCCGCGTCGATCTCGAAGCGTTCAAAGCCAAGCTTGGCCCGGATGTGGCCGCCGTGATGGTGACCAACCCCAACACCTGCGGTCTGTTCGAGCGCGATGTGAAAAAGATCGCCGACCTCATCCACGAAGCTGGCGGCTATTTCTATTGCGATGGCGCGAACTACAACGCGATCGTCGGGCGCGTGCGCCCCGGCGATCTCGGCGTCGACGCCATGCACATCAATCTGCACAAGACGTTCTCCACGCCACACGGCGGCGGCGGTCCCGGCGCGGGGCCGACGGTGCTGAGCGCAGCGCTCGCGCCGTTCGCACCGGTGCCGCATATCGTGAAACGCGGCGGCGCGCGCGAGTTCCGCGAACACACCGCCGGTACGCAGGCGTTCGGCCGCATGTGCGCATTTCACGGCCAGATGGGCATGTTCACGCGCGCGCTGACCTACATGCTCAGCCACGGCAGCGACGGCCTGCGGCAAGTGGCCGAGGACGCGGTGCTGAACGCCAATTATCTGCTCGCGCGTCTCAAACCGCATTTCAACGCGCCGTTCGGCGGCCCAAAAAACGAACATCTCCCCTGCATGCACGAAGCGCTCTTGGACGATTCCAGCATTAAGCCGAAAGGCGTCGAGACCATCGACATGGCCAAGGCGCTGCTGGACGAAGGTTATCATCCGTTCACGACCTATTTCCCGCTGGTTGTGCACGGCGCCATGCTGATCGAACCGACCGAAACTGAGCCCAAGCGCGAACTCGACCGCTTCGCCGATGTGATGATTGCTCTGGCCGAGCGCGTGAACGCGGGCGATGTGGAGTTTTTCAAACAAGCCCCGATACTCGCGCCAATGCGTCGTCTCGACGACACCCGCGCGGCTCGCCAGCCGAAGCTGCGCTGGAAGCGGGGGGAGAATGGGGCCGACGCGACGAAGCACGCGGCGGAGTGAGCTAGGGTCACCTCTCCCCTTGCGGGGGAGAGGTCGCCCGAACTTGTTCGGGCGGGTGAGGGGTAAGGCACACATCATGTTGAGAGCAGCGGCCCCCCTCATCCGGCGCTCCGCGCCACCTTCTCCCCCGCAGGGGGAGAAGGGAAGCAAGCAATGACCCGCCGCGTCGATTTAATCGGCATGCCCACGGACGTGCACTCGTCCTATCTGCGCGGTTGCGCCAAGGCGCCGGCATTGATCTGCGCGGCATTGTTCAGCCCGCACGGAAACGAGGCGAGCGAGGCTGGCTTGGAACTCGGCGCGGAGATTGCGCTCAATGATCGCGGCGATCTTCCTCTTGCCGAGACGCCGGGCGACGATGCGCTGATCGAAACGGCGGTCGCCGCCTCGCTCGCCGCCGGCGCCGTGCCGATCTCGCTAGGAGGCGATCATTCCATCACCTACCCGATCTTGCGCGCCGTCCACACCCATCATGGTCCGGTCGATATTCTCCACGTCGACGCCCACCCCGATCTCTACGACGAATTCGGTGGCGACCGCCGCAGCCACGCCTCGCCGTTCGCGCGCATTATGGAAGAGGGGCTGGCCTCGCGCCTGGTGCAGGTCGGCATCCGCACCTTGAACAAGCACCAGCGCGAGCAGGCGGCGCGCTTTGGCGTCGAGATCGTCGAGATGAAGGATTTCGCACGCGCGCCGCTGCCCAAATTCAACAAGCCACTCTATATCAGCATCGATCTCGACGGCCTGGATCCCGCCTTCGCGCCAGGTGTCTCTCATCACGAGCCAGGCGGGCTTACGTCTCGCGAAGTGATCAACATGCTGCTGTCGCTGGACTGCAAGCTCGTCGGTGCCGACGTGGTGGAGTTTAATCCTACGCGCGACATCAACGGCGTCACCGCAATCCTCGCCGCCAAGCTGGTGAAGGAACTGGCGGCGCTAACGGTATCGTCGCACGCACGGTAGCGACCCAGGCGTCGGCGGTTCACAACGCACGCTACAGCGAAAAATCCGGCGGTGGCAGCCCGTGCAGGCGCT
Organism: uncultured Alphaproteobacteria bacterium; assembly: GCA_902826035.1. Classification (GTDB taxonomy): domain Bacteria; phylum Pseudomonadota; class Alphaproteobacteria; order Caulobacterales; family Aquidulcibacteraceae; genus Vitreimonas. The sequence continues at coordinate 4,808 of CADEDG010000106.1, forward strand.
GCGCTGGTTGCATGGCGCCGTTGACTTGGCGGCGCACGACGAAATCGCCGACGCCGAGCGTCAGCAATTCATCGACGCCCACGTCTGGCGCCAAATAATTGGCGAGGACGGCGGCGTCGTTGATGCCGGTGCGGAAGGCTGCAATCGTGCCGCAATTGGCCAGCACCGCGCGGGCGACGTCGGCCCCGTGCGCCCCGCCGTCGAGTTGGCTGAGGCTCTGGGCGGCGAGCGTCAGCGAAAGGCCGTATTTGCGCGATTGCGCCAGCATGTCTGCGGCTGTGCGGGTGGCCAAGTGCTGGAACTCATCGACATAAACGCGGACGGGGCGCCGATCGGCCTCGGGGATGCGCTGGCGGCCCATGCCGGCCGCGCCAACCTGCATCAACGCCAACGCGCCAAGCAGGCGTGCGTCGTACTCGCCAAGCAATCCCACCGGCAGGCGCACGATGACGATCTTGCCCTTGTCCATCGCCGCTTGCAGGTCGAGCGCCTTGCCAGTGCGCGGATTGAGGAAGCGCCGCGTCACCGGGTTGCCGCTGAATTGCGTCATCTTCGACGTGATGTACGGCGCAACGCTTTCGATCGAGGCGTCACCGCGCGCTGGCTCGGCTATGCCGTCGAAGAATTGGCGCACGCCTTCGTCGGGGCATTCATCGACCAGCCGGGTGCGGAACTTGCGATCCGCAAACACGTCCTGCAACTTCATCAGATCGCGGTCGTCCTTGTTGGCGGCAAGCATCAACAGGAAACACGCATTGCGGAAATAATTCTCGAACACCGGCCCGAACGCTTCCGGGATGCCAGGGTGCATCTGCTTCGAGAGCAGCATGATCAGCTGATTGACGACGAAGTTGCGCTCCATTTCCGGATCGACGCCGGGCGTGGTCAGCAGATCGAGTCGCGCTTCGCATTGTGGGTCGGAGGGATCGACCAGGATGATGTCTTTGCGCCGGCGCTTCGGCGCCTGGCGCAGAACCGCATCCGCGAGGTCGCCGTGCGGGTCGATCAAGATCAATCCTTCGTCGGCGTCCATATCCTGCGCCAGCAGGTGACGAATGAGCGTGGTTTTGCCAGTTCCGGTGCCGCCAATGATGAAAAAATGATAGGAGCGGTCGATGCCGCCGAGACGGACCGGGTCGTCGGCGGCGTCCAGCCCAAGCACCACCGCGCCGCGTCCAGCCGGCACATCGACCTGCTGGCGGCGCGCGCGCCGGCGCAGATCGTCACCGGTCGGCGCGAAGCGGAAGGCGGGTGCTTCCCCCTGCGGTGCGGCGGCGCGCAGGTCAGTGACCATGCCGGCGCAGGTTTCGTCAGCGGCGCGCGCGCGCGGGCGTCCAAACAAGGCCATGGCGATATAGTCGAGGTCCTTCTCGTGCAGATTGACCCGTGCGGCCACCGATACGACGATGCTGACGCCCGTCCGGCGCGTAAGCCAAAGCGCAAGCGCCGCTTGGTGTCCGGCTTCGTCGTCGGTGATCCTTTCCGCCAACGCTAGGCGTCGCGCAGCATCGCCGATCGCTTCGCGCTCCGCCTCCGACGGACGGCGCGTGCGCAGTTCGAAGCGCAGTCGCTTGACGCCTGCGGCTTCAGCTGCGGCGATAGCGCAGGCGAAGTCTGCTGCCCGCACCGCCGTGGGCGCGAGCCAGATCGTGCGCGCAGCGCCGTCGCGATCGACGCCAGCTTGCACTGGCTCCGGTCGCGGCGCGAGCGCAGTCCATTTCAGCCGCGCGTCTCCGCCGGCCTCGATCGGCTTGAACTGCGCGTGCGGGGCGGTGAGCGTGGCCAGGCGCAGAATATCGGCCGCGAGTTCGGCCTCGGAGGCGGTGCTTGATTTCATGGTCAGTTCGAGACGCGTCAGCCTGCCCGCGGGTGTCGCCACCATGTCCAGCACCAGGCTTTGCTCGGCCGGAAATTCCGCGACCGCCAGCAGCAGGCGATGGCGATCCAGCACGGTGTCGGCCCCGCGCGGAGCGTCCGCGAGCGCAAAACGCGCCTGTTCCACCGGCGCGCTGGCCGGGACGGATTTTTTTCCGGCGTTGCGGCGAGCACGAGATTCCTTCTCGAAGTTGAAAACAGTCATGCGAACCCTCCGGCGTGAGTTGTCGCTCGCAGGCGAGGGGAGTTCGCGCGCGGCGAACCGTACGCTTCACGGCGCTGACTGACCGGACGAGGGGGTCTCCGGCGTCGCGCAGATGGCCGTCGCGGGATAATTAATGTGTCGGGCGAATTGAGGCGAAAATGCGGCGCTCACTGATCTGTACAACATTACAATTCCGCCAACTCAGGCGGCGACGCCCGCGCAAGACGATTTCACCGCAACGCGCGTATGACGCCCGGGATCGCGCCTTCGTTAAGCGGCGCCATGATGTGTGCGCCTGCGACGCCGTCGATGGTCTGCAATTCCTTGATGAGGTCGATGCAGATCGCCGCGCCTTCAGCTTTCGGGTCGGAGGCTGCATCCAGTCGCTCCACCATCCAGTCGGGTATGATGACGCCGAAGAGCTTTTCCCGCATCCAGCGCGCCGATTTTGCCGAAGCGAGCGGCGCAACTCCAATCAGCACCGGTGTGCTGATCCCATGCGTGCGCAATGCCCCAATGTAGGCGCGCACGATTCCGGCATCCATGCAGAACTGGGTCTGAATGAATTGCGCGCCGGCGTCGATTTTGCGTTTGAGCGCGGTCGGCGCCCAGCCGGGGCGCGGCTCAAACGGTGCATCGGCCATGCCGATAAAGAAATCGGCGTCGCCCGCAATTGTGCGTCCATTCGGCAACGAGTGTTGTTCCCGCATCGCGCGAGCTGTCGCGGCCAAACCCGCGGAGTCCAGATCAAACACCGGCTTGGAATCGGGTTGATCGCCCGCCTTCGGATCGTCGCCGCGAAGGAACAGCACGTTCCGCACGCCGAGCGCATAGGCGCCGATGAGCGCGCTTTGCAGGGCGATGCGATTGCGGTCACGGCAGGTGAGCTGCAAAATCGGCTCGATCTCGTGTTGCAGGAGGATCGCGGCTGCGGCCACGCAATCCATGTGCACTCGTGCGGAAGCGCCATCGACCACGTTGACTGCATCGGCCACGCCCTTGAGCGGAATCGCTTTCGCAAGCAGGTCCTCTGCGCGGGTAGAAAGCGGCGGCGTGACCTCCGCTGTGAGCACGAAATGTCCGGAGGCGAGCGCACGTTGCAGACCGGAGACCATCATACCGTCCTGGGCGTCCAAATTGGCGCGGTTTGCGATCTTGGCCCAGTTCAGGTGGCCAATTCACTCAGCCAAATTTACGTTTGGCTAATTCGGCGACGCCCTCGCTTACCAAAGCCGACTGGGCAGAGGCGTCCATACGCGTGCGCAGGAGTTTTTCGGCGGCTGTAATCGCCGCTTCAGTCGCGGCGGCGCGGACTTCATCGGCCGCCTTGGCGCCTGCTGCTTCGATGCGTTCTTCGGCTTGGCGCTCGCGCCGAGCCATCGCCGCCATCATGCTGGAGCGGGTTTCTTCAGCGACGACTGCGGCTTGCTGTTTGGCGGCATCGACGATGGCCTTGGCTTCGGCCTCGGCGACCGCGCGCTTGCCTTCGTACTCCTTCAGCAGTTTTTCCGCGTCTTCGCGCATGCGGCGCGCGTCGTGCAATTCCTTGGCGATCTCCTGGGCGCGCGTATCCAGAGCTTTCAAAATCATCGTCGGAATTTTGAGATAGATGAGCAGCGCAAAGAACAGGCTGAAGGCGATGAAAGCGACGAAAGTGGCGTCGAAGGTCATGCGCGCGCTCCTTTGGGCGCCAGCCTGTCGGCGATGTCGCGCGCCAGCGTTTCTGCCAAGGCCGGGACTTCGTCAAGCGCCTTGGCTCGCTCTGCGCTGACCTTGGCCTCCGCGGCGCGAATGCGGGTGGAGAGGCGCGCCTCTGCTTCTTCCTGCTCGGCGCTGAGCTTTGCGGTCATGTCGGCGCGGGCTTTGTCGATCATGGTGCGGGCGTCGGCACGGGCTTTTGCGGTGGCCTTCTCGATCGCCGCACGTGCGTCCTCGGCGGCAGCACTTTGGATCGCGGCGGCGTCGAGATCGCCCTGCACGGTGGCGGCGCGTTCGGCCAGCACCGCGCTCACTTTCGGCAGCACGTAGCGCGACAGCACCCAATAGAGTGCGCCGAACGTCAGCGCGAACCAGAACAGCTGGCTGGCGAACAGGCTGGCGTCGAACGGGGGAAACGCTCCCCCTTCGCTCCCATGCGCGCCTGCTTCCGTCGCCGCGTGTGCGACGTCGCCATGGGCGGCTGGCGCCTGTTCATCGCCGTGTGCCATGCATGCCGCTCCTTAGAGCGCGAACAGCAGCAGAAGCGCGATCAGCAGCGAGAAGATGCCGAGCG
>CADEDG010000107.1 GCA_902826035.1 uncultured Alphaproteobacteria bacterium
GCGTCGGCGCGAGCCGCGTGCGCGACATGTTCGAGCAGGCCAAGAAGAACGCGCCTTGCATCATCTTCATCGATGAAATCGACGCAGTCGGGCGCCATCGCGGCGCCGGCCTGGGCGGCGGCAACGACGAGCGTGAGCAGACCTTGAACCAATTGCTCGTCGAGATGGACGGCTTCGAAGCCAATGAAGGCATCATCCTGATTGCAGCCACCAACCGGCCGGACGTGCTCGATCCCGCCCTGCTGCGCCCCGGTCGCTTCGACCGTCAGATCGTGGTGCCGAACCCGGATGTCGGCGGTCGCGAGAAGATTCTCCGCGTGCACACTCGGAATGTGCCAGTGGCGCAAGGCGTGGATCTGAAGTCCATCGCACGCGGCACGCCCGGTTTCTCCGGCGCTGACTTAGCAAACCTCGTGAACGAAGCAGCCTTGCTCGCCGCTCGGCGCGGCAAGCGCGTGGTGACCAATCAGGAATTCGAGGACGCCAAGGACAAGGTGATGATGGGCGCCGAGCGGCGTTCGCTGGTCATGAGCGAAAGCGAAAAACAACTCACGGCTTGGCACGAAGCCGGCCACGCTATCGTCGCGCTGAACGTTCCCGAGAGCGATCCGGTGCACAAAGCCACCATTATCCCGCGCGGACGCGCGCTCGGCATGGTGATGCAATTGCCCGAGGGCGACAAATATTCGATGAATTTCACGCAAATGACCTCGCGTCTGGCCATCCTGATGGGCGGGCGCGTTGCAGAAGAGCTGCATTTCGGTAAGGACAAGGTCACGTCAGGCGCTTCATCGGACATTCGCGTCGCCACCAATCTCGCGCGCAACATGGTCACGCGTTGGGGCTATTCCGACGAACTTGGCCTGGTCGCCTATGGCGACAACAATGACGAAGTCTTCCTCGGCATGCAGGTCAACCGCACGCAGACCGTGGCGGAAGCGACCGCGCAGAAAATCGACGCCGAAGTGAAGCGTCTAGTGGACATCGCTTATACTGAAGCCAGGCGCTTGCTGACCGAAAAGGCCGAAGAACACAAACGCCTTGCTGAGGCGTTGCTCGAATATGAATCGCTGAGTGGCGAAGAAATCACCAAAGTGCTCGCCGGCGAAAAGCTCGACCGCCCTGACGACAGCCCGCAAACGCCTTCCGCGCCGACCCCGGCCCTGCCGGTGACTGATGAGGACGACGAGCCCGCGTCGGTGCTTGGAAGTCCCTGGGGCGGGGCCGCGCCGCAGGGAGCGTGAACTTGGACGGTCGGTGTCTCGCCGACGGGTCCAGGTTGTGGTAGCCAGACGTGCCGGCCAGGACGCCGGCGGTCCAAGAGGCGCCCATGCTCGCATCAGCCGCCGTCACCCCGTTGATAGGCACCATGAAACCGGACGCCGCTAAGGCGTTCTACCAAGATATTCTCGGCCTTAAGTTCATCGCCGACGACACCTTTGCGCTGATCTTCGAAGGCAAGAACGCGCGCGTTCGCGTTTCCAAAGTTCCAACCGTCGCGCCGGCGCAATATGCGGTTCTGGCGTTTACGGTCGATGATATCGAGAAAGTCGTGGATGGCCTCACGGCTAAAGGCGTCATGTTCGCGCGCTATCCCTTCTTCGTGCAGGATGCCAAGGGCATATGGTCGGCGCCGGACGGAACCAAGGTGGCCTGGTTCCACGACCCGGACTTGAACCTGCTGAGCGTGGTGCAGCACGTTTGACCCGATGCGGCGGAACGCCCGCTGGCGGAGCCTCGGTCAATCGGCTAAACTAGGTTCAAACTCGCGAATCTTGAGGGATCACAATGGCTGCTTTGATGGCGATCGGCGCTTTTGTTGTCGTAATTCTGCTTATGAACATTATTGAGTTCGGCCGTCCCGACTGACGAGCTTGGCGGCATAATCGGCGCCGCTCACAAGCGCGAGCGCGGCCGCAGCCCAAAGTAGAACCTGCGCGGCCCTGTTCAGGTTGAGAACGACCTCAGCCGACAAATTGTACAAAGCCGCCGCTTGAAACGCCAGGAAGCCGCCGACGCCGGCCATCTCCGCCACGGCCTTCCATTTTCCGAGCCTGCTCACCGGCAAAGCTTGGCCGAGCGCGCCAATCGCCTCGCGTACGCCCGCAACCGCTACGTCGCGGCCAAGAATGAGGATCGCCGCCGCGACCAGCGGCATGGGCAGCGCCGCGTAAGCGAGCGCCACAAGCACGCAGGTGATCAGCACTTTGTCGGCGGCGTGATCGAGTGCTGCGCCAAGGTGCGTCACCATGCCCAGCCTACGCGCGAGCCAGCCATCGAGCCAGTCGCTCGCGGCGGCCAGGCCGAACGCGAAGAGCGCGATGACATAAAGTTGTGCTGCGAGCGCGCGGTCGGAAAACGTGACCTGCGACGCCCATAAGATCAGCCCCGCGATGCTGGGGCCCATGACGATGCGGAAGACTGTGAGGAGGGTGGGGAGGTTCACTATTCGCGCTCTTTCACAGTTTGAGGTCGTTAGCGTTTGTCATGGAAAAAATCATAGATCCGCTTCGCCAATTCCGTGTTGACGCCCTCGACAGCTTCTAGCTCAGACAGCGCCGCTCGCGATACCCCGCGTGCAGAACCGAAGCGATCCAGCAGCGCGCGTTTGCGGGCGGGGCCGATGCCGTCAACTTCGTCGAGCGGATTTTTCACCGCTTCGGCTTTGCGCTTCCCGCGATGCGCGCCGATGGCGAAGCGGTGCGCTTCGTCGCGCAGACGCTGCAGATAATAGAGCACGGGGCTTTTCTCATCGAGCCGGAAGGGCGCGCGCCCGGGCATGAAGAAGCGTTCGCGGCCCGCGTCGCGATCGACGCCCTTGGCGATGCCGACAATGGCGATCTTGCCCTTGAGACCGAGTTCATCGAGCGCGGCCAGCGCTGCATGTAACTGCCCCTCGCCGCCATCGATCAGCACGAGATCGGGGATGGCGGCGAATTTTGTTTCGGGGGGATCAATGTCTTTCTCTTTTGAGAAATCAACGCCGCCGTCTGCGACTCCCCCTCCCCCTTGCGGGGAGGGGGTAGGGGGGGGAGGGGCGTGCAAACGATCCGGTGCCGGCGTGCCGGATCGCCCCTCATCCGGCCGCTTCGTGGCCACCTTCTCAGCAAGGGAGAAGGTTCGCGCCGGCGCTTCCTCCCGCTCCGCCAACATCCTTGCAAATCTGCGCCCAATCATCGCCTTCATCATCGCGAAGTCGTCCCCATGGAATTTAGCGGTTCCCATGTTGAACTTGCGGTACTGGTTTTTCACGAAGCCGTCGGGACCCGCCACGATCATGGCGCCGAGCGCGTTTGTCCCCTGGATATGGGAATTGTCGTACACCTCGATGCGCTCGGGGCGTTCGCTCAAACCGAACGTTTCGGCGACGCCATCGAGCAATTTGGCGACGCTGCCGCTTTCAGCCATGCGCCGCCCCAGCGCCTCGCGCGCGTTGAGCAGAGCCGCGTCGAGAATGTCCTTCTTTTCGCCCCGTTGTGGCGCGCGGATTTCCACATTGCGCTCCAGCCGCAGGGACAGCGCTTGTTCCAGCAATTCGCGGTCGCTTGGCTCGGCGTTCGCGAGGATCAGTTTCGGCGGCTCGCGATCCTCGTAGAATTGCGCGATGAAGGCTGAGAGAATGTCAGGCGCGGTTTCTTCGGAAGTGTGGCGCGGGAAATAGGCGCGGTTTCCCCAGTTCTGGCCGGCGCGGAAGAAGAACACCTGCACGCAGCTCTGGCCGCCTTCCTGGTGGAGCGCGAACACGTCGGCCTCATCGAAGGTGGACGGATTGATGCCTTGCGCCGCGCGCACCGAAGCCAGTGCGCGTATGCGGTTGCGCAGCCGTGCGGCATCCTCGAACTCGAGCGCATCGGAGGCCGCGCGCATTTCCGCGGCCAGGCGATCCTGCAATTCGACACTACGCCCTTCCAGGAAGTCCTGCGCGTCGCGAACCAAGCCCGCATATTCCGTGGCTCCCACCAGATCCACGCACGGCGCCGCGCATCGCTTGATCTGATGCAGCATGCAAGGGCGCGTGCGCGCCGAAAACGTCGCGTCGGTGCACGAGCGCAGCAGAAACGCTTTCTGCAGCGTGTTCAGTGTGCGGTTGACCGCGCCAGCGCTGGCGAACGGCCCATAGAATTTGCCCTTGAAGCTTTTGGCGCCGCGGTGTTTTTGCAGGGCAGGCGTTTCGTGGTCGGTGCGGATGGCGATGTAAGGGAAACTCTTGTCGTCGCGCATTAGCACGTTGAAGCGGGGCTTCAAGCGCTTGATCAGATTGGTTTCCAGCAGCAGCGCTTCGGTTTCGGTCTCGGTGACGATCACCTCCAACGCCACGGTTTGCTGGATCATCCGGTAGATCGCCTTGGAATGGCCGCGCCCCTGCGCGTACTGACCGACGCGGTTCTTCAGGCTCTTGGCTTTGCCGACATAAAGCACCTCGCCGTCGGCCCCTAGCATGCGATAGACGCCCGGCCGTGTGGGCAGACGCGTCCAGGCATCGCGCAAAGCTTCGACGCCCTTCAAGAGAGGGGCGGGGGCGTTCTCGCCGGGCAGATCGCTCAGCGGAGGCAGAGTGGGTTTGTCAGCGCCATTCATTGTGTCGTGGGTGTCATATCCGTTCTAGATGCTGCGTGCCCGGCTTGATCGGCGCGCTGACGATGTTAGCAACGTGTTTGTTGTGTGTGGGGGAGATCATGCACAGGACCATTTTCGCGATATTAGGCGCATTCGCGCTTTTTGTGCAGGCAGGCGCGCCGGCGCCGGCCCAGGAAACCGAATTGCTCGGCGGCGAGGATGCCGCTTTGCCCGATGTTCCTGGCGTCGTAGAAGTGGCTTCGTCTCGCCGCGGCATGCCCTCGGGACCCCGGATCATTTCGCGCGAATTGGACCGGGCCAGCAGCGCCTTCCAAGCTTGGCGGTTGCAGCCGTGGGGCGACGACGTCATTTCCTTGCTGGGCGCTGGCGAACATGGGCACCGCGAATCCTATGTGCTCGAAGCTGGCCGGCAATATGTGTTTCAGGTCGCTTGCGATTCCAATTGCGACGATGTCGATATCGAGGTCCTCGACGCTTTAGGTCGGTCCGCGCAGCGCGACACGAGCCAGACCATTTGGCCCTCCGTTAGCATCGAGCCGCAGCAGAGCGAGCGCTACACTGTGCGGGTGTGGCTGACGCGCTGCGCCGTTGATTATTGCTATGTCGGCCTGAGCGCCTACCAGAGCCAGCACTAAAGCCGCTATCGCCATCTGGAATGCGGATTTGAAAATGTTTTCGCCTTTAGGTGAAGAGGCCGTATTAGGTTGATCGCAAAAGCGTCTTCACGTCGCTGGCCCAGTGGTGGACATAGGGTGGCCTCGGTTCGGGATGCACGACGCCGACAAGCGCAGTTGCAAATCCCAATTCGTGTGCTGGCTCGAGATTTCGCAACGTGTCCTCCACGAACAGCGCGCGCGACGGATCGATGGAGTAGGCCTCGATCAGACGTCGATAGGAAAGAGGCTGCGGTTTTGGCGAGAAATCCGCGTCTTCTAGGTCGAATACTGCGTCGAAGACGGCGTCCAGCCCAAGCGCCGCCAGCGCCCGTTGCGCATGGCCGCCGCCGCCATTGGTGTGGATGAACTTACGCCCTGGCAAGGCGGCGACCATTGCCGCAAGCTCCGGATCAGGCGCGAGGACAGAATAATCGACGTCATGCACATGAGCCATGAAGTCGCGTTGATCGACGCCATGGTGCTTGCTCAGCCCCACCACGGTCGCACCGAAGAGATGGAAGTAGCGTTCGCGCAAGTCAAACGCCACACTAGGTTCGACGCCGACAGCGCGGGCGATATAGGCAGTCATGCGTTCGCCAATGGCGTCATACAATGCCGGCGCAGGGTATAGCGTGTTGTCGAGGTCGAACACCCAAGCGCTGACGTGCGCGAACGCGCCGGTCATCGTTGCGTGGGTCGATCTTGAGTAGGCGCGTTGCCCGGAACCAGGCCGCGAGTCGAGCCCTCGCGTATGGGCGCAACGTCCGGCGCGCCCTGCGCCACCGGTTGCAATTGCCGCGGCGCGACGCCGGGTTGTAGGAAATCGCGCTCCTCGAAATCCACGACGAGACCCTCGCGACCGCGCGCCGAAATCGGAGTGAACAAATTGGCGTTGTAAAATCGCCCGTCGCAATTCTCGCGCCCGAGCACCGCGAACCGAGCAAGGCTGGTGCAGAATGGCTCGCCGCCAGCGGCCAGGAGGCGTGGCCCCTCGGGATTGTCGAGACTCGCGTGCACGAAATAGACATCCTGGATCAACACTTCATCGATCGTGCGCACGCAGCCGCCTGGGCTGAGCGGCCACCAACCACGGCTTTCCCACCCCTCGCCACGTCTGCGCGCAACTGCCGCCCACAGACGCGAGCGGGTGCGATTGCACAAGGTGAGCCCGACCTGATCGGCGCGTCGGCGCGCCGCGTTCTCGAGTGCATCGATCATCTGGTCTTCGTTGGCGTTCGGCGCCAGGCGCGCGGAGGTGCGAAATTGTGCGAGGGCTTGGGCAATGCGGCGCGGATCGACGCCGCGGCGCCCCTCGCGGATGTCGTAGCCGGCGTCGGTCAACAGCCGCTGGATCCCCGCCTGGCGCGCCCGCGTCAGCGTGTAGGGCTGCGCCTCCGCGAACGAGGTGCGCCAGCTGTCGCGCTTGTTGATCTGGACGCGGCGAAAACGTCGCTCCTCCAAGCCTTGCGCCGTGCAAGCCTCCGGATTCTCGATGGTGAAGGAGCGCGAAGGGTCAACGCAGATGCGCGCGTCTCCGCCCCATTGCCGGCGCCCGCCGCGATGGGCTGGCGACGTGCGGGCGTAGAGATAGTGCGTGCCGCGCGCGAGCGGGGCATTGACCGCAAGCCTGCATTCGCCCGGACGCAACCGCGTCCAGCCTTGCACCACGATGGCGTTGCCGTCAGGGCGGCCGGTCGCGGCGTCGAGCACGAAGCCGGTCTCGTTGCACACCTGCCAGCCATTGGCGCTGCGCCCTTGCGCAAACGCGTGACCCGCGAATGCGAGCAACGCCGCAAGCGCGACGATCGCGGCAAACGCGACCGGTCTAGTGAATGAGCGTGCCAGCGCCATGTTCGGTAAACAATTCCATGAGCAAAACGTGGGGGGTGCGGCCATCGAGAATGACAGCCGCTTCAACGCCGTTGTCGAGTGCGGCGATGCAAGTCTCGAGCTTGGGGATCATGCCGCCAGTGGCGATTCCAGACGCAATCGCCTGCCTCGCGTCGGCGATGCTCATTTCACGGATGAGTTCTCCGTCCTTATCGAGCACGCCAGGGACGTCGGACAAAAGCAGGAAGCGCTTCGCCGACAAGGCCTTGGCGATGGCGCCGGCGGCGGTGTCGGCGTTGATGTTGAAAGTTCGCCCGTCCTCGGTGACGCCGATCGGCGCGATCACGGGCACATAATCTTCCGGCGCATTGATCAAGGCTTGGATCAGGGTCGGATCGATTGCGCTCGGTTCGCCGACAAAACCAAGATCGACGACTTGTTCGATCATCGAATCCGGATCCTTGCGGCGGCGCACCGCCTTCTCGACCGTGATAAGCCCAGCGTCCTTGCCCGAGAGCCCGACGCCTCGCACATCGGCCTCGCGGCCAGCGAAACTGATCTGGTGGGCGAGTTCCTTGTTGACGCTGCCCGACAACACCATCTCCGCCACCTCCATGGTCTCGGTATCGGTCACACGCAAACCATCGACGAACTGAGATTTCACTCCGGCGCGCTCCAGCATGCGGCTGATCTGCGGGCCGCCCCCGTGCACCACCACCGGATGGATGCCCACCAGCTTCAACAGCACGATGTCTGCGGCGAATTTGCGGGCAGTTTCGGTATCGCCCATGGCATGGCCGCCATATTTCACCACGACGGTCTCGCGATCGTAGATCTGGATAAAAGGCAAAGCCTCGGCGAGCGTCTTGGCCTTGGCCAAACCGTCTTCCAGCGCCTTAAGGCGATCCTTGGGCGGGAGCTTCGTCACAGGCGCTGGTCTAGGGGGTCCGCAGGCTCACGCCAAGGCCGCGATTTCAGCGCGGAGCAGGTCGATCCCGGCGCCGGTTTCCGCCGAGGTGGCGACGATCTCGGGGTGCGCTGCGGGGCGCTTGGCGATCTGCTTGGCGGTGGCGGCGATGAGCGCTTCAATTTCGGTCGGTTTGACCTTGTCGGCCTTGGTCAGCACGATCTGATAATTCACAGCCGCCTTGTCCAGACCGTCCATGACATCGCTGTCATGGGGCTTCAGGCCGTGGCGGGAATCGATCAACAGGATGACGCGTTTCAAGCTTGGGCGCCCGCGCAGATAATCGCGCGTGAGTTTGGTCCAGCGTTCGATATCGGCGCGTCCGGCCTTGGCGTAGCCGTAGCCCGGGAGATCGACCAAACGCAGGCGATCCCCCATGCGGAAAAAGTTGAGCTCTCGCGTACGCCCCGGTTCGGTCGAGGCGCGCGCAAGCTTGAGCCGTCCGGTCAGCGCATTGATCAGGCTCGATTTGCCGACATTGGAGCGACCAGCGAACGCGACCTCCGGCACATCGCCCACCGGAAGTTGCGCCATGTCGGCGACGCCAAGCTCAAACGCGATAGGGCCGGCGAAGAGCAGGCGGCCGGATTCGATGGATTCGGCAGTCGGCAATCGGCAGTCGGCAGTCGGGGGCGCGACGGTGCTCATGAATCGGTTTCCTGCAATGAGCGGATCAACCCTCGCAACATCTTTCCCACCACGTCGCATTGGCGCAGCAATTCACCGGCGTCGCCGACATCTTCGATAACCCGCTGCGACAAGAGGGCGTGAGTTTCGACTTCCTTGCAAGAACCTTGAGCGATGCGCAGGAACTGGATGTAGGAGCCGGTATTCTCGCGGCCATAGCCCTCCGCGATGTTTGCGGGAACCGATGCGCCCGCACGTCGGATTTGCGCCGTGAGCCCAAACATCTCATCCCGTGGGAACGGCTTAGTGTATTTGTAGCAAAGCTCCGCAAGCGCCATCGCTTCGCTCCAAACACGCAAATCGCGATAGGATTGTATCGCTCCTTGATCCATGAGCGCCTCCCCTTCGACTGCCGACTGCCGACTGCCGACTGCCGACTGCCGACTGCCGACTGCCGACTGCCG
>CADEDG010000108.1 GCA_902826035.1 uncultured Alphaproteobacteria bacterium
GAACATCCGCTGCAATGCACGATGGAAAAGGAATAAGATGGCGACTTTCTCCCGCACGCTTGAACTCACGCTCCGGCGTGCGCTCGCGCTGGCCACTCAGCATCGTCACGAATTCGTGACGCTGGAGCATTTGCTGCTTTCGCTGATCGATGACGATGAAGCCGGGCAGGTGATGCATGCCTGCAAGGTCGATCTCGAGAAGCTGCGGATGAACCTCAATGCTTATCTCGAAACCGAACTCGACAATCTGGTCATCCCCAATCGCGACCACGAAGAGCCGCGCCCCACGGCCGGCTTCCAGCGCGTGTTGCAACGGGCGATGCTGCACGTAGATTCTTCCGGCGCGCGGGAGGTGACGGGCGCCAACGTGCTGGTGGCGTTGTTCTCCGAGCGCGAAAGCCACGCCGCCTATTTCCTGCAGGAGCAGGACATGACCCGCTATGACGCGGTGAACTATATCGCCCACGGCCTGCCCAAGCGCGCGGGCGCGGCCCAGCCAAGGCCGGTGCGCGGCGCAAACGAGGAAGATGGCGAGCGCGTGGTAAAGTCGGGCCAGGAAGCACTTGCCGCTTATTGCGTCGACCTCAACAAGAAAGCCAAGGAGGGTAAGATCGACCCGCTGATCGGGCGCGAAGCGGAAGTGACGCGCGCGATCCAAATCCTCTGCCGGCGTCAGAAAAACAATCCCCTGCTGGTCGGCGATCCGGGCGTCGGCAAAACCGCCATCGCCGAGGGGCTGGCGCGCAAGATCAACGAAAAGCAGGTGCCGGAAGTGTTGGCCGACGCCACTATCTTTTCGCTCGACATGGGCTCGCTCCTTGCTGGCACACGCTATCGCGGCGATTTCGAGGAGCGCCTGAAAAGCGTGATGAAGGAACTGGAAAACCACCCGAAAGCGATTTTGTTCATTGATGAAATTCACACCGTCATCGGCGCCGGCGCCACCAGCGGGGGCGCTATGGATGCCTCGAACCTGCTGAAGCCGTCGCTGCAGTCGGGTCAATTGCGCTGCATGGGCTCCACCACGTACAAAGAATATCGTCAGCATTTCGAGAAGGACCGCGCGCTGGCGCGCCGCTTCCAGAAAATCGACGTCAACGAGCCCTCTATCCCGGACGCGATCAAGATTCTCATGGGGCTGAAGCCGTATTTCGAAGAATACCACAAGGTCAAATACACTGACGACGCCATCAAGATTGCGGTGGAACTTTCCTCGCGCCACATGGGTGACCGCAAATTGCCGGACAAAGCCATCGACGTGATCGATGAAGCGGGCGCCTCGATGATGCTGCTCGCGGCCAAGGAGCGCAAACAGATCATCGATGTTGCCGAGGTGGAGGAGGTCGTCTCGCGCATGGCGCGGATACCGGCAAAATCGGTGTCGAAGAACGATTCCGAAATGCTGGCCTCGCTGCACGCCGATCTTAAGCGCGTGGTGTTCGGTCAGGACAATGCGATCGATCAGCTCGCCGCCGCCATCAAGATGGCGCGCGCTGGTCTGCGCGAACCGCAGAAGCCGATCGGATGCTATCTATTCGCTGGCCCCACGGGCGTCGGAAAAACCGAAGTAGCGCGCTCACTCGCCAATGTGATGGGCATCGAACTCTTGCGCTTCGATATGAGCGAATACATGGAGCGGCATACCGTGTCGCGGCTCATTGGCGCGCCTCCGGGTTATGTTGGTTACGACCAGGGCGGGCTGCTCACCGACGGCGTCGACCAGCATCCCCATTGCGTGCTTCTGCTCGACGAAATCGAAAAGGCGCACCCGGATCTGTTTAACATCCTGCTGCAAGTGATGGACCACGGCTCGCTGACCGACGCGAACGGCAAAAAGGTCGATTTCCGCAATGTGATCCTTATCATGACCACAAACGCCGGTGCGGCGGACGCGGCTAAGCAGGGCATCGGCTTTGGCGCAGGCAAAAAGGATTTCATGAACGAAGAGGCGATCAAGAATCTGTTCACGCCTGAATTCCGCAACCGGCTTGACGCTTCGATCCAGTTCAACGGCCTGCCGCCGGCGGTGGTGCGCAACGTCGTGCAGAAATTCATCATCCAGCTCGAAGGCCAATTGGCCGAGCGCAACGTGCAGATCGAAATCACTGACCGCGCCGCCGATTGGCTCGCCACCAAGGGCTATGACGAAAGTTTCGGCGCGCGGCCCCTATCGCGTCTGATCCAGGAAAAGGTGAAGAAGCCAATGGCCGACGAATTGCTGTTCGGCAAACTCAAGAACGGCGGCATCGTCAAAATCGATCTCGACCCGCAGGACAAAGAGAAGCTCAAATTCAGCTACCACCAGGAAAGCCGCGGGCTGCTCTCGTTTGGTCGCAAGCCGGAGAAGGCGTGATGCGTCTCCTGGCCGTCGCGGCGTTTGCGCTCGCATTCGTAGCGACGCCATTGCCGGCGTTGGCGCAGGAAATTGTTCTGGAAGGCGTCGCGAACCGACCGGCGGAATTGAACGTCGGCGGCATGAGTTACGAGGATCGTCTGCGCAGCGCCATCGGGCAGGCCAGCCGCAATCTTCTTGGCGCTTGCCCAAGCATCACGGCCCGCTCGCTCCACTTCGCCGATATTTCCCACAGCGACGCGTTTACCGCGACCCTTACCGATGGCGGGGCGTCATTCTATCAGGAGCGCATGCTCTTGGAGGGGTGCGGCAATTCCTTCATGCCGAACTTCATGGTGTTGCACCGGCCCGATGACACCGCGATCGTCTCGATGGTGCCGGGAGAAACCCTGGCGTCGCTGAAATTGATGATGGATGCGCAAGCGCCGGCGATAGCGGCCGCAGGCGTCGTGGCGCGCTGCGGGGATATGAGTGGCGCGAGCTTCGTTCACTCCGTCGTTGCCGTGCAGCCAACCGGCGCAGACCCCGGTCAGCGCTGGTCAGAATTGTGGACGCTGCGGGTGTGTGGCGCCAACGTGGAGATACCCGTCGATTTTCTCAGAACCGATGCCGGCGCGACCTTCACGTTCCGGCCCAGTGCCGGGCGCGTTGTGGCCGCACAGCCATCGTCACAGAATGGGGGGCAGTGAAGTGCGAGCGTTGACATTTTCGATCACGTTGCTGGCGGCGGGCTGGGTCGCGCCTTTTTCAGCTCTCGCGGACGTCGGCGTGCGCAACGGCGTGCTGTCGCAATGCGCGGCAAGCGCTTTCGACGGCGCCAGTTGCGAGCGTTTGGCGCGGATTGCCGGGGAGCTGGTGGAGAGCGAGGCGGTGAGCGAGGCGCTTGCCACGGAGGTCGCGAGCCTTCCGGCAGAGCAAGGGGAATGGCTGGCCCAGGCGCTCGACGCGCAAGCGCGCGCTGCAGAGTATGAGCAGGCGCAAGAGCAGGACGAGATTAACGCTTTCGGCGACCGCGACAGCGATGTTTTGGGATCCTCGGACGACCGCTCGATGAGGGGCGGTGAAGCGGCTGAGCCGCCAGCGCCCCCGCCTCGGCAATCGGCGCTGCTTCGGGCACTCGAAAAGGCGCGCGACTATATCCGGCGCGCCATCAGCGGGCGCGGTTAACCGCGCGTGGTTTTGCTCATGGTGGCCCGCCGCAGTGCGGGGTTGCTCGCAGTTGCAATGCTGGGTGCCTGGGCCGCCGCGTCGGCTCAGACCCCGTCGCTGCCGACGGCGCTGTGCGCCGGTTGGCGGGGAGAGCGGGTGTGCGAGCAATTACACGAGGATGCGTTGGTGCGGGTGTTGCGTTGTACGTTTCCTCCCGGCGTAGGTCATGAGCCGCACTACCATCCGCCGCACTTCGGTTATTTGCTGGGTGAGGGCGGAACCATGCGCGTAACGACTGCCAGCGGCGTCGATGATCGCGTGCTGCAAGCGGGT
This sequence comes from uncultured Alphaproteobacteria bacterium, assembly GCA_902826035.1. GTDB lineage: Bacteria > Pseudomonadota > Alphaproteobacteria > Caulobacterales > Aquidulcibacteraceae > Vitreimonas. The sequence continues at coordinate 3,836 of CADEDG010000108.1, forward strand.
TCGTACTTTTCCAATGATACGGAAGTGCGTCACTCTGCACTTAATGTTGGGCAGACTACGCTCCGCTATTTGATCGTCGAGAAGAAGTATGCAGACGCGCGCGCGGCGGAAATGTCCGCGCCAGGTCTGTGCGCCTCGCCGTAGAGGTCGTTTGATGCGCTTGGTGTGGCATGCTTGCGGGCGCCCGCCATCGACGAACGACGCCTGTCGCATATGCGCCCCGGCTGTCGATACAATCGGAGCCCGCACCCCTAGTATGGCGGGCGCGCTGGCTGCAAGATCAACATGTTTGCGCGGGAGACTGCCGATGATCACGCGTCGCACCCTGTCGGGACTGGTGTTGTTCGCTTCGGCAAGCGCTCAGAGTGCAGGCGTCGCGCGGGCGCAAGGGGTGACGCCCGTCGGCGCGCGGCGCGGCGAGGTCGAGGCGTTGCGGCGGTTTGCAGAGGCGACGCACCCGCGCGGACGCGAGGCGGCAGCGGATTCCGATTGGCGCTCGCGTTGGGATGTTCTCGCCGCCGAGGCCGATGCGCTGAGCGACGGCAGCTATTTTGTACGCACGCGCGCAGCACTTGGCTGGTTCAAGGATGGACACACCACCCCGCTGCCATTCGAGTTCATCGGCGGAGTGCCCGCGCAACTCGCTGACGGCGTGTTCGGCCTTGGGCTGCCGATCCGGGTTCGCGTTTTCCACGACGGCGCGTATGTCGTCGCAGCCAAAGACGAAGCCGCCGCCCTCATTGGCGCGCGGATAACCCGCGTCGGGGGTATTGAAGTCGGCGCCCTCATTCGCGCATGGGCGCGGAACTGGCCGGGGACGGAATCCTGGGCGCACCGCTGGTCGGGGCGTGCATTCGCTCCGGCATTCCTCGAAGCTTTGGGCGCTGTGCACGATGCTTCCGGGGCGATTGTTGTTCATGCGGAGCGCGGTCGCCGACGCTTGCAGGCAAGTTTGCGGCCGCGCCCCGGCGCGGGCGACGACCTTCAGGAAATAGTCCGGCAAAAGTCTGGCCAAGAACTTTGGAGTGACGCAGCCGGTGGCGGAAATTACGTTCGCGCTCTCCCGGATCGACGCGCACTGTATGTTAGCATCGACGCGATGGAAGACGTCGAAGGCAAGACGTTCGAACAGCTTACGCGCGATTGCTTCGCTGCGATGGGGAATACCCAAACGGAGCGCTTGGTGATCGATCTCCGGCGGAATGGCGGCGGCGACAATTTCAAACAAGAAGCTCTGCGCAAGCGCATCCTGCGTTCTCGCTTTAATCAACCGGGTGGTCTCTACGTGCTGATTTCACCCATTACGTTTTCCGCGGCGCAGAATTGCGCCACACGTCTCGAGCGCGACAGTTTCGCGCTGTTCGTCGGCGAACCCACGGGAGGAACGCCAAATCAGTACGGCGATGCGCAGACGTTTACTGGCGAAGCCACGGGGATTGTGTCCATCGTCTCGACACTGGCGTGGTTCGACTCCTATCCCCAGGATAAGCGCGCGCTGATGATGCCGGATGTGTTCGCGCCGATGCTGTTTGCAGACTGGGTGGCTGGGCGCGACAATGCGCTTGACGCTGCGTTGACCGATGCAGCCGAAAGCCCAGCCGACGAACTCGACCGTCGGAGCACTTTTTTCTTTGAGCGGCCCACCCAGTCGCAGGAATGGCGTCCGTTCTGGCGCACGACTTAAAGGCCGCTACAGCGCCGCCGCGATCTGCGCCGCCAGCGCCTCCAATTCCGCGGTATCGGCCTTGTTCGAGTGCCCATGGCCGGCAAGCTTCTCGCCCTCGTAGCGCGGGATCACGTGGAAGTGCAGGTGGAAGATGGTCTGCCCAGCGGGCGCGCCGTTGAACTGCATTATCACGACGCCATCGGGCTTGAGCGCTCGCTCCACCGCGATCGCCACGCGCTGCACGCGCTCGAGATAGGGGGCGATTTTGTCGCTCGGCAGCTCCAGAAAATTCCGCGCGGTCACGTTCTTGGGCACAACCAACGTATGCCCGCGTGATTGCGGGAAGATGTCCATGAAGGCGAGCGCGACCTCGTCTTCCATCACTTTCACGCACGGAATCTCCCCGCGTAGGATTTTGGCGAAGAGATTGGCGGGGTCGTAGGTTCCGTGCAGGCTCATCGGGGGGCTCCAAATGTGCAAGCGCCGAAGGGCTTACGTCCGGGCGCCGGCGGATACTGAGGTGTTGATCGCCGACAATGGATTTAAGCGGAAGCACGTCCCAGTACGCGAATGTCCCGCCAGTATTCTTCGGCAACGTCGGCGTCAACTTCCACGGTCCGCGTACTCTCCGGGTAGAGCCTGTCCTGGCCATCCTTGCGCGGCCCCGAAATCCAGAATTCTTCGCCCGTTTCCACGTCGAAAAAATTGGCCTTGAATCCTCGACCCTTGAGGCTTTGAAACGTGCGGCCTGCGTAAGTGAGTGACTTGCCTGTCTTTGAGAACGTGACGCGCCCTATGCGCGCCGAGCCGTTCAAGCCGCCCGACTTATTCTCGATATACATGATGCGGCTTCTTGGCTGTCGCATGGCGTGAGACTCGGACTTCGCGCGCAACCCGTCAATGTCTTCTTCGAGGCATCTTCGCATGGAATCTCCCCGGGTAGGATTTTGGCGTAGAGGTTGTCGGAGTCGTAGACGCCGGCTAGGCTCATGGGGTACCTCCTATCCCAAAAAATGTAGCCACCGGCGTGCGCTATGAAGAAGGCCAGCGCGCTCTCTCGAAACGATAGGGTGCGGATGGAGTGTAGGCCACGAAGTCGATGCGGTGGAGGCGGCAATGGCGGAGCCATCAATTACTGAACAAGACGGCGGCGGCCGATCTAACAACGATCAGGCATGGGCGCGCTGGGTTGCGCGCAGTGTGGATGCACTGTTGGTGCTGCCAATCGCCTACGGACTCTGGTACGCGGTGGGTTTCTACTGGCAAGCAAGCATAGAGCTTGGTTGGGCGGCGCACGGGAGTCTGTCCTGGGTAGACGCCCCAATGCTTACCAAGGTTTTGGAAGTCGCCGTGTTCGCGTTGCTTGTGCTCGTTATCGAGCCATTTTTCATTGGCGTGGCGGCGACTACACCCGGCAAGTGGCTCATGGGGATTCGCGTTCTTAGGGCCGACGGTCGCAAGTTGGGTTTTGCTGGTGCGCTTGGGCGAACGTTCATGGTCGTGACGCTTGGGGTCGCCCTGTACGTGCCCCTCGTGAGTGCCATCGCAATGCTGCTCCAATTCGCCAGGATTCGCAGTGGTCAACTGGCGGCTTGGGACGAAATACTCAACAGTCGCGTGGTTCACGTCCAACGACCACCCCTCGTGTGGGTTGGTGTCATCGCAATCGTTGTCTGTGTCCGTGTTGCGCTTCGATGGGACGAGTTGAGTGCAAGATTGGCGCAGTAGGTAGCGGCGCGAGGAACAAGAGCGCCACACCCTCACGCTGGCGATTGCAGGTTGCGCACCATGCGCAGGAGCGTGGCGCGGGGGATGAATTTGCCGAAGCCAGCGATGAATTTGTTCGGCAGGCCTGTCACCACCACGCGCTGGTTGCGCTTCCAACCTTCATAGCCCATGCGCGCCACCGGGGCCGACGCCATCGCCGCGCCGGCGTTCTTGGCGAGGCGGGTTTTGCCGGTGCCGGCGCGTTCGCGGAATTTCGACACGGTCGGCCCTGGGCAAAGGCAGCTCACATGCACGCCGGTGTCGCGCGACTCTTCCCACAGCGCCTCGGAGAAGGAGAGCACGTAGGCTTTAGAAGCATAGTAATTCGCCATCAGCGGCCCGGGCTGAAACGCTGCCGTGGAGGCGACGTTCAGTACGCCGCCTCGTTTCTTCGCCAGCATGCTGTCCCAGAAATGATAGGTCAGCTCCACCAGCGCGCGCACGTTGAGATCGATCATGCCGAGCTGCGTGGGCAAATCAGAAGAGGTGAGCGCCCCGGCATGGCCGTAGCCGGCATTGTTCACCACGACATCGATATCGAGTCCGCGCTGTTTGATCGCTTGCGCCAGCGCCGTGCCGCCGCCAATGGCCCCGAGGTCTTGGGCGATGACATGAGTTTTCACGCCGTGCGCTTGGGCGAGGCGGTCGGCCACCTCCTTGAGAGCACCTTCGCTGCGGGCGGTGAGGATGAGGTCATAGCCGTCGCGGGCGAAGCATTCCGCGAGGTCCACGCCGATACCGGCCGATGCGCCGGTGATGAGTGCTGTTTGCCCTTGTCCTGGTTTGCGCCGCGCCATGATCTTATCTCCACGGAACTGGGGATTAGGGATTGGGGACTGTGGTTGTCCAGCGTTTGCCAACCCAATCCCTAATCCCTAGTTCCTAATCCCCATGAGCAACGACTTCCGCCTGAACCCGGACGAAAAGCCGTTCGATCCCCCCGATGGGGTCAAGCCCAAGGCAGAGAAGCCGCGCGACGCAGCGACCCTCATCCTGGTGCGGGGCGGGCGCGAAGTGATGATGGGCCAGCGCGCCAAGGGGCATGTCTTTATGCCCGACAAATGGGTGTTTCCAGGTGGGCGGGTCGATCCGGGCGATGCGCGCCTCCCGTCCGCCGCCGAGTTGACGACAGAAACGGAAGCGCTGCTGCGGCTCGGCGGCCAGGTACGGCGCCCGCCCCGCGCGTTTGCGCTGGCGGCGGCGCGTGAGACCCGGGAAGAGGCGGGGCTGGTTTTGGGTGGGGAGGGAGGCCCCGATCTCTCGAAACTCGCCTTCGTCTGCCGGGCGATCACCCCGCCATACCGGCCCCGTCGGTTCGACGCGCGTTTCTTTCTGGCCGATGCCGAGGCGGTTCTCGCCCATGACGAGCCTGAGGCGGGGGAAGAGCTTCTCCACACCAAATGGTTCCCCCTGGCGGAGGCCGAGGCGCTGGACCTGCCCTCAATCACTCGGTTCGTGCTGAAGGAGGTCCGCGCCCGGCTCGCGGGAGAGCCTCTCGACCCGCCGTTTCTGCGCTGGAGCAGGGGCGCCCATACCATGGAGCGGCTGAAACTTGGCGAGCCACGTTGACTTATCCGCCGCCGCCCCTATTTTCCGCCGCTTCCTTGAACCCCGAGTAATTCCGAGCCCGTCATGGCCAAGCCGACCGTCATCAAAATTCGCCTCAATTCCTCGGCGGACACGGGCTATTTCTACGTCACCAAGAAGAACCCGAGAACCAAGACCGAAAAGCTCAAGTTCAAGAAGTACGATCCGATCGCGCGCAAGCACG
>CADEDG010000109.1 GCA_902826035.1 uncultured Alphaproteobacteria bacterium
GGGGGCTATTTCGGCGCGATAGGAAGCACAATGCGCCTCACCGTCAATGGAGAAGTGCGGGAAGCGCCCGATAAGGCGACACTCGCCGACCTGCTCGCCTCGCTGGGGATAGAAGGGCGGCGGGTGGCGGTGGAGCGCAACCTCGAAATCGCGCCGAAAAGCCTGTGGGGGGAGATCGTGTTGGCGGAGGGGGATCGGTTGGAGATCGTGCAATTTGTGGGGGGCGGGTGATGGGGGCGCGCCAATCCGGGAATGGGTGTTTGAGATGAGCGATAGCGCACTCACGATTGCAGGGAAGAGCTACGCCTCCCGCCTCATCATTGGCACCGGCAAGTACAAATCCTATGCCGAGAACGCCGCGGCGCTTGAGGCGAGCGGCGCGGAGATCGTTACTGTCGCGGTGCGGCGGGTGAACCTCTCCGATCCCAGCAAGGAACGGCTCACCGATCACATCGACCCAAAGAAAGTCACGTTCCTGCCCAACACCGCCGGCTGCTTCACCGCTGACGAAGCGCTGCGCACGCTGCGGCTGGCGCGCGAGGCGGGGGATTGGAAGCTGGTGAAGCTCGAAGTGCTGGCTGATCAGAAGACGCTCTATCCCGACATGGAAGAGACGCTGAAGGCCGCCAAAATCCTCGTCGCCGAGGGCTTCGAAGTGATGGTCTATTGCAGCGACGATCCAGTCTACGCGCGCAAGCTGGAAGAGGCGGGGTGCGTGGCCATCATGCCGCTGGGGTCGCTTATAGGCTCGGGGCTGGGCGTGCAAAACCCGGTGAACATCCGCCTCATCGTGGAGCAATCGCGCGTGCCGGTGATCGTCGACGCTGGCGTCGGAACAGCGAGCGATGCCACCGTGGCGATGGAACTAGGCCTTGACGGCGTGCTGATGAACACGGCGATCGCGGAAGCGAAAGACCCAGTGCGCATGGCGCGCGCGATGAAACACGCGGTGATCGCGGGGCGCGAAGCGTACCTTGCGGGGCGGATGGGGAAGAAGAAGTATGCGGATCCGAGCAGCCCGTTGGGCGGGTTAATCTGAGATGAGTCAACGCGAGCGCATCGACGCCGCGCTTCGCGAGTCACGGCGTAAGTCGTTTGTCGCTGATGTTCGAGCCGCCTGGTGGATTGTGGGCGGTCTTGCGCTGGCCATCATTGGCGTGGGTTATTGGATCGCATCTCCGAACACGCTTGTGGCGGAGGTTGCCGGCGTTGCTGATGGCGCACATCAGCCGCAATCAGAGGAGGGCCGTGCGCCAGTTCGCCTAAACGTGGTGCTCGAAGATGGGCGGCGTGTTTCGGTCAAGCTGCCGGCCGGACAACTCTATCGGGCGGGGACGCCGCTCGAGTTGGAAGTTTATCGGCGCGATTGGCCTCCGAACGCGATATCGTATCGGTTTGTTCGCTACACTGGTGCGGACTGAAACCACCCCCCCAAATCCCCCAGCGCCCGTTCCGCCAGCGCGAGCTTCTTCGCCCGCCCGCGATCTTCGCCCTTGAGCTTCTTCCCATCGGCCCCATGCGTCGGGGCGGCGATCTCTGGAAACAGGCCGAAGTTCACGTTCATCGGCTGGAACGAGCCTTTGCCGCCGGCTATATGTCCGCCGGTCACGTGCGCCAGCAGCGCGCCGAGCGCCGTGGTTGGCGGTGGCGGCGCAAGTACGCGCGCCCTCCGCTCCGCAGCCGCGAAACGTCCCGCCAGCATGCCCATCGCTGCGCTTTCGACGTAGCCCTCGACGCCGGTCACTTGCCCCGCGAAGCGCACGCGCGGTTCGGCGCGGAGGCGCAGAGTGCCGTCCAGAAGCTTCGGCGAGTTGAGAAACGTGTTGCGGTGTATCCCGCCCAGCCGGGCGAAGCGGGCGTTTTGCAAGCCCGGGATCATGCGGAAAATCTCTTCCTGCGCGGCGTATTTCAGCTTGGTCTGGAAGCCCACCATATTGAACAGCGTGCCGAGCTTGTTGTCCTGGCGAAGCTGTACAACAGCATAGGGCCGCTTGCCCACGCGCGGGTCCATCAGCCCCACCGGCTTCATCGGTCCGAACCGCAACGTCTCCGGCCCGCGCTCGGCCATCACTTCGATCGGCAAGCAGCCTTCGAAATAAGGCGTGTTCTTCTCCCAGTCCTTGAACTCGGTCTTCGCGCCGGCGTTGAGCGCGGCGATGAAGGCATTGTACTGCGCTTCATCCATGGGGCAGTTCACATACGCTGCCTTGTCGCCGCCGGGGCCTTCCTTGTCGTAGCGCGACTGTTTCCAGGCGATGTCGAAGTCGATGGAGTCCGCATGCACGATCGGGGCGATGGCGTCGAAGAAGGCAAGCGAATCTTCGCCAGTGAGGGCGCGGATGGAATCGGCAAGCGCGGGGGAGGTGAGCGGGCCGGTGGCGAAAATTATGCTCGGCGCCGTCGGTGCGGCCTTCGACGGGCTCAGGCTGACGCCGTTGTGTGCTGCAGCTCCATCAGCGTCACCCTGAGCTTGTCGAAGGGCGACGTCTCCGTCCTCTACGATCAGAGCGCCAAGCGAGCGCACCTCCCCGCGCCGCACCTCAATCAAAGAATGCGCCCCAAGCGCCGCACTTACCGCGTCCGCGAACACGACGCGGTCCACAGCCAGCGCGCTGCCCGCCGGCACTTGCGCGGGCCCCGCGCACGCCATCACCAGCGAGCCTAGGCGGCGCATTTCCTCATGCAACAGCCCCACCGCGTTGCCGCGCCAATCGTCGCTGCGGAACGAATTGGAGCAGACCAGTTCGGCGAACTTGTCGGTGTGGTGCGCGTCGGTTTTCACCAGAGGCCGCATCTCGTGCAGCACAACGGGTACGCCGGCCTCAGCCAGCGCCCAGGCGGCTTCCGAGCCGGCGAGCCCCCCGCCCACGACATGCACAGGTTTCATCACGCTTCCTCATGACGCGGCGGGGCGTGCGCTTCAAGTCTCGCGCGCGGGCTCGTTTTGGGGCACAAGGCCGCTTATGGAACGGAAGTCAAACATGAGTGCGGGGCTCGGGCCCATGCGGGCGAGCGTTGGGGCGGCGCTGCGGTTTGTGCGCGAGGAATGGCGTCTGGTGCTGTTCGTCGCCGGCATTGGCGCGGCAGCACAAGCGCTGGCGCTGGCGCTGCTTGGCGCGACGCTCGCCTGGCCGGTGGCGTTCTTGCTCATCGCCATCGCCTCCCACGCGGCGCTCACGCGCGCGGCGCTCAGCGGCAGCACTTCGGTGCAGCCAAACTTGGCTGGCGATACGTTGCGGACGCTGGGATGTGTGGCGATTGTCGGATTGTTCGCGGCGATCGTGTTCATCGTCGTGCTCTACCTCGCCATGAGCGCCTTGATCGCGCCTTACATGGAGCAGGCGAAAGCCGCCGGAGAAAACGAAGCCGCTCTGCGCGCCGTGCTTGAAACCGCAATTGCTGCACAGCCGGACCTGCTGCGTTGGACCGGGCTCGGGGGCGCGTTGATCATCTTCGCACTGACCTCTCGCTTCTTCTTCGCCGCGCCGCTTTCAATCGACCGAGGCAAGGTGCTGGCGTTCCAAAGCTGGGCGGCGGCGCGCGGGCATTTGTTGAAGATCATGCTGGCGCGCTTTGTGCTGTTGGCGCCAGCGCTTATTCTGGCGGGAGCGCTGCAATCGATTGCGGGTGTCGGCGCGGGGGCGCCGGTGGGCGATCCGGCCTTGATGATCCAGCGCGCCTTCAGCAATCCGCTGTATTGGGGCGTGCTCCAATTTTTGCAGACCGCCGTTTATGGCGCTCTGGAAGCGGGGCTTTCCGCCCATCTCTATCGCCATCTGGCGCCGGCGCCACAGGCGGGCAAATAAGGCCCAGCGCCCTCGACGGAATCGCCACCTTGCATTAAGGCCCGCTGCCTCATGGCCGTTTCGCGTCCCTATGTCGCCGACTTGCTCCGGCTCGCCGGCCCCGTGGCGCTCGCGCGCCTTGGCATTATCGGAATGGCCATCGCCGACGTCGTGATCGTCGGACAACTTGCGCCGGATGAATTGCCTCACCAAGCGCTCGGCTGGGCGCCAACAGGCGTGTTTCTGGTCGCGGGCATCGGCTTGCTGCAAGGCGTCCAAGTGCTGGCGGCGCGCGCGCTGGGGGAGAAAAATCCCGAAGGCGCAGGCGTCGCCTTGCGCCGAGGCTTGGTGCTCGCGCTGGCGGCCGGGCTGTTCTCCGCGGCGCTGCTGTGGGCCCTGGGTTCACGCGTGTTCACCAGTTTTGGCATCGAGCAAAGTCTGGCTGCGCCATCGACGCCAGTGATGATGGTGCTTGCCGTGTCAGTGCCACTGCATTTGCTTTACGTCGCCGGCGCGTTCTTTCTCGAAGCAATCAAGAAACCGGGCATTTCCACTGCGGTGATGTGGATCGCCAATCTCGTCAACCTCGGGCTTAACCTGCTTTGGGTGCCAGAGCATGGCGCGATCGGGTCGGCTTGGGCGACGGTGTGTGCGCGTGTGTTCCTCGCGGGCGCCTTGCTGCTTTGGATTTTCTTATTGCGCGATGGCGCCGCGTTTGGCGTGCGGGCGCGTGGCGCCGCTGGTCCCAGCTACGCCGCCTTGCTTGGGGTAGGCGTTGCGGCTGCGGTCAGTCAGGCGGTGGAGGCGGGCGCATTCTCCGCGATGACGATGATCGCCGGCCGGCTCGGCGAGCACATCGTCGCCGCCTACCAAATTCTGCTCAACCTGATGGCGTTCGTGTTCATGATCGCGCTTGGTCTTTCGGCCGCGACGGCCGTACTTGTGTCCGAAGCCTGGGGGCGCAAGGCGCCGCACGACGCCGCTCGCGCCGGCTGGACAGGCATTGCGCTGAGCGCCATCGCCATGATTTTGGCCGCCGTAGTCATTGTGCTGTTTTCCGCCGAGATTGGGCGCGCCTACACAGCGGACGCCACGCTCGCTGCGCTGATTGCATCGCTGATGTGGTTGTGCGCGTTGGTGCTGCACCCTGACGGCGCGCAAGTGGTCACGGCCTCGGCGCTGCGCGCCCGCGGCGACAATTGGTTCCCCACCTGGAGCCACATCTTCGCGTATGCTGTGGTCATGCCGGTGCTCGGCTATTGGCTAGCGGAGCGCCAAGGAATGGGCGTGGCGGGGCTTATCTGGGCGATTTTCTGGGCGAGCATTGCAAGCGCATTGGTGCTGCTGTTGCGCTGGTGGGTGTTGAGCAAATCTGCAAGCGGCGCGCATTCTAACGCCGCTTAGAGCGCGCTGCGACCAAACCGAATTGGACCACGCGTATCAAGTCGCGCCCGCGCCGACAACCGCCCTGCAATTGAACGGCTCGTCTCATCGGGGGCGCCGACACATCAAGCACTCCTGCCACGGCGGAGGGCATAGCAATTGGCGGCGTACCTCAGCCGCATTGTGCAAGCAAATTGGGAAGATCGCGAACCGACTCAACCAAGTGGTGGTGTGGGGCGCCGGCCAACATCTCGCGTGAGTGGGCGCCGGTCCACACTCCGACGTTCAAGCCCACGCCCGCCGCTGCCCCGGCTTCAAGATCCAGTCTCGTGTCGCCAACATTGACCACCCGCTCTGGGTCAGTCACGCCGGCCATTCTCATCGCCGTAAGGATCATGTCTGGCGCTGGGCGGCCATTGTCCACGTCGTCGCCGCAGACGAGCGCTGCGAAGCTCGCGCTTGACCAACCAAGGCTTGCTATCAAGAGGGTGGCCAGGTCGCGATCGAAGCCGGTGTTCAGCGCGGCGCCCATTCCATTTCTCCGAAGGTAATGGAAGGCGGCATCGACGCCTTCCACTGGCGCTGCGTGCTCCTTGTAGTCGGCCGCAAGGCGCGTCATGAAGCGTTGATGAATCGCTTCGGCCAGATGGGCTTTGTCGGCGTCGAGTAGAGATCTTATCGCCGTTCGCTTAGATGCGCCGCGCACTTGAACGATGCGCTCGGGCGTTACCTCTATTCCGAACTCCCGGAAAGCAGCCTTGAGGGCGCCGGGCGCTTCGCCGCGATCTTGCACCGTCGTCCCCGCCATGTCGAAAACGACGAGATCGAAGCGGCGCTTCATGGCAAACACTCGCCGCAGGCCGTGATCGCTTCTGGCGTGGGGCTCACGAACGGATATAAGCAGCGCGGGCACTCTGAAGCGGGCTCGATCACTCTCGCGGGGACCTCATATTTCTGAGTCAGCAGGTCCTTCAGGCCAGCGACAACGCGGTTGATTTCTTCCGGCGTGAAACGACGGTGCGCCGCTGCCCATTCAAACCGTTGCCCATATCGAGGAAATGTCGGCGCTTCGCCCCATGCCCAAGAGGGGCTTTTCGCCCGCGGACTGCGTCCGAGGAGATGCAGATGCACGCGTCTGTGCATGCGGGCGTCCTTAAGTCCAGCCGGCGGCGCATCCTGATTCAGCGCCCAATTCCCGGCCTCCCAATAATTGACGCAGCCGCCCTGTAATTGCGGCAACGTCGTCAACATGGCGCTTCCCGTCGCCGCCACGAGGATGCCCCAGGCGCCAAGCTCTTCGGGTGACAGCTCGCCACGCTCCCAGACTTCGCGTGGCGGGTTTACGATGAGGTTGCCTCCTTCCTCCCGATCAACGAGGACCAAGTTACGGGGCGGCATGACGACTGACCCGCCCGGGAAACGAAGAATGCAAAGCGTCATTTACGTCCTTTGGCGACAGCTCCGATAGACCAGGTTTGGCGGGACGCCTACGTGCTCACCCCCAACACCCAACCTTCCTCGCGTTCCACAATCTCTCGCCGGGGATCCTCTTTGGCCGGGCCGAACCAGGGGGCGAACTGACCCTTTTCGTCCAGCGCGTTGAAGCGCTCGCAAGCGCCGCGCACCTGGGCCTGATCCTTGATCTCGCCAGTGTTTGGCTTCGCTGCGTAGAGCGATGGATAGATTTCCGCGAACACGGCCTCGACGCCATCGAGTTCAGCGGCTGCAATCGGTTTCCAGCCCGTTTCAAAAGGCCAAATCTTCACAGCGCGCGCGTTGCGTAGTCGCTTCACCACGGGCAGCCCAGTAAGCGCCTGGCCGCCGGCGGATCCCTGATAGTACAATTTCCAAATTGACGACGCTGTCTTCAGCGTCTCCTCGCACAACCGCAATTCCGGCAGATCGTCCGGCCCATGCTCTCGCGGGCGCTTAGCTGACAGCATGGTTTGCTCATCGCGCGCGGGTGCGCCCCAAAACGGGAAAGCTTCGCCCGTCATCAAGCGGTTCATCTTAGCCCCGACCTGGAAGCGATTGTTGGAATTGTCTGGCTTGTCCTTCACTTCCTTGGCGATGAAGTCCAAAAGCGCGCGCCATGGTTCTCCTGAGAGTTTCAACGCCGCTGCGGTCCCGCGCGGAAATCCCAGGGGAAAATCGAACCCAACCAGCGCGCGTTCGCTCTTGCGCTTCAGGTCGTCGAGTATGGAATTGAGCAAGCGCTCGGCGTCGGCGCGGGTCGCGGGATTGTGCGCTTCGAAGGCCATTTGAAAGCGCACATTTCGCTTGAGCACCCCGACCCAAATGGAATCGGCGCCGGTAGTCGGCTTGGAAGCGGCGCTCCAGTCGACCGCGACATAGGCTTGGAAAAGACGAGGGTTCATGGGCTTTCGTTAGTCCAGCTTCACCAGCATTTTTCCAGTGTTGCCGCCAGAAAATAACGCCAGAAACGCCTTTGGCGCATTGGCGATCCCATTCTCAACGGTCTCTTCCCACTTGATCTTGCCGTCCTTGATCCATTGAATCATCTCGGCGCGGAATTGGTCGCGCATGTCCCAATAATTCATGACGATGAAGCCCTGCATCTTGATCGATTTGCCCACGACATAAATCATGTTGCGGGGCCCGGGCTTCACCTCAGTGTCATTGTAGGCGGAGATCATGCCGCATTCGATGAAGCGCGCGTGCGGACGCGCCACTTCGAGTGCGACTTCCAGATGCTCGCCGCCGACATTGTCGAAATAAATATCGATGCCTTGGGGCGCGGTTTTACGCACGGCTTCTAGCAAATTGCCGCAAGTTTTGTAGTTCACCACCTCATCGACGCCGACGGATTTGAGCCAGGCGAGCTTCGCATCTGTTCCCGCTGACGCCACCACCTTGCAGCCGCGCAACTTGGCGATTTGGCACACGATCGCGCCAACCGCGCCGGCGGCGCCAGAGACAAACACCGTCTCGCCAGCCTTTGGTTCACCAATGCGTGCAAGGCCCGAATAGGCGGTAAGCCCCGGCATGCCGAGGACGCCGAGATAGGCTTGCGGCGGCACGTTCTCGGTGGGCAATTTTTGCAACGCGCCGCCGACGCTGACAAACGTATCGCGCCAGCCGTTCATGCTCTCGACCAGATCGCCGGGCTTGAAGTCCGGATTGTTGGATTGCTCGACCCGGCCAATAGCGCCGCCCTGCAGCGCCTCGCCGATCTGGAATGGCGGCACATAGCTCTGCCGGTCATACATCCGCCCGCGCATGTAGGGATCGACTGACATCCAGAGATTCCGCACCAGAACCTCGCCCTGACCAGGGGCGGCGAGGGCCGTCTCGGCGAGTTCGAAATTCTCGGCCACGGGTAGGCCTACCGGGCGGCTCTTCAGGCGGATTTCATGTGCTTTGGTGGTCATTTCGGCTCCTTCGGGGCACACTAGCGTCGCGCGCGGACTTCTCCAAGCTGGACAGAGGCGCCATGCGCGTCCCATAACCCGGCCCCTTCCATTGGTTTGAATCTTCCATGACGATCCGCCTCCGCTTTGCACCATCGCCCACGGGCCGCATCCATGTCGGCAATGTACGCACTGCTTTGATGAACTGGCTGTTCGCAATCCGCGAAGGCGGGCAGGTGCTGCTGCGCATCGACGACACCGATACCGCCCGCTCCACCAAAGCGTTCGAGGAAAGCATCGTCGAGGATCTGGCCTGGCTTGGGCTTAAATGGTCCGAGCGCGCCAACCAATCGCATCGCTTCGATGTC
>CADEDG010000110.1 GCA_902826035.1 uncultured Alphaproteobacteria bacterium
GCAAATCCACCCCTCCCGGCCTTGAAAACCAAGGCTTGTACAAAAATCTACCCACACCCCTTGAGCGTGGCCTTATACTTCGTCCATCGCCTTCGCATGGAGGGCAGTCGGTACCCTGTTCGAGCCGATGCGCATGGCGAGGTGGTGAGCGTGAAGCGTCAAAAACGCCAAGCCCGCGCGAGAAAATGAAGCGTGGGAAGTCACCGGGATCGCGGACGAACACCGCGACCTGCACGCCGCCGGGGTACGCGTCGCGGAGTGAAAGACCTCCAGTCCCGATGCCCGGCGAGCACGACCACGGGGACGCGTTGGTTCGCGTCATAAGCGCCGAAACAACGGCGCAGTTTTTTACGACGCGTGCGAACGCGTCCCCGCCCTCCGATGGGTGTGCGTTTTTCCGGTCGAGCGGCCAACGAGGATGGCGCTTGGCAGAAGCGCGACTTACGCTAGCGCCGTGTACGCCAAAACCGGTACACTCCCCCCATGCTGCTCTTCACCCATCCCTCCATGCTCCAACACGAGCCGCCGCCCGGGCATCCGGAACGGCCGGCGCGGCTTGAAGCTGTGCTCGCAGGGCTCGCCGATCTGCCAATGGCTCACCGCGACGCGCCGTTCGCGTCGCGCGAGTCGATTCTGCTGGTTCACCCTGCGAGGTATGTGGATGCGTTGGAGGAAGCTTTCGCAGAAGCGCGCGAGAACAACGTCCGGCTCGATCCGGATACGCACCTCTCTCCAGACTCGCGCACCGCCATCTATCGCGCCGCCGGCGCCTGCGTGGCGGCAGTGGATGCCGTTCTTGCCGGAGAGGACGACATGGCGTTCTGCGCGGTGCGCCCGCCAGGCCACCACGCCGAGCCGATGGCGGCGATGGGGTTTTGTATCTTCAACAACATCGCCGTCGCCGCGATGCACGCCCTTGATGTCCACGGCCTCGAGCGCGTCGCCATCGTCGACTTCGACGTCCATCACGGCAACGGTTCTCAAACCATCGCCGAGCGCGAGCCGCGGCTTCTTTTTGCTTCAACCCACCAGGCGCCGCTCTACCCTGGCACCGGCGCCGTGAGCGAACGCGGGCTGACCGGCAATGTCGTCAACGCGCCGCTCGCGGCGGGGGCGGGCAGTGCGGAATGGCGGGCGGCTATGGGTGCGCGCGTGTTGCCGGAATTGGACGCCTTCGCCCCGCAACTCATTCTGGTTTCGGCCGGTTTTGACGCCCACCGCGCCGATCCGCTCGCCCAGATGGCGCTTGAAGACGCAGATTTCGCCTGGGTGGGGCAGAGATTGCGCGGCCTCGCATTACGCCACTGCAAGGGTAAGCTTGTCTCGACTCTGGAGGGCGGTTACGACTTGGACGCGCTCGCCAGCGCGGCTCGCGCCTACCTGGAGGCGCTTCTGCACGGCTAGGTCCCGCTCAGGGGAGGGGGCGAACAGCCCGTGCGAAAGGTCAGAATGACGACGATTGTGGCGCCTAGTGAGACGCTGGATCGCCGTTCGGCGGCGCGGGTCGGTTCTATCGTGATCGCGCGCCACGGGCGTCCGCACGTGGATCGGCGCGTGCGCGTGGATCGAGAAGGCTATCGCACCTGGTGGGCGGGCTACGACGCAGCCCGTCTGCACCCAGATGAAAAGCCGCCGGAAAATCTGCTGCGTCATGCTCGGGAGGCCGATGTAATTTATGCATCAACCCTCCCGCGCGCGCTTCATACTGCCGAGATGGTCGCCGGCGGACGCGAGATCATTTCCGACCCGATCTTCACCGAAGCAGCACTGCCGCCGCCCCCAATCGTCGGCAGGCGTAAGCCCGGCACGTGGGGAGTATGGGCCCGCGCCGCCTGGTGGTTTGGGGCCAACGAGGGGATGGAAAGCCGCCGCGATGCGGAAATCCGCGCTGAAGCCGCCGTCGCCACGCTGACCGCTCAAGCGCTGCGGGGAAAGAACGTGCTGCTGTGCGCGCACGGATGGTTTAACCGCATGATGCGCCCCACCTTGCGCGCCCAGGGGTGGCGCGAAGTCGAGAACCATGGCGACAAGTATTGGTCCTATCGGCGATACGAAAAGCGCTAATGGGGAAAACAACGCCTGCCTATTCCAATGCCGCTCCGGAGTTCATACCTTCACATCCATGAGCAAAGACGCCCCAGACGCCGCCAGCCTGAGCTTTGAAGAAGCCTTGTCGGAATTGGAGAAAATCGTCGCTCACCTAGAGCGTGGGGATGTGCCGCTGGCCGATTCGATTCGCATCTATAAGCGCGGCGCTGCGCTTAAGGCGCGCTGCGAGGGTCAATTGAAGGATGCCCAACTCGAAGTTGACCAAATCGTGATGGGGGCTGACGGTCCCCGAACCGAGCCCGCGCGGCTCGGATAATAAAAAAGGGAAGCGAAACGCCTATGGCTGACGATCCGAAATCAAACGCCCGATTGCCGATCATTTCGTTTGAGGACTTTCTCAAGGTCGATATCCGCCTCGGGACCATCGTCGATGTGAAGATTTTCGAAGAGGCCAAAAAAGCTGCCTACCAGCTTTGGATCGATTTCGGAGACCCGCTCGGGATCAAAAAATCCTCCGCGCAGGTCGTGCAAAATTACGATCTGGGCGAATTGCTGGGACGACGCGTAGCGGCGGTGGTCAATTTCGAACCGAAGCAGATCGGTAAGTTCATGAGCGAAGTGCTCTGCCTCGGTTTTCCCGATCGCAACGGCGAAGTGGTGCTCTTGAACGTCGATCGTCCGGCGACGACGGGCGGGCGGCTATATTAGCGATTAGCTTTGCCGCTATTCCAGCGCTCGCTTCACTCCGGCGCACAGCGCCGCGACATCGCTCCCATCGTGATAGAGCCCCAAGCCGATCCGGAGTACGTCGTCGCGCGCGTCGGTGATGATGTCGTGCTGGAACAGCTTTGCCTTCCAGTGTGTGGCTTTCGGATGGCGCAGCGAGATGAAGCGTGCTTGCGGGCCAGCCGCGTTCGGGTGCAGCAATTCTGCTTCGGCGAGGGCGCCGGCTTCGCCTGAGGCGGTTGCCGCACAGAGGGCGGCCCGCAGCGTCATCACCCGATCGCTGATAATTCCGGTGTTCAAGCCTTCGCGCTCAAGCATCGCGCGTACGGCGTTGAAGCGATAAACGCCTGTCGCATCGAAGGTGGCGCCGAGGAAGCGTCCCCCATCGGCGGCGTACGCGATCTCGCCTTGCTTGGCCTCGATGGCGCCAAAATCGGCGAACCAGCCGGTGTTCTGCGGGCGTGGCGCGAAACCCGGAGGCGCATGCATGTAGGCCGCGCCTTCACCGGCCATGGCGTATTTATAGCCGCCGCCAAGCAGGAACATGCGCTCCGCCACGGCGCTGAAATCGCACGGCATCGCCATGAACGAATGATAGAGATCGAGCACCGCCCACATACCGTCGGGGCGTGCAAGTGCTGCGACCTCGCGCGCGCCGTCGAAGCGAAGGCCGCTCTTGAACATGACGTGACTGAGGAAGGCGATGTCGGGTGTCGCGCGCTCAAGCTCGGCCAGGTAGCGCTCGGTGAACGTCGCGAACGGCTCGCACGGCACGATGCGTAACTGCACGCGTCCGTCTTCGGCCCAGCGCCCGCTCTGGCGACGGAAGGAATGAAATTCGCCGTCGCTGGTGAGCACGTCGAGCGGGCGGCCCTCGGCGCGCGCTGAGAAGGTGCGCACCAACAATTCGTGGGTGTTCGGCGCGAAGCCGATTGTGCCTGGATCGGGCAGGTTGAGTTCGTTCGCGATGTTGCGTTGAGCTTGCGGGATCACTTCACCGAAAATGCGCTCCCATTTGCGGTCGGCGAGGCGGGCGGAATCGTCCCAGGCTCCCATGTGGCCTTCGTAGGAAGCGTCCGGCCACAGATGATGCGAGTGCGCGGCGAAATGCAGTCGCCCCGGCGCGGCGGCGAACGCGCGTGAGAAGAGATGTTTGTAGGACTTCACAGCTTGGTCCTCAGCGACCAGATTTCGGGAAAACAGCGGCGTGTGAGCGTGGATTGCAAATAGCCGACGCCCTCGGTGCCGCCAGTGCCGCGCTTCCTGCCGATGACGCGCTCGACGGTGACGACATGCTTATGTCGCCAGGTCAGGAACGCGTCGTCGAGATCGAGAAGCTTCTCGGCCAATTGATAGAATTGAAAATGCTTGGACGTATCGCGATAAACTTCAAGCCACGCCGCCTCGACGGCGGGGTTCGACTCGTAGGGCTCTGAGGGCGGGCGTTCGAGGACCACGCTTGGAATGTCGAAACCCGCGTGTGCAAGTTGGCGTAGCGCGTCGTCATAAAGGCTCGGCGCAGCAAGCGCCGCTTCCAGCATGGCGCGTTCTGGCGAACCTTCAGGATGATGGCGAAGGTGGCCGCCATCCTTCAGGCCGAGCGAATATTCAAGCACACGAAACTGCGCGGACTGAAAGCCAGAGCTAGCGCCGAGCGCTGCACGGAAACTGAGATAATCCGCGGGCGTCATGGTGGCGAGGATGTCCCAGGTCTGGGTCATCACTGCCTGGATGCGCGAGACCCGCGCCATATGCTTGTAGGACGGCGCAAGATTGCCGGCGCGCACCTCGCGCTGTGCAGCGCCGATTTCATGGATGGCCTGCTTCATCCACAGCTCCATCGTCTGGTGCAGGATGATGAACAGCAACTCGTCGTGCTCAAGCGTGGAGGGCTGCTGGCAGGCCAGCAATTCCCGCAAGCGCAGATACGAGGAATAGGTGATGTCTTCGTTCATGGAGCGCGACCCTAGTCGCTCTGCCGCGCAGAAAAAAGAGCCGCGGGGGATGCCCCGCGGCTCTGATTGTTGCGATGTCACCCGCCTTAGAAGTTGCGGCGCACCGTCACCCCGATGGTGCGGGGCTGGTTGGTGTGGAAGGCAAGCCGGGCGCGCCCGCCGCGTTCGCGGTCGAACGCGAGGTTTGCGTTCTCGTCGGCGACGTTGTTGACGAAAGCGGTGATTCCCCAAACGTCGTTCTGGATGCCGGCATTCAGGTTGATGATTGTGTAGGCGTCAAGTTCCAGATCGACCAAGGTCGCGTCCGCGCCAGTAGCACCGCCAAATGGAAGGCCGGAAACAAAACTGCGCGGGTTGTTGACCTGATCGCTGGGTTGCGTGAACCGGCTGCCCATGTGCTGCGCGGAAGCCGCCAGGAAGCCTTCAGTGTCTTGACCGAAGCCGGAGAGTGGGAAGTAATAAGCGGCGGTGGCAGCAACCTGATATTCCGGCACAGAAGCGAGGCGATTGCCCTTCTCAATGCCGCCGATGACGTTGGCGCCGCCATCGACCACGGTGGAATCGAACTCCGCCTGGTTCCAATTGCCGGCGAAGGATAGCTCCAATCCGTCCAACGGCCTCCAGCTGAATTCCGCTTCGACCCCTTGCGCGTGTGCTTCGGGAACGTTGAACGAGATGCGCGACGAGCAAGAGCCCGCATCGAGCGTGACCTGCAGGTCTGAGATGACGTTGTAATAGGCGGCGGCGTTGAAGGTGAGTCCGCCGCGCGACATCTTGAAGCCGGCTTCGTAGTTCCAGGAGGTCTCGTCGTCATAATCTTGGAAGCCGCCGAAGATTGCCACGTCTGAGGGTGTGCAAAGTGGTACGTTGAGCGGGTCGTTGACGCCGCCCAAACGGAAGCCCTGCGAGGCCTGAGCGTTGAAGGTCAAGTCATCGCTGACATCGTAACTTACGATCACGCGCGGGGTGACGCCGTCCGAGGTTGTCGAGTCGGTGCGATCGTCGGCATTCGAGAACACGCCGCCAGAATGGAAGCGGCGCTGTTCGTTGAAATTGTACCAACGTGCGCCGACCGTGACGGTGAGCGCCTCATTCAATTCGAGGCTGCCTTCGCCGAACATAGCAAATTGGTCGATGCTGTAAGGCAGGTCGGCGTGATAGGGATTATCGACCAAGCCGAAACCGTTATCGGCGCCCGCGGAAACCCCGGCGCCAAGCGTGGCGTCGGCGGCGGCGGCGTAACCAGGCGTCGGCAGGCGCTGCGCATAAGTGCGATCGACATTGGAGAAGAAGGCGCCGATGAGCCATTGGAAGGCGCTGTCGTTATCCGAAGCAATGCGGACTTCTTGCGTGAATTGCTGGAGATCTGTGGTGTCGCGCAAGTTCGACGGCAGCAGCACAGCCGGGTCGCCGAGCGCAAGATCGACCGAAACCGAGCCGGTCAACGCGCTGGCGTCACGGCTAACCAAAATGTTGCGATTCAGGAAACTTGTGATGGAGGTGAGTTCAGCGTCACCCATGTCATAGGTTACATTGACATCTGCAAGGAAAGTCTCGTCCGAGAATTCCTCGTCGAGGAGCAGAAATTGTTCGCGCTCGCCGAAAGTAACCGCTGGGCGCGTGGTGGTGAAGGGGTTGGCGTAGAGGTTGAAGACTTCCTGCCGGTTGAAGCCGTTCACCTCGACGTTCTGGTACACGATCCGCGGCGTAACCTGAAGGTTTGGGCCAAACTGCATCGCGAGAGCGGCGCGGAAGCCGGAGCGCTCGCCGTCGTTTACGTCTTCGCTCACGCCGCCGCCTTCGCGAAGCGCGTCGATGAAGCCGCCATACTCGGTGTGGTATCCGGTCAGGCGTAGGGCAAGTCTATCCTGCATCAGCGGCAGATTGACCATGCCTTTGATGTGGCCGCCCTCACTGCCATCTGTGATGGTGTTGTAGCTTCCTTCAAGCGAGCCGGCGAATTGGGTCGCATCTGGCTGATTGGTGATGTAGCGGATCGTACCGCCGACCGAGCCGGAGCCGTACAGGGTGCCCTGCGGCCCGCGCAGCGTTTCTACCCGGTTGAGGTCGTAAAGGTCGAGATCGGGCGTGAACAGCGACAGCGAAACAACGGACTCGTCAAGATAGACGCCAACCTGTTCTTTGACGCCGGGTTGATCGCGCACGATCTGGCCCGCCGACACGCCGCGCAAAGCGACTTGGCTTTGGCCGGGCCCGAGGTTCTGGATCGACATGCCCGCGACATTGCGCGAGAGATCCTCAAGGTTGGCCGCCCCAGAGCGCTCGATGTCCTCTTGGGTCTGTGCGTTGACCGAGAACGGAACATCCTGGATCGAGCTTTCGCGCTTCGTGGCCGTAACGACGATTTCGTCCTCGGCCTCCTGGGCAAGCGCCATCGGCGCTGTAGCCATGCCTAAAACCAACGCGCAGCTCGCACGCAACAAATTCACACGCCTGGTCATTTTCAGGTTCTCCCTCTCAGAACTGGAATCGCGCACGGCTTTCCCGCGCCATGTCGAACTGTTTCGATTAACACGAATTTGACACAAAGCGGCGGGGAATCCCCCGAGAGGGCCATTCCCAAGCGGTTTTCCGTACCCCTGAGGCGCCGTGATCACAGTTTCGCCTGCCGCGCGTTACACCGGCCAGTTGTCGATCAGGCGGGTTTTGCCGATCCAGGCCGCCACCAGGAGGCGCCCGGGACGGGACAAATCCGCCATAGGGGCCAATGTCTCGGCGTCGCACGCAGCCGCGTAATCCACGGCGTCAAAACCGGCGGCGGCGAGCCTGGCGCGCATGTCGGTTTCCGTCTCGGCGATCGGGCGCCCGGCGCGTATGGCGGCAGCGGCTTGTTTCAGCGCCAAGCTCAGTTCAACGGCGATCGCCCTTTGGGCCGGGGCGAGGTAGGCGTTGCGCGAGGACATCGCCAGGCCGTCCGGCTCGCGTACGGTTTCGCAGCCGACGATCTCGACGGGAATGTCGAGATCGCGCGCCAGCCGGCGGATCACCAGCAGTTGCTGATAATCCTTCTCCCCGAAGAACGCGGCGTCGGGTGAGCATTGCACCAACAGCTTAGTCACCACGGTTGCGACGCCGGCGAAGAAGTGCGGGCGAAACTCACCTTCGAGCGGGGTGGAGACATTGGCGACGATCACGCTGGTGGCGAAGCCATCCGGGTACATCGCCGCGCGATCCGGCGCGAACAGCAGATCGCACCCCGCGCTGGCGAGCAGCGCTGCGTCGCCTGCTTCGTTGCGCGGGTAGCGATCGAAATCTTCCTGTGGCGCAAACTGGCGGGGGTTGACGAACAAGCTAGCGACCACCCTTTCGCACCGCGCCTTGGCGGCGCGGATCAGCGACAAATGGCCTTCGTGCAAGGCGCCCATGGTTGGGACGAGGGCGACGCTCTTGCCCCCCGCGCGCCAGGCCGCCGCGGCTGCCCGCAGCGCGGCCACATCTCGCACGATTGGGAGCGATCCATTCATGGTCCCCGCATCGGGCTAGCGCTAGTTCCCGTCAAGGGCGGTTAATCTGTTCTTCACCTTGCAAACCGATGCTTACTCCATGCGTTTCCGCTTGGCGTCTGCACCTCGGACGTTGACGCTCGGCCGCACGGCCGGGGCGGCGCGATGACGCTCGCTTACGCGCTCGAACCCTCGCCGCGCCAAGCCCACGTCATCGTGGTCGGCAACCAGAAGGGCGGGGCTGGAAAATCCACTGTGGCGATGCACTTGGCGGTCGCGCTCATGCGAATGGGCCGCCGCACAGGGGTGCTCGACCTAGATGTGCGCCAGCGCACGCTTACCCGCTACATCGAAAACCGCGCTCGCCACATCGCTTCGCGCGGCGTGCAATTGCCGGCGCCGCAAATACTGGAATTGCAGGAGAGCCGCGCGCGCGTGCTCGACATAGCGGAGCGGGAAGACGAGTCCGGATTTCGCGCTGCGTTGCGGCGGTTGGGGGAGACGTGTGCTTTCATCGTGATCGACTCGCCGGGCGGAGACAGCCACTTGGCGCGCCTCGCCCATGCCTGCGCCGACACTCTGGTGACGCCGCTCAACGATAGCTTCATCGATTTCGATCTGTTGGGGGACGTCGATCCCGAATGTTCTGAGGTTATCCGGCCCTCAATCTACAGCGAAATGGTCTGGGAAAGCCGCAAGCGCAAA
>CADEDG010000111.1 GCA_902826035.1 uncultured Alphaproteobacteria bacterium
GCTTTCAATGCAATGGCCGAGCAATTAAGCCGCCAACTCAATCGCCAGCGTCAAATGCTTTGGGCGCTGTCCCACGATTTGCGCACCCCAATCACCGCACTGAAGCTTCGCGCCGAACTGGTCGAGGACGAAGACGCGCGTGATCGTTTGTTGGCGCCGCTTTCCGAAATCGAGAACCTCACCGAACAGGCGCTATCGTTGGCTCGCGCGGGCGCGAGCGACGAGGCGCGCGTCAGTGTCGATCTTGCCGACATCGCGCGTACGCTTTGCGGAGAATTGTCCGACCTCGGTCTTTCGATCAAAGCCGAATTGGATGGGCCGGTGAGGATCGAGTGCCGCCCAACCGAAATCGCGCGAGCTTTGCGTAACCTTGCCGAAAACGCCGCGAAACACGGCGGCGGCGGAACGATGCGTCTGAGCCGAAACGATTCGAACGAAGTCATAGTCCATGTCACGGACCGGGGCCCCGGCGTCGATGAAGCGCTGCTGTCACGAATCACTGCGCCGTTTTTTCGGATCGACGCAGCACGTACGCACACCGGTGGCGCCGGCCTTGGCCTCGCTATCGCGCAAGCGATTGCGGAGGCGCACGGCGGGCGGTTGGAGCTGAAAAACCTGCAACCACGCGGTTTTTGCGCGAACCTGGTGTTGCCAGGCTAAGTGTCTGACCTGCAATTTCTGCCTATGTCGATGCCGCGCGATAGGTAAATTTTACCGCTTGCGAACCATTTCACGGCAATCCGCGCAGCATGAGAGTTGCAGCACGCGCGCCGGATGCGGCGCCAAACAAGATGCACTGGACCACAAAGATCGGCGTCGCGTCGGTCGTGTTGTTCATGCTCGTCGTCGCCGGCCTGAACGGGATCGGCTGGATCAACACCCTGCCTGGCGCTGGCGGTATCGCAGTGAGCTTCGTCGCAGTGAGTCTGGAATTGATGGCGTTCGTAGCCTGGGAGCATCTTGTCGCCTACCAGAAGGCGCAGGACCACGGACGGTTCGCGCTTGCATTGATCGGCTTGGCGCTAGCGGTGCTGATGAACGTCGAAGGCGGGCACCGCGGCCTCAACCATGTTGCGGCGCCGTTTTATGTTCAGGCCGAGAGCGAACGGCGCACCGGGCAGGAACGGCTCGATGAAACCCGCCGAGAGCTTGAGCAGCAGATCGCGACACTGCAAACCCGCATCGACGAAGTAGCCCAGACCAATCCGGGCATGACCTATCCCGGACGTATGGAGCAATGGCGCCAGAGCTTCGAACTGGTGACAGCGGAAGATCGCCGCCAGATCGGTTCGCTGCGCGCCAGGCTCGATCAATTGCCGCTGAGCGTCGCCGCGCGAGAACCCTATCCGGCCTGGGCGCCCTACGGGATCGCCGCTGCATTTGCGTTCTTCTCGGTGTTTGGCCTCACCATGTTCGGTGTGAAAGTTCCGGGGCCTGAACTGACGGTGGGACAGTCACGGCGCGCCAAGAGGGTCGCTAATGCGCTCAAGGCGCAAGCGCCGCGAGCCGCGAAGGAACGCGACTCGGCCGGGCAATTTATTCCGGCCGAGGAAATCCCCCCACTCACCGAAGAGCAGGTCTGCGAGGCGCTGAAGGCGCTGACCGAAAGCGGAAAGGTGATCAGCCTCGGGAATGTCGCGCGCTTCCACAAGGTGCCGGTATCGAGCGTCAAGCGCTCACCAGCCGCCAAGCTGGTGCTCGACAAACAGGCCTGGCAGCAGATCACGCAGCAAATGGCGGCTTAAGATAGTATTGGGCGGCCGGCGCTGCAGGCCTGCGGCCCCGAAGCCCCAAGCGATTAAGGCGCGCGAACGAGTTCTACTCGCATCCCGCGGGCTCGCAGGAGTTCTATCAAGCCTTCATCGCCAACGAGATGCGCCACGCCAACGGCGACGAAATCGACGCCCCCCCCCTCCATTTCACGCCCAAGTACTTCCGCCCACGCGCGGTTGCGGTTGACCAGCATGGCTTCGTAGACCGCCGGATATTCGCTCTTGAACTCATCCACGGCCAAGCGCTCGATCGCGCGCAGATCGCCGACCTCCCAACCCGCGCTAAGTTCGTCGAGACCAGCCACACCACGCTCGGCCTCATCGATCGCCTCCAGCAGCATCTGGCGTTGCAAGTCCGATGACATGTTGGCGAAGAAGCCGATCTGCTCGTCGGGCGTTTCGAAATGGCGCATCGTCTTGCCGTGCGTATCGCCGAAAGCATCCACCGAGCGATCGACGCCGGCATTGGGATCGTAGCCGGCGCGCATCATCGGAAGCACCGAGAGCGTCAAGCTCGCGAGCCAAGGTTGCATTGACTCCAGCGCTTGCTCTTGCAGACCCAAGCGCTGTGCGGTCGCCTGCAGCCGCCTATTTTCCTCTGTCGATAGCCAACTGGAAAGCGGCCGCCCGGCCGGCGCCAAACCCGCCTGCATCGCAAGTTGTTGCGTGCGCGCGTCGCTCTCGGGGGAAATCTCCATCTCGGTCCAGATTTCGTCGGCGCTGGCGATCGCGGCATCCACCGCCGGACTGCCCCACGACGCACCCGACTTACGCAGATGGATCGTGCCGTAGATATAAAGCGTCGAATCCGCGTCGCGCGCGACGAACAGGGCCGGCCCCGCCGTCTCCCCACTCGAAGCACAGCCCGCGAGAACCGCCAGGGCCAACGCGCTCCATAGGCTTCGCATCATCATTTTCCACGTTGTCCTTCGGGTAGAGTAATCTGTAGCCGCTTGCTTGCCAGTTTGGCTAGTTCGCCGGCGGCCGGCGACGGACGAACACTCGTCGCTACCGCCACGGTGCAAAATGCTTCGACAGCTTCAGACCCTGGCCCTGATAGCTTGAGCCTGCCTCGCCATAGAGCCGGTCAACGGGACCCGACAGTTTCTCGAATACCAATTTTCCCACCGGCTGCCCGTCCTCGACGATGAATGGCACATCGCGCGATCGCACCTCCAGAACTGCGCGTCCCTGGTTCGGCGCAACGCCGAAGCCGGGATCGAAGAAGCCGGCGTAGTGCGCGCGAAACTCTCCGAGCTCGGGCCGGATGGGCGCCATCTCCGCAGCCTCATCTACCGGGATGACCACGTTTTCCTTCGACGCGAATATATAGAATTGCCCAGGTTCGAGCACGACGCGGCCGCGTCGTGCGTCCAACGGCTCCCAGAAATCGCGAGGATCGTAACCGCCGATGCGATCGACATCGATGACGCCGGAGTGGCGTTTGGCGCGAAAGCCGACGGGACCTTTAAGCGCAAGATCCATCGTGAAATCGATTTCCCGCTTTGGGTGGGGCGATCCGCGCCGCAGTCGCGCCTGGCTCAGCCGCGTGCCCGTTCGCACCAGCACCGAAAACGTGCATGGACTGATCTCGGCCCAGAGGGGGCCGTGATAACCCATCGGAATATGATCGAACGATTGTGCGCCGTCAGTGATCAATCGCGTGAACACGTCGATGCGACCGGTGGAGCTTTTCGGATTGGCCGCGCCGTGGATATGCGGCGGCAGCGTGAATTCCTCCAGCACCTGCGCGAGATAGACGCAGCCTGTCTCCAGCACCGCACCGCCTCGCAGGTCGATTTTGTGCATAACCAATTGGTCGTCGAGGCGATCAGCAATCTTCGCGCCGGCCCCGGGTAGAAAGCTCGCGCGCAGGCGGTAAGCGGTTTCGCCCAGTCGCAGATCGATGCTCGCGGGCTGGATCTGATCGTCCAGAAACGGCGCGTCGGCGCCAATCCAGCCCTGAGCGATGGCGCGCTTCAGTTCGCTGTCAGAAAGAACGCCGTGTTGGGTGGTCATGGCGCGGCCTCCTTCCCCTCCTCCCGGTTGGAGGCGCTGTTGCTGGCCCGCGTCGGCGGCTTTGTCCAGCGGTGCAGGTGCGCTAGGCTCGCGCCCATGTTCGAACAAGAAACTGCCAGAGTCATGGTCCGGGTGGCGCCGCGCTTCCTGCCCGAGGAATCGGCCCCGGAAAAGAGCCGCTATGTCTGGGCCTATACGATCGAAATCGAAAACCGCGGCGCCGAGCCTGTGCAATTGCTCTCGCGTTTCTGGCGGATCACGGACGAAAACGGCCTGACTCAGGAAGTGCGCGGTCCCGGTGTCGTGGGCGAACAGCCAATCATCGAACCGGGCGGAAGCTTTCGTTACACCAGCGCCGCGCCGCTGGCGGCGCCGTCGGGCATGATGGTGGGCGCCTATTCGATGCAGCGCGTTGGCGACGGCGTCGGTTTCGATATCGCCGTGCCCGCGTTTGCACTCGACAGCCCGCACCAGAGCAAGCGGGCGAACTGACGTGCCGCACGCCGCATTCGTCGAAGCCATGCGCCGCGTCATCACCGGCGAAAACGGCGACGGGCGCTCGCTCATTGTTATGGACGGACCGCCATCGGGGGAGATTGGCGCTCCGGGGCTCGGCGGCTTGTACGAGATTTGGCACGAGGCCTTCGCTGGCGCGTTCGACAGGCAGAGCGGCGTCGATTTCGGCGAGGCGAGTTCCGTCCTCGCACCAGGCGAAGGCAAAGTGAAGGTGCGTTGGTTCGTGATCGAACCGCCGCCAGCTGGCGCGCCCGCCGACGCGATCAAGGCGGCGGCGCGCGAGCGCTTTGCGCAGTTCGGCGCAGAACACGAACTGCGCGACCAAGATCGCCATCCCGCCATGCACCAAACCAAGACGCTCGACATCATCTGCCTGATCTCGGGCGAAGCCTCCCTGATCCTCGACGACTGCGAGACTAGGCTCAAGCCGGGACAAATCGTTATCCAACGCGGAACCAGTCACGCTTGGAGCGCACATGGCGGGCCAGCACTATTCTTGGCGGTGCTGGTCGACCGCAGCACGGATTGTTAGCCCGCCGGAAGCGTAACGCGAAACGTCGACCCCGCCGCGCCGGTGCGCGCGAGTTCGAGTTCGCCGCCCATGGCGCGGGTGAGTTCGCGCGCAATGGCAAGGCCAAGCCCCACTCCGCCAGCCTCTGGAGCCGCCGACACAAATGGTTCGAACAGGCGCGCGCGCAGGCTCTCGCGCACGCCCGACCCATGGTCGATGATCTCAATCTCGGCGCGCCCCTCCATCGCCATTGCGCGCACGGTTATTGCTCTCCCCGAAGCGTTTTGCATCGCTTGGCCGGCGTTGCGGATCAGATTGACCAGCACGCGATGCAATTGATCGGCGTCGGCGATGCACACGAGGCCCGGTTCGATGTCGGGGTTGTAGTCGATCCCGGGGAACGCGATCAGCGCATCGGCGGCGGCTTCCTCGGCTGCTTCAGCAACGATGACCCGCGCCAACGCCGGAGGCGCTTCATCGACGCGGCCATATTTCAGCGTCGAGGTCGCCAGCCCGGCGGCGCGATCAATTGTGCGCTCGAGCCGCGGCGCCAACTGACGCACGGTTGGGTCTTCCGATTGCGACAACCGGTCGGCGACCAATTGCGCCGTCGACAGCATGTTTCTGAGATCGTGGCCAATCCGGGCGACAGCAGCTCCGAGCGCCGCCAGCCGGTCCTTCTGTTTTAGCGCCATTCGCACTTGCTCAGCCATATCAGCCGCGGCGCGCTGCGCGCGGCCGATCTCGTCGCTGCGGGCGCTGCGCGGAAACGCGATCGACACATCCTCGGGCTTGTCGCGGAAGCGCTCGACGGCGCGGGTGAGATCGTGCATCGGGCGGACGAAGGCGGCTGTCAGCGTGAGATACATGATCGCGCCGAGCGCCATCAGGATCAGCATCGACACCCGCGCGAAGCGCTCAGCGAAGGTCCCAAGCGCCCGCTTCAACGGCGCTTCGTCGAGCACGATTTCGATGAATTCCCCGTTCTCGAACCGAGGCTTCGCCCGCACCAACAACGTCCGCCCCGGGGCGGAAAACAGGCTCTCAAACGCCCAGGCCATGGGGCGGAGACCCTTCGCAGCGATGTAATCATAAGTCACAAACGCCCCCGGCGCCGGCGCATTCGGAGCTTCCAACAGCAACACGCGTTCGCCCTGTCGCTCGAGCGCGGCCCGCTGCACCCCGGCATTGATCAGCAACTCATCCAGCAATGGCGCGCCTATGTCCTGTTCGGGGGTGTCCTCCAGGGTGAGGGCCGCCACCTGGGAGAGATTCATCCGCTCCCGCAGCCAGTTTTCGTGGAAACCCGCCAAGGCAGGCGCGAAGATGAGCGCCTCCCCCGCCAGCACCGCAGCCGCCGTAAGCGCCAAAAGCCGGCCGGCCAAACTGGTCGCGAATGCCTTAAGCCGCTCAAGCAGTAGGAAGGGATTGAGTGGGCCGGGCGGTTCGGACATGAAGCGCAAGCCCTAGCCTGTCGTCTTGACGCTGATAAGGCTTTGGGCTAACCCCCGCGCCTCGTTTCACGCAGATTTGCAGAGTTTGTACCCGTGAGCACCAAGCGGACCTATCAACCCAGCCGCCTCGTACGGAAGCGCCGCCACGGTTTCCGCTCCCGCATGGCCACGGCCGGCGGGCAGAAGGTGCTGGCGCGCCGGCGCGCCAAGGGCCGCAAGCGCCTTTCTGCGTAATCCCGCTGGCGAGAGGCCAGCCTTATGACCCAAGCCCCAGTCTTGCAGCGCCTGACCAAACGGGCGCAATTTCTGCGTGTGCGCGGCGGAATTCGCTCCGCGCGGCCAAATGTCATGGTCGAGGCTCGTCACCGGGACGAAACCGGCGCTATCGGCGTCGGCTTCACCGCCAGCGCCAAGGTGGGCGGGGCCGTCGCGCGCAATCGAGCCAAACGTCGGCTACGCGAGGCCGCGCGGCAGCTCCTTCCCCTGTTGGGCGCGCCAGGGGCCGATTATGTGCTGGTCGCGCGCGCCAGCACGGCGGACGCCCCTTGGGAGGCATTGCTTGACGATCTCAGAAACGCGCTGATAAGGCTCGCCGCCCAATTGGATCGGGCCGAGGGCGCGCGCAGCAAGACGCCAGCCCCCCCGTCAAATTCATCAAACGAAAGCGATTAATCATGCAATCCGGCGGCGCCCCGAACGAGATGCGCAACCTCATCCTCGCCACGTTGATCTCCGTGGCGATCATGGTGGTCTGGTCGTTCCTCTACGACGCTCCTCGCCAACGCGAAAGGGTCGCCGCGCAGGAGAAGGCGCGGGTGGAGACCCAAGCGCCGGCCGCCGAAGCCGGCCAGAGTACAGCGCCGACGCCCACGCGCGCACCAACGATCACACGCGAGCGGGCGCTCGCCGCAACCGCCACAGCGCGAGTGCCGATCGACAGCCCCCAGCTCGACGGTTCGATCGCCTTGGTCGGGGGGCGCTTCGACGACCTCAACCTCAAGAACCATCGCGTGAGCATCGACCCCGAGAGCTCCGAGGTCACGCTGCTCTCCCCGTATGGCGCCGCGAACGCCCACGACGCGTTCTTCGGTTGGGAATTGCGCCAGGGCGAGAACGCAACAACGCTCGCCAGCGACGCAAGCGAGTGGAGCGCGCCCGCAGGAGCGCGCCTGACGCCGGAAAGCCCCGTCACGCTGACGCTTGCTCCAGCACCTGGGGTTCGCATCGAGCGGACGATCAGCATCGACAACGATTTCATGATTTCGCTGCGCGACGTTGTTCAAAACGAAACCGACGCGAGCATCGCGGTGCGCCCGCTTGGCGTCGTACGCCGCGAAGGATTGCCGCCGAATTACGTACCAAATCAGATCGTGCATCAGGGATTGCTGGGTTTTTTCGGACCCAACAATACGCGCCAAGCCTCAACATTCGAGAGTGCGACGAAACATGCCCGCGAGCGCGTAAATGGGCGTGTCGGGCCGGACCAACGGATCGTCGAACAGCAGGGCAAAGGCGGATGGTTCGGCGTCACCGACCATTATTGGCTGACGGCGATCATCCCAGACCAGGCGGAAACGGTCTCGCCCTATTTCAATAGCCGCATCGATGAGAATTCCACCGATTTCCGCGCCGCTTATCGCGGCGCTTGGCATGAAGCGGCTGCAGGCGCCGAAGTAGCGTATTCGCAGCGCATTTTCGCCGGCGCCAAGCAGGTCGATGTGCTGCGACACTACCAGAGCGAACTCGACATCCCCCGTTTCGACGACGCGGTCGATTGGGGTAATTTCTGGTTTCTGACGCGGCCCTACTTCCTGTGGATCATGAATCCACTGGCGAAATGGGCGGGCAGTTTCGGCATCGGCATTCTGCTGACCACGATCGTGATCAAGCTGTTGATGTTTCCGATCGTCTTCCACTCCATGAAGGAGATGGCGAAGATGCGGGCGCTGCAGCCGAAGATGAAGGAAATTCAGGAGCGCTTCGCCGCCGACAAGCAGCGCCAACAGCAAGAGACGCTGAAGCTCTACCAGAGTGAGAAGGTCAATCCGGTCTCCGGCTGCGTGCCAATCCTGTTGCAGATTCCGGTGTTCTATGCGCTCTACAAGGTGCTGACCAACACGATCGAAATGCGCCACGCGCCGTTCTTCGGCTGGATCAACGATCTCTCGGCGAAGGACCCTACTACGATCTTCAATCTGTTCGGGCTCCTGCCTTTCGATCCAACTTCGTTGCCGCTGATCGGCGGAATGCTCGCTCTGGGCGCGTGGCCAATTCTCTATGGCGTCACCATGTGGGCGCTGCAGGCGCTGTCGCCGCCACCCGCCGACGCAACCCAAGCCATGATCTTCCGCTGGTTGCCAGTGCTGTTCACCTTCATGTTCGCGGGCTTTGCGGCGGGGCTCGTGATCTACTGGACCTGGTCGAACATTCTCTCGCTCATCCAGCAATACGTGATCATGCGCAGACAAGGCGTGGAGACCCAGTTCGACAAGTTTCTGGCCAAATGGCGCGCTGGCGCCGCTACGGTGGAGTAGCGGCAGTCGGCAGTCGGCAGTCGGCAGTCGGCAGTCGGCAGTCGGCAGTCGGCAG
>CADEDG010000112.1 GCA_902826035.1 uncultured Alphaproteobacteria bacterium
GTGGATGAAATTAGGGGTCGGTCTTGGACGGCGGATTCGCAAGCCTGCTGGTGGCGGCCGGCTCAGCCGCGCTCGGCTTCGCATCGCTTTTGTGGGCGCTGCGGGTCACCGACGGCGCGCGCGGCAGCATAGAGGTCTGGAAGCGACGCGTCCGCGATCTGGAGGACAAAGTCGCATGGGCTGACGCCGTCTTCGGCGCCTTCCCCGGCGTGGTGCTGATCTGGGAAGAGACCGATTCCGGCGGCGGCGATTGGGGTTCTCCGCGCATCTATGGCAGTCCGCTTGCGCTAGCGAGCCTGCTGCGGTTCTCCGACGCCAGCATGGCCGCCGATGCTGCCCAACGCATTCTGCAGGGCCTTTCTGCGTTCGACGCCGAAGCGGCAACCGGCGCGACGACAAGACTTGCGCCGGCGCTGACCCGGCTGCGCCGTGAAGGCGCGCCGTTTTCGCTTACGGTTTCCACCCCCGACGGCGTGTTCGTGGAAGTCGATGGCCGCACCGCGGGCGCGCGCGCCGTGGTCTGGATCGTCGATGCGAGCGTGCGCGGCGTTGAAGAGGGCGGCGCCAAGGGCCGTATCGAGGACGCGCGCCAGGTGATCGCGCGCGATCCGGCCGCGTTCTTGGAAATGTGGACGCAGGCGCCGTTCATGGCGTGGCGTGTGAATGGCGCGTTGAAGCTGGAATGGGCCAATCCCGACTATCTGAATGCGCTGGAGGCCAAGTCTCTCGATCAAGCCATTGTTCGCAATCTGCAGCTCGATCAAGGCGCGTCCGAACTCGCGCGCAAGGCCATCGAGGGCGGTGAAACGATGGAGGAAACCCGCTCGGCGGTGGTCGGCGGGCAGCTACGCACGCTCAATATCCGGATGAGCCCGGTGGCCGGCGGCGCTGCCGGCATCGCGATCGACGTTACCGACATCGAGGCGTCGCGCGATTTGTTGGACCGGCAGCAGCGTGCGCACGACGAAACCTTGAATCATCTGGCCGAAGGCGTCGCCGTCTTCGATGCGCAGAAGCGGCTCGCGTTCTACAATCTCGCGTTCGAGCGCACATGGAAACTCGATCCGGCGTTCCTGGCTGATCGTCCAAGCCATGCTGCATGGCTCGATTATCTCAAGGAGAAGCGCAAACTGCCAGCGCACGCCAATTATGCGGAATGGCGCGCGGGCGAACTTGCATTGTACCAGGAGGTCGCGGAGCTGCCGCAGGATCTCTGGGTGGTGCCCGATGGGCGAATGCTGCGGGTTGCGCGCCAGCGCCACCCGAACGGCGGGTTATTGCTTATCTTCTCCGACATCACCAACGAGGTTGCGCTCAAGAGTTCATACGACGCATTGCTGCAAACTCAGCGCGCCGCGCTCGACAAATTGCACGAAGCCGTCGTTGTGTACGGGCTCGACGGGCGCCTGAAGCTCTCCAATGCCGCGTTCCAGGCGATGTGGAAGCTCGAGGCATCGTCGATCGAAAACGACATGACGTTCGAGCGGATGGTGGAAGTGTGCCAGCCGCTGTTTCACGATCGCGCCGTTTGGGCGCAGGTGCGTGCGCGCATTACCGATCCCTCGCCAGAGGCGCGCACCGAATATCGCGGCGAGATGCGCCGCAGCGACGACACCGTGCTCAAATTCCTCACCCGTCCGCTGCCGGATGGCGCCACTTTGGTGGCGTTCCAAGACATCACCGCCGATCGGCGAGTGGAAGACGCTCTGCGCGAGCGCGCCGAGGCGTTCGAGGCTGCCGATCAGCTGAAAACTCAATTCGTCGAGAACGTATCCTACCAATTGCGCGATCCGCTTCAGACCATCGCCGGCAACGCCGAGTTGCTGCACCACAGAATCTATGGTCCGCTGAACGACCGCCAAGCGGCGGGCGTTGAGGCTATCCTGGAATCGTCGGGCAGCCTCACCAAGCTGATCGAGAACATCCTCGATGTGGCGATGGTGGAGGCGGGCAATGTCGAGCTCAATCTCGGCCCTGTCGATCTCTATGAAACCATCAACGAAAGCGTGCAGATGGCCGCCTCCAAGGCGCGCGACACCGAAGTTCCAATCAAGATCAAATGCGATCCCAAGATCGGCGCGATCGAGGCCGATCACAAACGCATCACGCAAATAATCGTGAACCTGCTCGCCAACGCGCTGAAGCACACCGAACGCGGCGATGCGATCACGGTGTCCGCTGAACGCATGGACGGCGTCGTGCGTCTGGTCGTGCAGGACACCGGCAAAGGCATGGCGTTCGACGCGCAGGCGCGTGCGTTCGACACTTTTGCCGCTGGTGATCGCCAGGGCGCAGGGCTCGGCTTGGCGCTGGTGCGCTCGTTTGTAGAAATGCATGGCGGTTGGGTGGCGCTCGCCAGCGAACCAGGTCGTGGCGTGACGGTAACCTGCCACTTGCCAGCACGCGCGCCGCAACCGCTCGGTCCCCCGCCGACGCCGCGCAAGGCGGCGGAGAAGGCGGCTTGAGGAGTGCGAAGCGGCGCCGTATTGGGCCGCTCTATACCCGGTTGGGTCAATTCCAATTGGGCTAACGGGCGCAGAGTCGATACCTTCCCGCTAAGCAAAAAGTTGCGAGCCGCGACGGAGGAAGACATGGTCGATGAAGCCAAGTGCCCGATGACAGGGCAGCGCAAACAGACACTCGCAGGGGCGCGCAAGAACGCGGATTGGTGGCCCAACCAACTCGACTTGAAAATCTTGCATCAGCACTCGTTGAAGTCAGACCCCATGGGCGGCACGTTCGACTACGCGAAAGAGTTCGAAAGTCTCGATTTGCAGGCAGTGACACGCGACCTCACCGCGCTGATGACCGACAGCCAGGATTGGTGGCCGGCGGATTGGGGCCATTATGGCGGCTTGTTCGTTCGCATGGCTTGGCACAGCGCCGGCACTTATCGCGTTGGCGACGGCCGTGGCGGCGGCGGCTCAGGCGCCCAGCGCTTCGCTCCTGAAAACAGCTGGCCCGACAACGGCAACCTGGACAAGGCGCGCCGTTTGCTTTGGCCGATCAAGAAAAAATACGGCAACAAAATATCGTGGGCCGATCTCATGATTTTGGCCGGCAATGTCGCGCTGGAGTCGATGGGCTTCAAAACGTTCGGCTTTGCAGGCGGTCGCGCGGACATTTGGGAGCCCGAGGAAGACATCTACTGGGGCCCGGAAGGAAAATGGCTCGGCGACGAACGCTATTCCGGCGACCGTCAGCTCGAGGGCACGCTTGCAGCTGTGCAAATGGGCCTGATTTACGTCAATCCGGAAGGGCCGAACGGCAATCCGGATCCCGTTGCTTCCGGGCGGGACGTACGCGAGACGTTTGCGCGCATGGCCATGAACGATGAAGAGACCGTCGCGCTGATTGCTGGCGGCCATACCTTCGGCAAGGCGCACGGCGCCGGGCCTACATCCCATGTCGGCCCTGAACCGGAGGGCGCCAGCATCGAAGCGCAAGGGCTCGGATGGCTCTCCACTTATGGAAGCGGCAAAGGTGGCGACACCATCACGAGCGGCATCGAAGGCGCTTGGAAGCCAAACCCGACCAAATGGGACAACGGCTATTTCGACGTTTTGTTCGGCTATGAATTCGAATTGGTGACGAGCCCCGCTGGCGCGCAGCAATGGGCGGCCAAGGATGTGCGCGAAGAGCACATGATCCCGGATGCGCACGATCCCTCGAAAAAACACCGTCCGATGATGACCACCGCGGACATGTCGCTGCGGTTCGATCCGATCTACGAGCCGATTGCGCGCCGCTTCCACCAGAACCCGCAAGCGTTCGCCGACGCTTTCGCGCGCGCATGGTTCAAGCTCACCCACCGTGATATGGGGCCGATCTCGCGCTATCGGGGTTCGCACGCGCCAAAGGAAATACTGATCTGGCAGGACCCGGTCCCCCCGGTCGATCATCCGCTGATCGGCGAGTCCGAGTGCGCGGCGTTGAAAGCCAAGATTCTTGCTTCCGGCTTGTCGATTTCGCAGCTGGTGGCCACAGCGTGGGCTTCTGCGTCGACATTCCGCGGATCGGATAAACGCGGCGGCGCCAATGGCGCACGCATTCGCCTCGCGCCGATGAAGGATTGGGAGGTGAACCAGCCGACGCAACTCGCGCAGGTCTTGGCGAAACTCGAAGCCATCCAGAACGAGTTCAACAAAGGCGCCCAGAACGGCAAGAAAGTCTCGCTCGCGGACCTGATCGTGCTCGGTGGCTGCGCGGCGGTGGAAGAGGCGGCGAAAAAGGCTGGCGTGACGGTAAAGGCGCCCTTCGCGCCTGGCCGGACCGACGCAACTCCAGCGCAAACCGATGTTCACTCGATCGGCTTCCTCGAACCGAAAGCCGATGGCTTCCGCAACTACCTGAAAGAAAGTTCGGCGGCGTCGCCAGAAGAGCAATTGGTGGATCGCACCCAATTGCTTGGCCTCACCGCGCCGGAGATGACAGTTCTGGTCGGCGGCTTGCGTGTTCTCGGCGCCAATCATGGCGGGGCCAAGCACGGCGTTTTCACCGACCGCCCGGAGACGCTTAGCACAGACTTCTTCGTCAACCTGGTCGATATGAACAACGTGTGGCGACCGTCGGCTAGCGAAGGCAAGTACGAGGTCAGCGACGGCAAGACCGGCGCCGTGAAATGGACCGCGACGCGCGTCGATCTTGTGTTCGGTTCGAACTCGCAGCTGCGCGCCTTGGCGGAAGTCTACGCACAGGATGATTCCAAGGAAAAACTCGTCAGCGACTTCGTGGCGGCATGGGTCAAGGTCATGAACGCGGATCGCTTCGATCTGAAGTGAGGCGACACCAGGGTCGATCTGCGAAGAGGTGGGTTGACCCTGCTTCCGCTCGGGTGTGAAGCTTCCTCGCAAAACGAGGGTGGGACATGCTTGAGCAGACCAAAGCTGGCGGCGGCCTGAAGGCCGGTATCGGCGCTGCGTGGTCATGGTTTTCCCAAATCGCGTCGATTGTCGGCCTGGTTGGCATTGTCGAGGATTTGAAAATCTGGCTCGCGATTTGGACCTGGTGCCAAACGCGGGTGCACGAGCTGGCGCCAGGGTTGGAGCGGTTTCTGGTCGCGGCGGGGGCGGCGATCCACCAGGGGCTCGAATTTTTCCGCGGGCTGTACCGCCCGGCGTTTGAGTTTCTGTTCGGTTGGTTGCCGTTCGACGTGCCGATCGTACTCATGGATGTGGCGGTGGTGGCGCTGTTCGTTTTCGGCAGCCGCTGGCGCGTGGGCGCGGCCTATCTGAAGCAATGGGGCCAGCTCACCGACGAAGAGAACCAAAAGTTGAGCGCCGCCGCCACTGCCATGGGAATCCAATTCGCGCCGCGCGACGCCTATAAATTCAAATGGGCGGTGGATGGCTATCAGCACAAAAAGCACCTCGGCTTCGATCTTGCGGTCGAGGACATCGCCTGGGCGCGCGCGCAATGGGGCGACAGGTTCGACGCCTTTGCCGAGACGCAAAAGCCGGCTTGGGAAAACTTGAGCCCCACCGCGAAAGGTCTGCTCGCGGGTCAGAAGTGGGTGATGTTCTTCATCTACGCATTGGCCGCGCTTGTTGCGGTCTTACTTGCGGTGGAAATGGTCTGGTTTCGATAGGCGGCGCCAATTCCATCCCTCGCGCGTATACATCGCATGTGCAATCTTGGCGTTGTGGATCAAGTCGACGAACCCCACACTCGCCCCGAGATCACCGCCGCGTTGGCGCGGGGGGTAACGCGTGTATTGCACGACCACGGGCTTGCTTCGATTCTCGAGGTTCCCCTCGCCAACGGCCGACGCGCCGATCTGATGGGGCTTACGGGCGCGGGCGAAATTTGGATCGTTGAGACCAAGTCCTGCGTCGAGGACTTTGCGGTAGATCAGAAATGGCCAGACTATCGCGAGTATTGCGACCGGTTCTTCTTTGCGGTGACGGTGGATTTTCCCCAGGAACTGATCCCCGCCGATGTCGGCCTGATCGTCGCCGACGGATTCGGTGGCGCGATTTTGCGCGAGGCGCCGCGGCAAAGCTTGGTCGGCGCACGGCGCAAGGCCGTGACGCTGCTGTTTGCAAGACTAGCGGCGATGCGGATTGCGGCGAGCTAAAGCGTCGTGCGCAAAATCGGATGCGCTCTTGGACCGCCGGCGTCCTCGCCGGCAACGGCGTTTGCTACCGCGCAGACCGCAGCTCGTTGGCGCCACCGTACACCGGCGAGGACGCCGGCGGTCCAAGAAGGGCGCCTGCCTGAGCACGCCGATTCTGAATTTGGGCACGCGCACTAGCGCGCCAGTGGTGCGCATACGTCGCCCTGCGCGGCGCGCACGGCGGCGTTGTAGCTGTCCACGCTTGGGGCCAAGCGGCGGATGAGCGCGATCCCACGTCGCGAAGGGCTTTGGATCACTGGCGTCAACACGTTCGGCAAACCGTCGCCAGTGGCGATCAAGGTTATGTCAGCGCCCTGGGGCGCCTCGATGTCGTTGACGACGTAGAAATTGTCCGAATTGTCGGCGTACAGCGACAGCGACCAATAATCGTTCCAGGGCGCGACCCGCAGTGATATCGGTCCGCGGCTCAAATCGTAGGGGCAGGCGGAATAGGCAAAATCAGGCGATGGCCGAACGATCTGGCGCGACAGCGGCGTCACCCGATCGGCCACCCGCCATTCGTTGAAACGCCCCTGACTCAAACGCTCGATGGCCGCATCCATGATCGCGCCGGGAAACGCGCTGACTATCAGGAAGTGCGAAATCACCGCGATGCCAAGTGCGGCCCAGGCGTATTTTGCCAGCCTGCTCATGGCGCGTCGCATGCAAGTGTGTGGAGCGTCGGCAGGTTCGCCGCGCTCGGCTCGAAACCCGAGCCCGGCTGGTAGACGCGCAGCGTGAGAGAGAAGCCGCGCCCCGCGCCGCGCGAGGAAATCCAATGCGGCGCATCTGCGCGGAGCGATGAAATCTTGGCGTGCCAAGCGCCGGCCGCTATGCCGGTGGCGTCGATCGAGTGGGCGTTGTCGTTATTCTGCGCCAGATAATCGTCGCTGGCATACAGCGTGACCGACCACCAGCGGGCGTTGAAATCGGTGCCGGCGAGCGCGTAGCTGCAAATTTCGTCGAGCGGGCGCGAGTGCTCGTCTCGATCCAGTGTGAAATAAAGCGCCTCGCGCGGGGAGAGCGCCAACAGGCCCTCGCGGGCGACAATCGCGCGCGTATAGGGCCCCGCCGAGCTAGCGCCCGCGGCGGCGCTGTGTTCCCACGCGCCATGGCGTTCGGAAACGAGCGCGCCGCCGAGCAGCACCGCCCCCCAGGCGCTCGCTGCACCAAGCGCCAGCCCCGCCAGCACCGCGCCGCCCCAGGCCAGCCATCGCCGAGCCATCTAATCCCCCAATCAAGCGGCGCCGCCGCGCGCGCCAGCTTCGGCGGGAGTTTTGAGGTCGAGCGAGAGCGCGTGCAAGCCGGTTTTGAACTCTTCGGCAAGGATGTCGTGGACCAGACGTTGACGCGCGACACGCGGCAAGTCCGAAAACGCGGACGCCACGATGCGCAGCCGGTAGTGGCTCTCGCCGCCGGCGTTTGCGCCGGCATGCCCCGCATGGCGGGCCGATTCATCTTCCAGCGTAAAGTCAAGCGGCGCCAGCTGCTCCCGAAGCGCTTTTTCCATGCGGTTTGCGCGAGAAAGGTGCGCTTTCGCGTTTGTCAATTCCTTGTTCCTTTAACCAGTGACGCCCATACTGACGTCCCATGTCGGACGTTTTCGAATACCGCCCGAAGTTTGTCGATATCCGCGTCAAGAAGCCTGGCGCGGCGCCGGTTCGGCACGTCCCCGAAGAGGCCAAGCCTTGCGACCACATTGGCTGCAAGCTCCGCGGCGATCATCGTGCCCCCAAAGGTCGCGAGCACGACAACCAATACTGGCATTTCTGCCTCGAGCATGTCGCCGATTACAACCGCCGCTGGAATTATTTCGCCGGCATGAGCGACGCTGAGTTGGAGAATTATCGCGCCCGCGAGGAGGTGGGTCACCGCCCGACCTGGACGCTGCGTGGCGGCCGCGGCGACCGCCTGGCGGCGGCCGGGCGAGGTGGCGTCGCTGGAGGCCGGGGTGATCCGTTTGGGATGTTCGGCGGCGACCCCGGAGCGCCTGCCGCCAAGCCGCGTCGGCGGCTGAGCAAGCTCCAGGCCAAGGCGCTGGAAGCCATGGAGCTGCAGGAAAACGCCGCGCCGGGCGATATCCGCACCCGCTACGCAGAATTAGTGAAGCGCTGGCACCCAGACTCCAACGGCGGCGACCGCGGGGCGGAAGCCAATCTGCAACGTGTGCTGGCGGCCTATCAGACGCTGAAGGCTGGCGGGCTGGTTTAGGGGACCCCGCTTTCTCTCGTGGTCGCCTCGGGTTACGCTGTTGGGGCAAACCAAGAGATTCCCACAGAGTATCCATGACCGCTGCCGACGACCTGCTCTCGATGAAGCCCGACAAGACCGTCTCCGCCCGCGCGTTCGGGGTCGAGAGCGATATGAAGATCCCGGCCTTCTCGAAGAAGACCGAATATGTCCCCGAGATCGACGAGGCGTATCGCTTCGATCCACAGACCACGCTCGCGATCCTGGCGGGCTTTGCCCACAACCGCCGCGTCATGGTCCAAGGCTATCACGGCACCGGCAAATCCACCCACGTGGAGCAGGTGGCCGCGCGGCTGAATTGGCCGACAGTGCGGATCAATCTCGACAGCCATGTCTCCCGCATCGATCTGGTCGGCAAGGACGCGATCGTGCTGAAGGAAGGCAAGC
>CADEDG010000113.1 GCA_902826035.1 uncultured Alphaproteobacteria bacterium
ATCTTTACGCCGCCAATGGCGATATCTCGCTGCTGGTTCCGTTTCCCTACGGCGCTGCTTACGCCGACGCGCCGAACGGTTTTCGGCTGACGATCGAGGATTTGCCGTATGCGGAGAACGCCGCTTTGGTTGGCTCCGAACTGAGCTTCGAACAATTCGTCGCTACACTGGGGTCAGCCTTCGTCTACCTCAACATCCACACCGATGCGTTCCAGGACGGCGAAATCAGCGGGCGATTAGCGCCGGCTAGCTGACGCTTGTTCACGCGCTCCGATGCGCCTAGAGGGGGGCAAACAAGGAGCACCCCCATGACCCGCGTCGCATTTATAGGCCTCGGCAATATGGGCTCGGGCATGGCCGCCAACCATTTGAAGGCTGGGCGCGAGGTGGCGGCGTTCGATCTCAACGCCGAAGCGGTCGCGCGCGCGAAAGAGCAGGGGATGCTCGCCGCTGCTTCCGCCGCCGAAGCGGTGAAAGACGCGGACGTTGTCATCACCATGCTGCCGGCGGGTCAGCACGTGAGCGACGTCTACCTAGAATCGATCCTGCCCAACGCGCGCAGGGACGCGCTGCTGATCGATTGTTCCACGATCGACGTCGATAGCGCCCGCACCGTGGCGCGTGACGCTTCGATGCAAGGTTTTCGAGCGGCGGATGCGCCGGTCTCCGGGGGCACGGCGGCGGCGAGCGGAGGCACGCTCACCTTCATGGTCGGCTGCCGCGAGCAGGATTTCTCGGATTTCGAGGAGGCGTTGAAGCCGATGGCGAAGGCCGTCATTCACGCCGGAAGCTCCGGCGCCGGCCAGGCCGCCAAGATCTGCAACAACATGCTGCTCGGCATTTCCATGATCGGAACCTGCGAGGCGTTTGTGCTGGCCGAGCGACTCGGACTCGACGCGCAGAAATTCTTCGACATCGCCACGAAGGCTTCCGGCCAATGCTGGTCGCTGACCTCTTATTGCCCGGTTCCCGGACCGGCGCCTGCTGCGCCATCGAACCGCGATTATGAGGGCGGGTTCGCGGCGGCGATGATGCTCAAGGATCTGAAGCTGGCGCAGGATGCCGCCGAGGCGTTCGGGGCTTCCACCCCACTCGGCGGCGCTGCGGAGGCGTTGTTCAGCGAGTTCGTGCAGCGCGGCCATGCCGGCAAGGACTTTTCCGGCATTATCCAGATGTTGCGCGGCAAAGCGTAGACACGCGACCCCAAAGCAAAACGGCCGGGGCAAGGCCCCGGCCGTTTCGTTTCAAACGCTGCTAGCGGCGCTTAGTAGCGTGCCCTCAATGTAACGCCGACCGTACGCGGCGTGTTCGGGTAGACGAGGTAGTTCCCGGCCGCGAGCGGGGTCACGCCAGGCGGCAGAAGTCCGGCGGCACTGTTCGCGATCGTCCGTTCCGGTGCGCCGAACCCGCCGATATTGTAGAATTCGTCGGTGAGGTTGCGGGCAAAGATTTCAGCCGACCACCTGCCGTCGCTTGGGCCGAACGAGATCCGCCCATCAAAGATCGCGAATGCTTCATTGTCGGTCGCAGGGTTCGGGTTGAGCGTCATGGTTGCATAGTCGGAGACCCAGCGCCCGTTGACGTAGAAATTGGCGCCGAAATCGCCGGCGATCGGCATGAAGTAATTCGCCGATCCGCTCACTGTCCATTCCGGCGCTTGCGCCAACTTGGTTCCGTCGGCGATCGTGTCGCTGCCGTAGGTAGCCGAGCTGTCGTAATAAGCATCGTTGTAAACAATGCCGCCAGTCAGCGTGAGATTGTCGCCCAGGCGCGAGGTCAGTTCGATTTCCGCACCCTGCGAGATCAACTCAGGCACATTGAGCGTGAAGAAGTTGAAGCCCGAGAACACGTTCGACTGATAGTCGTGGATCTGCTGGTAGTAGACGTTGGCGTTAAACGTGGTGCCGCCGAAAATCGTCGATTTGAAGCCAACTTCGTAGGCGTCCGTGAACTCCGGCTCGAACTCGAGATCGTCGGTCGAGAGCGCGAAGGTCTCGAACGGCCGGCGATTGTTGCGGCCGAAGAAGCCCGAGCGATCCAGATTGAAGCCGCCTGCTTTGTAGCCGCGCGAGTAACCGCCATAGATCATCAGGTCTTCAGTGGGATGGAAGGCGAGCGAGGCCGTGCCGCTCCATTCGTTCTCCGTGCGGCTGTCGGAGAAATTTCCGTTCGCCAAGGTATTGGTCACCGCATTGCAGGCCAGCGCGAACGGGGTGTCGGCGCCGCCGCCGGTCCCGGCGGAGATGAGCGATGCGAGATTGGTCAAACCAGCCGGGCCCGGGCCGTCTGGGTCGATCGCGAATGTCCGCAGCAGATCGCAACCGGGGTTCACCGAGTCGAGGCTGGCGGTCATGTCCTTAGTGGTTTCGTTGTATCGGGCGCCCAAGGTCAGAATGAGATTTTCA
The DNA here is from genome assembly GCA_902826035.1 of uncultured Alphaproteobacteria bacterium. Lineage (GTDB taxonomy): Bacteria > Pseudomonadota > Alphaproteobacteria > Caulobacterales > Aquidulcibacteraceae > Vitreimonas. The sequence continues at coordinate 2,406 of CADEDG010000113.1, forward strand.
CCCATGCTGATTTCGTTGTGCGTGAAGAGCGAAATCGACTCGGTTGATGTTCCCCAACGATCCGCTTGTTGTCCGTCGCCCGGTGTGACGTTCGGCAGGTAGACATTGAGCTCATTCCCCGGCGCAGGCGCCAAGTTGACGCCCAACAACGCGCCTGTCTTCGCTGCTCCAAGGCCGGTGCAGGTAGCAGTCTGCAGCGGGATCAATGGGTGGAGCGGCGGAAGGGCGGTGCCGCACAAGCTCACGTCAGTGAAGGGAAGGGGGGCGAACGTCGTGGGATTGAACAGCGGAACCGGAACGTCATAGAGCTTCCGCGCGCCGTTAGCGCCGCCGACGGTCAGGAAGTACGTCGCGGCGTTGGCGAACGCGGTGGCGTCCGCGCCGAAGCGTATCCGGTCGGCAGTTTCGATTTCTTCGCCGCTGGCGAAGGCGCCGACCAACCAATTTACCGGGCCGCTCTCGCCTTGCAGGCGGAATTCTTGCGACCATGTCTCGATCCCGATTTCGAGGCCGTCGCGATAGGCGCGGTCGATGCTGGAGAAGTCGATGTCCTGGTCACGCTCGGCGCTCCAATCGCGGATGGCGGAGACGGATGTCAGCGTCAAGTCGCCGATATCCCAGTTGAGTTCGCCGGAAATCCCGAAATCGTCGGCAGCTTCAGCGTAGGAGCGATTGGGCGACAGCGTCATATTACGCTCGGACGGGTCGTCCGTCAGCAGCGCGCCTGGGAAGTAGATGGCGCCAATAAGGCCGACCACAGCGCCGCTTTGCAGGTTCACCGCCCCGCAGCAATTCTCGCCGGTCTGGCCAGCGTCAACGATCAGACGGAACGATGCGTCGCTATTGATGTCCCAAAGCATTTGTCCGCGGGCCGACCAGCGGTCGGTGTCGTTGATTTCGCGGCCAGAGGTGACGTCATTGATGTAGCCGTCCTGGCCACGGAATGCGCCGTCAATGCGGATGGCGAGGTTCTCTGTGAGTCCGGTGGTGGCGCCAAAAGAGGTGCGAAGGCCGCCGCGCTCGGCGAATTCCATCTCGCCCCAGGCGCCGGTAGTGAAGTCAGGACCGGCGGTGATTACGCTGATCGCGCCGGCGGAGGTGTTCTTTCCAAACAGCGTGCCTTGCGGGCCGCGCAGCACTTCGATGCGCTCGACGTCCGGAAGGTCGGCAAGCGCCGCACCTGCGCGGGCGCGGTATACGCCGTCGATGAAAATGCCGACCGCGCCTTCAAATCCCGGATTGTCCGAGCCGGTGCCGATGCCGCGGATCGAAGCGATGGTGCCTGAGGTAGTCGACTGGCCAGAGCCAATGCGAAGGGTTGGCGCGATCTGGGTGAGGTCGGTCAAGCTCTGCAGGCCGGCCTGTTCGAGGGTTTCACCGGAAATAGCTTGAACCGCCAAGGGAACATCCTGAATCGCCGCCGAACGGCCTGTAGCCGTAACGACGATTTCATCGACTACTTCCTCTTCCTGCGCTTGCGCCATGCCGGGCGAAAACGCGCCCATAGCCGCTATTGAAGCGCCCGAAAGCAATAGCCATCCCAGTTTTTTCTTGCTGCTCATCGCTTACCTCCCAGTTGTCGAGGCGCCGCCGATGGGCTGTACCCCGCGCGATCATGAACCATGGGCAAATTGGGCCTCGGCGAGCCGAGACTCTCCCCCGCCCATTGGTGTCCAGGATGCTATAGCAGGCAGTGGCGCCCCTCGTGTCAACAGGGCCGACGGCGCAATCGGTGACGCGACCGTCAACAACCCTCAAGTTGAGGCGGGCGGGCCACACTTACCCTGCGGCAGGGGTGTAAATTTCTCGCAGCTGCAACATGTTCCCGCCGGCGACGGGTTCGCCTATGAGTGCGGCGTCATGGCCCAATCCGCCTTAGTTTTGTTCTCAGCCGGGCAGGATTCCGCAACCTGCCTCGCCCTGGCGTTACGTCAATATGACGCCGTTGAAACCATAGGATTTGTCTATGGTCAGAGGCATGCTGTGGAGCTTGTTCAGCGCCCGGTGGTCTTGGAGAGTTTGTGCGAGATTGGTTTTGGCGCCCGGCTGGCGGGGGATTACGTCGCTGACCTTTCCGGATATGGCGCTTTGGCGGAAAGCGCGCTTACCAGCACCCGCGCCATCGAGATGGCGGCGAGTGGGTTGCCGACCAGTTTCGTGCCCGCGCGCAATCTCGTGTTCTTGTCTGTCGCCGCGGCCTATGCGTACCGGCGCGGCATCGACGTTTTGATCGGCGGCATGTGCGAGACGGATTATTCCGGCTATCCAGATTGCCGACGGACCACGCTCGACGCGATGCAGAGCGCGCTCGCACTTGGACTCGAGCGGCCGATCGAGATCGTCACGCCCCTGATGCACCGCTCCAAAGCGCAGACTTGGGCGCTCGCCCACGAAATCGGCGGCGACGCGTTCGTCGATCTCATCGTCGAACATACCCACACCTGCTATGAGGGCGACCGCTCGCACCGCCATCCCTGGGGCTATGGCTGCGCGCGATGCCCCGCATGCGAGCTGCGCGCGAGTGGCTGGGCGCAATGGCGCGGCCAGCCATGAGTTACGCGGTCAAGGAGATGTTCTACACGTTGCAGGGGGAAGGCGCGCGCGCCGGACGCACTGCAGTGTTCGTGCGTTTCGCCGGCTGCAATTTATGGAGCGGACGCGAGAAGGACCGGGCCGATGCGATCTGCGCGTTTTGCGACACTGAGTTTGTGGGCACAGATGGCGATGGCGGTGGCAAGTTTGGAGGCGCGGACGCGCTCGCCCATGCGGCGGCCGCACTTTGGCCGGACTTGAAACTGGGGGCGCCGTATCTTGTCTGCACCGGCGGCGAACCCTTGCTGCAGCTGGATTCGCCCCTTATCGCGGCGTTTCATGCTGTTGGGTTCGAAGTGGCGGTGGAGAGCAACGGAACGCTAGCCGCGCCGCCAGAACTCGATTGGATCTGCGTGAGTCCGAAGACGCGCGCCGACCTTGTGCAGACTTCTGGCGACGAACTCAAACTCGTATTCCCGCAAGTGGGCGCCGACCCAGAGCGCTATGAGAGCTTGGACTTCGAGCACTTCTTTTTGCAGCCGATGGACGGGCCCGCGAAGGCGGCCAATACCGTGGCCGCGATCGCATATTGCCTCCATCATCCGCGCTGGCGCCTGAGCCTGCAAACTCACAAATTGGTTGGGCTGCGCTGACCCTATTGCGCCGCGACGTAAGCGTCCGCAACGCGCTGCGCAAAGCCCCGTATCGCCCGCTGAGCTGCGGACCAGGTCGTCGTCGCGCGCAAACCGGCGTCTTCTATGTTGTAATCGTAGCGGCGGTGCGTGACCTCGCTGATCACCTGGCCGTCTGGGCCGCGCACTATCGCGCGCAAATTGGCGCCGCCCACCGAAATCGAACGTGCGTAGTCGAGGCCAGGCCGGTCGGTCAGTTGTTGCCAGGTTGGGCGATTGGGGTCGGCGTCGATGATCGAAAGTTCGATCGTAATCCCGCCTTGGCCGATGCTAGCGCCGCGCGCGGCGAGTTCCCGGGTGACGGCCCGGGTGAGGTCGCCTTGGAGCTGCTCGCCCTCGCGGGCGCCGAGGTCTTCATCGAGAGCGGATTGAAATTCCGGCGAAAAACTGACCGGCGTTAAATTCACCGGCACCGCATTGGCGGGGAGGGCGAGTGCGAAAAGCGCAGCCAGGCTGGCGAGTGCAAGGGTTGAACGCATTGTGAGCCTCCAAAACGAAGTCACTGGACCCTAATTCCCCGACCGCACGCGCGCCACTCACGTTCTTGTGTGGGCGCTATTCGTCGTCCTCGTCTTTGTCTTTCTTGTCGGCATCGGGGATGATGGCATCGACAACCGCACCTGTTGTGCGCACCGTTGTTCCCACCACCGCGCCAGTGACGCCGACCGCGGTGCCGACTGCCGCGCCCGCCACCGCGCCAGCGATGCACGACGCCAAACTCGCCGCCATCAGCAGCGTTACCAAAAACTTCGCCATGTAACCACCTCGTCGTCGCATCTTGCGCGCGCCGCGATCCCAAGCATAGCCCGTGACTGCACTGTTCATGCGCTCGGTCACGCGCACTCATGGCGCATCGACCAGCACGATCTCGCTTTCCGCGTCGGCCTGGACGAGCACTTCCGGCTCGTTCTTTATCGCTGCGCCGTCACGAGCGGCGAGCGTCACTCCGTTGATCCGCGCCGCGCCCTTGGCGAGCGCGAGATAGAGGTGGCGACTTGGTTCGGCTGCGAAGGCGACGCTCTGTCCCGCCGCAAGGGTCGCGGCCATCACGCGCGCGTCCTGGCGGATCGGCAGCGCGCCCGCCTCCTGGTCCTGTGCGAAGCCCGACGCCAGCGTCACCAACGCTCCCGAGCGATCCTGTTTCGGAAACTTCGCCGCCCCCCAATAGGGTTTGCCGCCGCGCTCTTTCGGCAAGATCCAGATTTGGTAGAGCGTGGTGGCTTCGTCCTCGAGATTGTACTCAGAGTGCGTTACGCCGCCGCCCGCGCTCATCACCTGGACGTCGCCGGCCTCGGTGCGGCCCTTGTTTCCCATCGAATCCTGGTGCGTGATTGCGCCGGTGCGGACATAGGTGATGATCTCCATGTCCGAGTGCGGGTGTGGGGGAAAACCGGTTTTGGGCTGGATGGTGTCGTCGTTCCAAACCCTGAGCGCGCCCCAATGCACGCGCGATGGGTTGTGATAGCCCGAGAAAGAGAAATGGTAGCGCGCGGCGAGCCAGTCGGCGTCGAACTGGCCGAGGCCGGAGAAGGGGCGGTGCTCAATCATGGCGCCAATGTGGGCCGGGCGCTGCGATTTGCAAGCGCGGCTAGGGCATCGACGCAAAGCGCGCAAGCGGCTGGCGGCTGATGTCGAGCAGCAGCAATCCCTCGCCGTCGCGGCGCGCGAACCGGGTCGCCCCGAGCACGCCGACGAAATCCCGCTCGCGGCTCATTGCTTCAGGCGCGCACGCCATTCGCGTTGCGCCGACAATGCCGAAGCTCAACGCCTCGCCCTGCTGGGAGACAGAGGCGAACCAGGTGTTGCAACCAGCAAAGCCGGCGGCGCGACGTTCGCCGATCTCCAGCGTCGGCGCGCGCTGATCTGCCCCAGCGCCGAGAACCATCACCCAACGCGTGCCCGCCAGCGGGGGCGGGGATTGCTCGCGCTGTTTTCCGGCGCAAGCCGCCAACAGCGCCAGCAGAACGAAAGCGACATGTTTCATATCGGGTCCCATCGATAAAGCTAAGCGCTTACGGGTCAATTGCGGCGAAGCCCCTGATTTCGCGATTGTCGACATCGTAGAAAACAAGTTCGCGGCCTTCGACGCGGGCGTCGCCGGTGCGGCTTAGCGCTTCGAGAAACACGCGCTCCATCTCCATGGCCGGCGCCTCGCAAGCCATCTCGGTGGCGGAGGGGCCGCTGCGGAAGAAGGCGGCCACGTTGGGATCGCTTTCAATGGTCGCGCTGACGCTGTTGCAGCCAGTGAAGCCGGAAAGCTCGTCACCAGCGATGGTCAGAGTCGGTTGCGGCGCACTCGCCGACGCACCGGGCAAGCTTGCCAGCGCCCACGCGCCCTCCCGCTGAATTGCCACCTGCTCGCCCGCGCCGGGCGTTGGGGGCGCGCACGCCAGCAGCGCGACGGCGACAAAAAAACCGGGGATAGCTTGCTTCACGGTCACGTCCTCCTAATCGGCGCGGTCGAAGCGAGCGAGTTCGCGTCCGCTGGCCGCGAGCAGCACAAGCTGACCGCTCTCGACGCGCGCGCGCCTGGTCGATCTGAGAGTATCGAGCAGGGCGCGCTCCGTCGCCACGCCCGCCCCCGCGCAGCCGGTGCGCGTCATGGCGATGGCTTGAAAGCGCAGCCCATCGCCATTCTCAGTCACCGCCGCGTTCCAGCGATTGCAGCCGGCATGGCCAGAGGCGCGCGTCTGCTCCATGTCGAGCGTCGGGAAATGTGGCGCGTCTTCGCTTCGGTCGATACGCATCCAGTGCGTGCCGGCAAGCGCGTGTGCGGCTTGCGGCGGCGCCTGCGCCACGCACGCGGCCAGCGTCATCGCGAGCGCCAGCGCGCCCCTCATATCGGGTCCCATGGAAACACTGACATCGATGCGCCCAGGTCGGTGAAGTTGGCGCGCATCGACGGCAGGGCGTGCTCGATGATGCTCTCGGGGCCCCAGCCCTCCAGCCGCGCCATGCCGCGCACCGGGCGCGGTTGATCGAACAGGAAGATTTCGTTGCC
>CADEDG010000114.1 GCA_902826035.1 uncultured Alphaproteobacteria bacterium
CATTTCCGCTTCGCGCCGCTGCTCGAACGTGCGCGTGTAGCTGCGAAAGATATCCTCAGACATCGTACCTCCGTCGACCCCGACAAGCACAAGATAGGGCGCCTGACCTATTCCTGCTCGTTACCTAAGAACAACATGCGAATCCGGCGCTGTTAAGGTGAAAAAACGTTTACGCGGTATCGGTCGCCAGGATGACATGATTTGCCGACTTGGCGCGTATCCTAAATTTTGACCGCCCCGGCTCGGCGCCGCGCTTTTCGACCGCCCAGTCCAGCGCCAAAACCCTCTATTTTACGCCAACTTAACCGCGATGAGAGCAGGCTCTTCCGAGGCGGCGAGGCGATTGATGAGCGACATTTTTCACGAACTCGACGAACTGCCGCCTTCGACACGTCGAAGAATTATGGAGGCCGCCGAGGTTTCCGGCTTGGACCTCTCGGAATTCCTGCACGAACTAATGCGCTCCGAGGGACCCACGCCAGCTAACGGTCCTGTCCGTCAGGGTTCAGAAAATTTCGCGTACCGCCATAGGGTTGAAGCTCTGGAACGCCGCCTCGGCGCCTCCACCGCAAACCTGGAAACTGCACTCCGTTCCTTGGAGGGCTCCGCTCTGTCTCTGGAAGCGCGGGTATGCGACGCCGAGGGCGTCGCCCTCGAAGCACGGGGCGCGTCGCGCGAACTCGCGCGAGCGTCTTCCGCCGAACTCACCCAGCTCCAGAGACGGCTGGCGGACCTTGAACGAGACGGGGCGACACGATCGCAGATCGCCGAAAACGGGGCTGCGGATTTAACCATGCGCTTGTCCCGGGTGGATCAACGCATGGATTTTGTTGAGGATATCGCCAGGGGCGCGCACCAGACCGGGGCCTTGCTGGCGGAAGCCCACCATGCGCTAAAGCATGCCGTCGCCGAGGATTTTTCGGCACTCGCGCTCGACACCGCCGCCAATATCGAGGGCGGCTTGCAAGCGATTCGCGAAGATTCGCTGGCTGCCGCGGCCCGCGCCGACGAGGCTCTGCAGATCCTTGTTCACGACTTTCGCGATTTCGCCACCGCAACCGAGTCCGGAATTGCCAGCAGCGCAGCCGAGACCCGCGAACGAATGCGCGCCGCGTTTGCGGAAGTAGAGTCGCAGCTGACGGCGCTTGTTGATCGGCTTGGCGCCGGCGAGCGCGCCTCGGCTTTGGCGAGCAAATCGCTGGGGGCGCAACTAACGACCCTGGCGGAGGCAGCTCACTCCAAATTAGAAAACGCCGTCGCGGATCTGCGTCATGCCGATTCCGTGCTGGAAGATGCTCTGCTGCGATCAAGCGCCGAGCAAAGAAGCGCCCTCGAAACTCTAAGCAAGCGGCTCGATGCAGGCCTTGAAGCGCGCGACTCGCGGATCGAGAGGCGCGCCAGCAGGATCGAGTCGGAGCAGACTGCAAAGTCGACCGCGCTCAGCGACAACATCGCCCGGGTCGAGGCCTGCACCCTAGCCGCTCTTGAGAAAGTAGCTGCCGACATCACCAACGCCGACGGAAAATGGACGCAGAAAATCGAAGCTGCCGGGGTAGCCACGGCGCAAACGCTGGACCGGCTCGAGACCGAACTCGCGAGCCTCCATGGGCAGCATTGCGGCGTGGCCGCTCGCCTGCACCTTATCGACCGGACCTTGGGTATGTCGATTTTAGCCCACGAGACCGATCCGCCGGTTGCTGAACGGCTAGCGGAGCTGGAGCAAACACAAGCAAAGCAGCAATTGTGCCTCGACAAGGCTCTAGATAAGTCTTCGCTCAATCGTGAGCTGAAGTCTCTACGCGGCGATGTCGCGTGCCTGGCGGAGCGGATTGGCGACCAAGGGAGCGACACCTCGGTCGCAGAGGTGTTGGATGAGTTGCGCCAGCGCCTCGATGCCCAAACTGCGCAAAATGCGGAGTTTGTACGGTCCCTGAGCCGTGCCTCCGCGAAAAACGCCGGCGCCGCTGCCTATGCCGAGGATCGCTTCCGCAAACTCGAACAAGCAACGAAAAAAACGGGCGATGTCGGGCGCGTCAGCGCGAAAGTGGCGACAGTCGAGAGCCGCATCGCGGAGACTGAAGCGCGCCAAGGCGAGGCCCTTGCGCGGCTCCAAGCCGATGTCGCTCGCTTCGTCGAACAACAGGAGCGCCGCCTCGCCGCCCTAGAGGCGAGAGATCCCAGCGCACGCCTGGACGAAATCGCTGCACTGATAGATCGACCGGCCTTGCCCACCATCCCCGATTTCGTTGCCGAGTTCGACAATTTGCGTCAACGGTTCGAGGCTCGCATCCAGGACATGGACGGGCGCAACATTCGAACGTTGGAGCAAGTGAGCGAGACGATTGCGCTGCTTGAACAGCGGTTCAATGCGCGCGCCCAGCAGCGTCTCGCGAGCGGCGCATAACAACACACGTATTTGGATGTTGTTAAGCGCCTGTGACCACAGTGAGGCGAGCTGAGACAGCTAGAGCTGCGAGGCCGCCATGTTAACGCGCGAGACACTTCGTGTACTGGTCGTGGACGATCAAAAGTCCATGCGACAACTGATCTGCACCAGTCTTCGCGGATTGGGTGTGGTCCACATACAAAATGCGGAGGACGGCGCCATGGCGCTGGCTGCGTTAAGATCGCGCCCCTTCGATCTTGTATTGCTCGACGCCGAAATGCCGAGGCTAAACGGCCTCGAAACACTCGCCGCCGTCCGTGGCGAAGAGCGCCTTCGTTCCCTCAAGGTCATCATGGTGACGGGACGCGCCGACGTCGAGTTCATTCAACAGGCCGCGAAACTGGGGATCGACGGCTATCTGGTGAAGCCCGTTTCATCCAATGCGCTGGCCGCGCGAATAGACACCGCGATCCGCAAAGCCGCTTAGCTGCCATGCCTGGGACTCGCTTGTGCCGATACGCGCTGCGGCTTAAGCCGGCGCCATGGACGCCCTGATCAAAACTCTGACGCTTGAACAGATCGAATTGAACCTCTTCCTCGGCCGCTCACCGCAGGAGGAGCGCAGCCGCATCTTCGGCGGGCAAGTCGTTGCGCAAGCGCTCGTCGCCGCCTATCAGACGATCGAAGGCCGCGCCTGCCATTCATTGCAAAGTTATTTCATTCGTCCCGGCGATCCCAGGAAGCCGGTCCTGTACCAAGTCGAGCGCTCACGCGACGGCAAGAGTTTTACGACAAGGCGGGTTATCGCCATTCAAAACGGCGAACAGATCTTCAATATGGCCTGCTCGTTTCATGTCGCCGAAAACGGCTTTGACCACCAAACGCCCTTGCCTGACGCCCCTTCGCCGGACGAAGCGCTGCGCGTGCTTCAGGACGATGCGGCGTTCATGAAGCAGGCGCGGCATTGGTTGGAGACCTCGCCGATCGAGTTCAGGCCGATCGACCCCAATGACGAGGCTAAGCCAGTGGTGAAATCACCAGCACAGATGGCCTGGATGCGTGCGCGCCAATCTGTCGGCGACGATGCCATGATGAATCAGGCGCTACTCGCCTATTCTTCGGATTTCTCACTGCTCGGCACGGCATTACGCCCGCACGGCGTCACCTGGGGCGATAAACTCCAAACTGCGAGCCTCGATCACATCATCTGGTTCCATCGCCCAGTCAATTTCGCCCGCTGGCACCTCTATGTCCAAGACAGCCCATCGGCGTCCGGTGCGCGCGGCTTCAATCGCGGCGCGCTTTATAGCGAGGATGGCGTGCTGGTGGCGTCGACCGCGCAGGAGGGACTGATGCGTTGGATCGGCTAGACCTCAGGGGGCCGTGAATTTCTGGACGACACCGCGCAATCCCTGCAGCACCGCCATGCGCGCTGTTTTGTCCCCGGCCAGCTCCGGACGCCGGAGTGCTCGCATCGCTTCGACATGCACCGCAACGGCTGCGCGCGGTGGCATTGAGCCCTCGTGGGCGGCGAGCAGGCTACACAGCGAGTGCGCCACCGCACTGAGCTCGCCTAGGCCGAAGGCGCCCGCCTCCGCGAACACTTCGTTCGACAATCTGTACATCTTGGCGCCGCGCGTGAGTTCGTTGCCGCCAGCGAGCGCTTGCAATGACGCGACCTTCTCGTCAGTCGCGCCAAGGCAATCCTCGCGGATCGATTCCAGCCCCTGCTTTGCGCGTGCAAGCGCCTGTTCCGCGGTTACACCGCCCGGCTGATCGAGCATCTTCTTGAGCTTGGCGTCAGGCTCGAACTTTCGTACAACCACGCTCATAACAACACCCGCTGCGGCTTAATCATCATATCAATCTCGTTCTGCGACATGTTGGGCTCGTCGGCAGTGCCTAATGGCGACTTGAGATCGTTGTTGCGGCGTCCGTCGCTCCCCGGCGGGGGACCCTCAAATTTGAAACGACGATCGGGGCCGACATAGGCGCCAACTTCCACAAACGGGCGCTTGTCACGCGACACAAACATTATCCGCTGCAACAGGACATTGGGCGTGATCGGCTTGGCCACGAAATAGTTGGCGCCGGTATCGCGGGCCTTGGCCACATCAGAAGCTCGGGCGTGGCCGCTCACCAAGATCACCGGGATAAATGCATTCGGAGAGCCATTGGTGCTGTGACGCAGATCGCGCACCAACGCATAACCATCACCGTCGGCCAAGTTCGGGTCGATGACAATCAGGTCGAAGCTTTTGCTCTTCAACAGACGTTCCGTCTCGCCAACGCCCTGCGCGCGATGAACTTCGGCCGCGCCGAAACCCTTCATGATCTGCACCAACATATCCAAGGAATGCTGGCTACCGTCCACAAGCAGAACGTTCGCCTTCGAGAGATTGATGCGCGCGTTGGGATCGACGCCGCTCATCTACAAAATCTCCCAACCATCGTCGGATAGATTGGCGTCGAGGAAGCCGCCGGCCAACCGCGCGCGTACATCTCCAAGCGTGATGCGGGCCAACGCTGATTGCGTGGGAACCTCGGCGCCCTCTTGCACATGGCGCGCCGTCTCGGTGGCGAAATCGCGCAAGGCTGCGATATGTTGCAGCACCGCGTCGAGCTGTTGCAGTTCAGCGACCACCGCGCCATCTATTGAGGAGCGCACGGCGATGGCGCAGATAGCTCCTTCCACGCGCAGCCCGAGCGTGCGGGCGCGCTCTAGTTCGTCGGCGAGCAAGGAAAACACGTCCCGAACGGGTGTTAGCGCCTCTTCGGCTTGAGGCTGGGGAGAACGCGCCAGCGCCATGCTCAGAACAGCTCGATCGAGCCCGCCGCGGACGGCGCTTGCGGCGCGACCGGACGAGTGCGTTCTGCGCCGAGCGCCTCCGGGCTGGAAGCCTCGAGCAGCATCTGCGCGGCGCGGCCATTCTGCGGCCAGAACCGCACACGACGGGCACGATCTCCGCCCAGGCTTTGGCCGACGCAGGGTATATTCTCTAGCTTCAGAAATTTCAGCGCGAATTCGGCGTTCTTGGCGCCTATATCTGACAGGTTCTGAATGACGTGCGCGCCGCCGAACAGCTTACCCTGCATTCGTGAGCGGATCGCGCCCTGCTGAAGCAACCCGTTCACAAGCAATTCCATCGCATTCACGCCGTATTTCATTGAATCGCTGGAGTGCTCGTCACCCGGCAACAGAAAATGGTTCATGCCGCCGACGCCCGCCACCGGATCCCAGAGGCAGGTGGCGACGCAGGATCCCAATATTGTCGTCAACACCACCCCGGGCTCGATCACCACTGCATACTCTCCCTGCACGACGTGCAAGACCCGCTCCCGTGCGGGTGCGGGCGTTTGGTGACGGGGGGATGCGGCGGCGATCATGTCAGCTGACCGAACACTTCCTGTATTTTCGCGCGCAGCGACGCCGGCGAGAACGGCTTGGTGATGTAGTTGTTGACGCCAAACTGCATCGCCCGTTGCACAAGTTCTTTGTCTGCACGACCGGTCAGCATGATGAAGGCCGCCTTTTTGGTTGCTTCGTGCGCTCGCACGGCGCGGAGGAAGCCTAGTCCGTCGAGCTTGGGCATGTTGAAATCTGAAATTACGAGATGCGGCATGCGGGTCAGCATGGACTTGAAGCCCTCTTCCCCATCGCCAGCGTCCTCGATTTCGCGGAAGCCGATCTCCTGCAAAGCGGAGCGGATCAGCGCGCGCATGGTTAACTGATCGTCAACAACGAGGACTTTGATGTCTGCAGCTGCCGGCATTAGGCTGCCCCCCTCATCTCGAATTCACAGAGTTCAAGCGCCGCCGCGCCCATGTTCGCCAAGGAAACCTGACGTTCGACGCCGCCAAACTCCATCGCCGCTTTGGGCATCCCGTAGACAACGCAACTCGCCTCATCTTGCCCCAGGGTCTTCGCGCCGACGTCGCGCATCGCCTTCAATCCCCGAGCGCCGTCGCGCCCCATGCCGGTAAGAATGACGCCGACCGCGCGTGACCGACATGTTTCCGCGACAGAGTTGAATAGAACGTCAACCGATGGAGAGTGACCGCTTACCGGCGGGGCATCTACGAGCTTGCAGCGCAACTGGCCTGCGCCTCGAACTTCCAAGTGCTTGGCGCCGCCGGGTGCAAGATAGATATGTCCGTGCGACATCAACGCCCCATCGCTTGCTTCCTGCACCTTGGGTGCGCATAGCCGGTCGAGTCGCGCGGCGAAGCTGGCGGTGAAAGTTGGCGGCATGTGCTGGGTGATGACGGTGGCTGGACAGTTTTCGGGAAAGTGCTGGAGCATGGCGATCAACGCTTCGACGCCGCCCGTGGACGAACCGATGGCCAGGATTTTGCTGCTCGGCCGGTAGTTCGTGCGGCGCTGGCCTTGCTGCGCTCGCTCTCCAAGTGGGCGCATGCGCGCGCGCGCGGCCGCTTTCACCTTGTCGGCGAGCCCGTCAAAGTCGGGCTTGCCGACACAGTCGAATGCGCCAAGTTCAAGCGCTTCAATCGAAATCGCGGCGCCGGCCTGCGTTAGCGTCGATACCATGATTACCGGCATCGGCCGCAGGCGCATGATCTTCTCGAGGAATTCGATGCCGTTCATTTTTGGCATTTCGACATCGAGCGTGATCACATCTGGATTGAGCGCCTTAATCGCTTCGCGAGCTTCGATCGGATCGCCCGCTTCGCCGATCACTTCAATGCCCGAATCCTGGCTGAGCACTTTCGTGATGATGCTGCGTATAGTGGGCGAATCGTCGACCACTACAACCCGAACCTTGTTCATGGCCTGCCCCCAACCCGATAGATTGTCAGTCCATCGCTGACATAACCATCGACATCGCAGCGCTCGGAGTGGCCGATATAGAGCCGCCCCTCTGGCGCCAGCATGGTCTTGAAGCGGTTCCACAGGAATATCTGGGTCGCTTCCTCGAAATAGATCACAACGTTGCGACAGAAGATGACATCGAACTTGCCCTTCATTGGCCACTCGCCGATCAGGTTGAGTTCGTTGAAAGTGATTAGCGCGCGCGCCTCCGCGCCGACGGACCACACCTTCTCGCTCTGCTGTTGTTCAGGTTTGAGCCATCGGTCCCGCAATTTCGGCGGGATTGTGGAGACCGCGTCGTCGCGGTAGATGCCGGCCTTTGCCTTCCTGACGATGTTTGGGTCGATGTCGGTGGCAAGAATGCGAACATCGTAGCGACCCGCATCGGGGAACCGCTCGAGCAAAGTAAGTGCGATGGAATATGGCTCCTCTCCGCTCGAACACGCCGCCGACCAGATCCTTACGCGCTCGCCGCGCTGCGCGACCTGCATCAGCCGCGGCAGCAGCTTATCGCGAAGGTGGTCGAAATGGTGCGGTTCGCGAAAAAAACGCGTCACGTTCGTGGTCAACGCGGCGAGCATTTCGTTGCGTTCACTGCGACCTTCGCTGGTCTCGATAAAAGCGCAATAGGCGTCGAAATCGGCCAGTCCAAGCTTGCGAACGCGCTTGGCAAGGCGCGAGTAGACGAGCGTCGCCTTGGCCTCGTTCAGCACGATGCCGCTCTGCGCGCGCAGAAACGTGGCGATCTGCTCGAAATTGCGCGCCGTGAAGGGAAACTCGCCTTCGATCAGCGGCTCAGAGCGCTTGCGGGGGGCGGAAGCGGTGCTCAAGCAGCCTCCGCCGCTTGTTCGGGCAAGATATCGTCTAACGCGATCCAGGAGATCATGCGCCCTTCGTTGGCAATGATGCCGCGCACGAAGCGGTTCACCGTTTCGCAGCCCACGTTCGGCGTAGGCTGCACCGAATTTCCCTCGGCTGCGAGGATTTCCGACACCGCGTCAACCAGAAGACCTACCAGGCGATGTCCGATATGAACCACGATGATGACGCTGCGTGCGCTAGGTTCAACCTGTCCGAGGCCAAGTCGCGCCTTAAGATCGAGGATCGGCAGCACTGCGCCGCGCAGATTGATCACGCCGCGCACGTAGGGCGGAGAGTGCGGCAGCGGCGTCGCTGGAGTCCAGCCGCGGATTTCGCGCACCGCCATGATATCGAGGCAGAATTCCTGCTCGTCGATGCAGAAGGAGATGAGTTCACGTGTGTCGT
>CADEDG010000115.1 GCA_902826035.1 uncultured Alphaproteobacteria bacterium
TGCTCCAGGGTTCCCGGAATAAGGACTCGATTCCAAGCAACAGAAGCACCGCCGCAGCGGTCGCCCATGCATCCGTGGCGCTATCTTTGGTTGGATCGGCGGTTTCCTTGGCGGTCCGCGCGGCGCAAGCGAACAAGCCTGCGGCGCCCAGGAACAATGGTCCCCAGACTTCGAGCCCATGCCATTCGTTGCGCGTGAACGCTGCGAGCGCGGTCAGCATCGCGGCGGCCCCGGCCCCGGCGAGCGCGACCAAAGTGCGCTGTCCGCGGTGCGGGTTCGCTCCAAGCGCCGCGACTGCGGCGACCGCCGCGGCGAACAACGCCCATGAATAGGGCGCGGAGGCGGTCAGACTGAACCGCGCGTGCGCTGCCGCGTAAGCGCACATGCCTAGCACGAGCGCGCCGGCCGCCACGAAAAAAACGCCGCCATGGGCGGCGCGTCCGCGCACGGCATAGGCGGCAAGTGCGACGTGGAAGACACTCACCACCGCAGGCCCAAAAATGCGCGAGTCAGGCGCCGGTGCGACGGCGAACCAAGCCCAAAGCAACAGAATGCTGCCGATACAAAGCGCGATGGTCGGCCCTAGGGCCTGGGCCAATTGCCAATCTTCGGAGTGCTCGTCGCTGGATTCGGGTGCGGTCAAAACAACGCCGCCGACGCTGGCGAAACACAGGAGAGCGAGCGCCCGCCAGACCTCGCCAGCGGCAATGGAGGCCGCGAACCAGAAATAAAGTCCAAGGAGGGCGGCCGCCGCAGACCACGCCCAGCGCCGCGCGCACGCCAGTGCAAAGCCCGCGGCCCCGATCGCGCACACATAGAGCGTCAGCGCCGAATCTGGCCACACCGCGATATCTGTTAGCGGCGGAGCGAAGAATGCGGCGAGGATCGCCAACACGCCAAGCGCTTGTCCATGCAAAAAAGAAAGGCCGATGAGCGCAAGCGCGCAGAGCCCTAGCAGCGTTGCTGCAAGCGGCCAGTCGATGAAACCATAGAGCCCATAAGCAGCCCAGGACACCGCGTAGAACGCCACCACGCCTGCGCTAGCGCACATCGCAGCCGCAAGCGAGTGGCCGGGCGGACGCACGATTCCGATGCGCCGCAGACGTTCGCTCGCGCCAATCAGCGCAACTCCGAACGCCAAAGCCGAAACTAGGCGCACCTGCGGGGTGAACCACCCCTGCCGCGCCGCGAGCGCCACGAGGAAGATAGCGCCCAAGGCCAACGCGCCGCCCGCGAGCCAGGCGAGGCCGTTTTCGGCGAGCCACTTCTCGAGCTGCTTGCCGGATCGACCGTTGGCTTCGACCGGGCTGCGTGCGGGCTCTGGCCTCGGCCCTGGCGTGGGCTTGACGGAGATCGCTTCGTATTCGTCGTTGGACGCCGCCGGGATGGGGTTGTCCAACAGGAGCGGTTCTTCCACTTCCGGCGCGCGCCATGGCGGCGGTGGTGGTGGCAGCGGCTCCGGCGCTGGAACAAACGAAGTTGGAGCCGCAGCGGCGGAGGCAAATGTCGGTGCGGTCGCAGGCTTCGGGGCCGAACCCTCAAGGCGGCCAAGGCGTTGTTGCAGCGTGGCCAGTTCCCGTTTCAGCACGCCGACGCGCGCTGTTTGCCAAACGCTCCATCCGAGCAGGCCGAAGAGGATCAGGGTTTCCATACCGCCGAGCAGGTTCACGCGCCCTGAAGCATAGCGCAAGGACTTCCGGCCTGTTTCCCCGCCTACGAGAATTGTCGCGCCGCGTTTGCGCCGAGCGCGCGTGCGTGCTCAAAGCGGGAAATGCAGAACTTCGATCCTTTGCCACAGCAATCGCTGGCGATAGCTGGAACTGACGCGCGATTTCCGGTGCGGCGGATCTTTTGCGCCGGCCGAAATTACGCCGACCATGTGCGCGAAATGGGTAGTGACCCAAGAGCCGATCGGCCAGTGTTTTTCTCCAAGCCTACGGACGCGATTGTCGAAAGCGGCGCAGCCATCGACTACCCGCTCGACACTTCCGATCTGCACCACGAAGTCGAACTGGTGTTGGCGCTCTCTCAGGGCGGCGTCGAAATTTCTCAGCAAACCGCGCTCGGCTGCATCTGGGGCTATGCGGTCGGCGTGGACCTCACACGGCGCGACCGCCAAGCAGAGGCTAAGAAGGCTGGCGCGCCTTGGGACGCCGCCAAGGGCTTCGACAATTCAGCGCCGATCGGCGCACTGACGCCCGCCGAACTTTGCGGACCCAAGCATGCCGGGCGCATATATTTGTCGGTCAATGGCGAAGTGAGGCAAGACGACAACCTCTCCAGCATGATCTGGACCGCGGCCGAGATCATCGTGTTTTTATCGCGCTCTTGGGAACTCAAACGCGGCGACCTGATATTCACCGGCACGCCAGCGGGCGTAGGCCCGCTTAAGCCAGGCGACAAAGTCGAATGCGGCGTCGATGGACTCGCACGCCTCTATTTTTCCATTGTCTCGCGTCGTTCGTAGACGCCGGCCGTCGAATGGTCGCGCGCCGCTTTCCGCATGGCTCAGCGTTGCCCCATAGCTTCAGCATGTTGCGCACCATGTTGTTTCTAGCGGCTGCCGCCGCGCTCGCTTCTTGTTCGCCGCCGCCAGAGCGGGAGGCAGATACGCCCTCTATTTCCCTGACGCTGCGCTGGCGTGTGGAGGGTCTCGCTAACCCCGAAAGTGCAGCTCTCTCGGAGGATAGTTCGTTTCTTTATGTCACCAACGTCAATGGAGAAGGCGAGGCCAAGGATGGCAATGGTTTCATTTCCAGAATCTCTGTCGACGGACAAGTGCTAGAGCGCGAATGGGCGCGTGGACTTAACGGTCCCAAAGGCATCATGCGCGGCGGCGATGCGCTTTACGTGTCTGACATTGACCAGATGGTTGTAGTGGATGCCGCCACCGGCGCGGTCCGTCGGCGTGTCGCCATTCCCGGTGCGCGCTTCCTCAACGACCTGACTTTTGCGCCAAGCGGAGAAGTGCTGATTGCCGATTCCGGCGGCGCGCGCATCTATGCGATCGCCAGCGATTCGGCGGTGACTTGGCTGGAGAATGAGCTTTTGGACTCGATCAACGGGTTGCTGCCCGAGCCGGAGCGGTTGGTGGTCACGACCATGGCCGGGCGGCTGCTGGCGGTCGATTACGAGACCCGCGCCATCACCACGTTGGCCGAAGGCTTGGGCGACGCCGACGGTGTCGCGGCAATCGGGGGAGGGCGCTACCTGGTGAGCGAATGGCCCGGGCTAATGCATGTGGTCAACCGTGATGGAACTCACGAGACGCTGCTCGATACCCGCACCGAGAACCGCTACTTGAACGATTTTCTGCTTGCCGGCAGCGTGCTCTACCAACCGCACTGGGAGCCCGGTGCATTTTCAGCCTATGACGTGGCGGGATTGCAGTAGTGACGGCCCGCTGGCCCCGGCTCTAGCTGGGGCAATTGAGCCAATGTGTACTGAGTAAGCGCTCCCAGGTCGCGCTGCCGCCATCCTGAACTCCCAGCAGCACGAGTTGGAAGTTCTGGTACTCGGCATGATTGGGCTGATCCAGGCGCGCCTCGATCACGTGCCCTTCAGCAGCGTCGAACCAGAGCGGCCCGCTGAGGGCGCCTGAGAGATCGAACCGAACGGTCTCTTGGCCGAGGTGTCGCTCAGCACCCAATCGATGAGCTTCAACCAAGCCCATCTCTCTTAGAAACCCCTCGTCGCCGCCTGCCGTCCAAACCAACGCGGCGCCGAAGGAGAAATTGTGGCGCGGCGGGGGGCCGTTGGCCAAAGCGGTCAAATCCGCGAGGTCGAAATCGTAGAGCATCCAGGGAAGTGCGCTGAGGTGCTGGCTCTCCTCAATCGCCCTGTCCGGCAATTGCGCCCGAACCGTTAGGGTCTGCTCATCGGAATTGAAGTTCAACCAGGCGAAGGCGTTCTGGCCTCCGGCCTCGTTGAGTTGTCCTCCGACCAGAGCCAGAGGCTGCCGCCGTCGCACATCAAGTTCGCCGGTGACATACGCGGCTCGGGTGCAGGGGGCCACCGTTTTATAGACGGAAACACGATCGGGAGTTTCGCGGAACACGTAGACGTGCTCGGGGAGCGAGCCGTCATGGTTGGTCCGAAGGTAATGGTAGATGCGCCCGCTCTGGGTTGACGGCGTGTTTGCGCACGCCGTCAAAGCGAGAGCGAGTAACAGGGTCAATGCTTTGATCATGCAGGTGAGATGCCTGGGTGAGGGGTCGCAGATGCGGGGACGCCGAAATCATCGCCACCGACAAGGGTCTGCGGATCGCTTGCTTCGTGCGCGCCGCGAGCTAGGTTGGCGGCCCAAACAGGAGCGGCCCGCTTGAAGCCTACCGACATCAAGAATCCCGATTATTTCCACAAGGTCGTCGATTGCCAATGGGCGTGCCCTGCCCACACGCCCGTGCCTGAGTACATCCGGCTGATCGCGGCGCAAAACTACGCCGACGCCTACATGATCAATTGGAAGTCAAACGTGTTTCCGGGGATCCTCGGGCGCACCTGCGATCGTCCGTGCGAGCCGGCTTGCCGGCGCTCGCGCGTCGAGGACACGGAGGGCAAACCGGAGCCGGTGGCGATCTGCCGGCTGAAACGGGTCGCGGCAGACAATAAGGGCGAAATGGAGCATCTGCTGCCGGCCAAAGCCAAGAAGAAAAACGGCAAGCGTGTAGCCTGCATCGGCGCGGGGCCGGCATCACTGACGGTGGCGCGCGACCTGCTGCCGCTGGGCTATGAGGTCCACATCTTCGACGCCGACGCAAAGGGCGGCGGCATGATCCGCACCCAGATCCCGCGCTTTCGCCTGCCCGAGAGCGTGATCGACGAAGAAGTGAACTACATCCTTCGCTACGAGCCGGCGACGCATTTCGGCGAACGGGTGGAAAGCCTGAAGGTGTTGCTGGCGCAGAAATGGGACGCGGTGTTTGTCGGTACCGGCGCCCCGCGCGGGCGCGATCTCAATCTGCCGGGCCAGAAGGAAGCCGCCGCCAACATCCATATCGGCATCGACTGGCTGTCCAGCGTCTCGTTCGAGCATATCGACAAAATCGGCAAGCGCGTGATCGTGCTGGGCGGGGGCAACACCGCCATGGATTGCTGCCGCACCTCGCGGCGTCTGGGCGGGGAGGATGTGAAGGTTATCGTCCGCTCTGGCTTCGAGGAAATGAAGGCGAGCCCCTGGGAGAAAGAAGACGCGATGCACGAAGGCATCCCGATCCTAAATTTCCTGTCGCCGAAGGAATTCACGCACAAGAACGGCAAACTCACCGGCGTAACCTTTACCAAGATGCATTGGGTGGAAGAGGGCGGCAAAAAGAAGCTCGTCCCCACTGGCGAACCCGACGTGCACCACGAATGCGACGACGTGCTGATGGCAGTCGGCCAGGAGAACGCATTTCCTTGGATCGAGCGCGACATCGGCATGGAATTCGATAAATGGGACATGCCGGTTGTCGACCAGGTGACGATGCAATCCTCATTGCCGAACGTGTTCTTCGGCGGCGATGCCGCGTTCGGGCCGAAGAACATCATCTGGGCGGTGGCGCACGGCCACGACGCGGCGGTGTCGATCGATCTGTTCGTGAGCGGCAAGGATGTGCGCGCCGATCGCCCCCCGCCCGGCGTGTCGATGATGTCCACCAAGATGGGCATCCACGAATGGAGCTACGACAACGACGTCTCGCTCGATCTGCGCTACAAAGTGCCGCTGGTCGAGCCGGAAGTGGCGCTGCGGAACGTCAAGATCGAGGTCGAGAAAGGGTTCGATCCGTTGCTCGGCTTCAAGGAGGCGCAACGCTGCCTCAATTGCGATGTGCAGACGGTGTTCGCCGCCGATCTGTGCATCGAGTGTGACGCCTGCGTCGATATCTGCCCGATGGATTGCATCACCTTCACCGAGAATGGCGAAGAGACGGTGCTGCGCGAGCGCCTCAGCGCGCCGGCGAAGAATCTGACACAGGACCTCTATGTCGCCGATGGCCTGAAAACCGGCCGCGTCATGGCCAAGGATGAAGACGTCTGCCTGCATTGCGGGCTATGCGCGGAGCGCTGCCCCACGGGCGCTTGGGACATGCAGCAATTCTATCTCGAGATTACGCACGCTGGATGCGCCTCGGCGCCGCCTTCTCGCAAGCGCGAAGCCGCGCCTGCGAAGTGACAGTGCGGTAAGGCTGGTGGATTGCGCTTGCCGCGCCAGGGCGGCGAACCTAGGCTCGCTTGGCTGGGGGAGTTCCGCGTAGTGCGCGCATGCGCACGCCTGCGGCGTCTTGAAGAGGCGCCGCCAGACACAGGGGAATAGCCATGAAGTTCCGTCTCGCTACAGCGCTTGCGTTGACCCTCGCCTTCACCCCTATGGCCGCGCCGGTCGCGATGGCTGAGCAACAAGCAGCGCAATTCCGCACCGTCGCGCCGCAAGCTTTCAGCAACGCCGAACTCCGCGCCTACGGCTTGAGCGCCAATGACGCGGCTCAAATCACCAGCTTGCAGCAGCAAGGCTATCAGGTGCGCGTGTTGAGCGCGGAAGAGGCAGCGCAATATTCCGGCGGCATGTCCAACCGGACTTGGTGGATCATCGGCGCCGTCGTCGTCATAGCGGTGGCGGTCGCAGCATCGAACTAATGGCGTTAAGGGAAGCTTCCCTTGCGTTTGTGCTGGCGGCCTGTGTCGCCGCGTGCGCGACCAATCCGACTTCGGACCTGACCGCGTTCGCGGCGCGCAGCGCCAGCAATAGTTTTGAGCCGTTCGAGACGCCAATTGCGTCGGAAGGCGCGCTTGTGCTTTCCGTCGTTCACGACCCGCAGACTTCAGGCGCCTCCTGCGGCGCACATGCGCTCGCCAGCGTCGTCAATTATTGGCGCGGGGCGGGAACCATAAGCGGCGACGCTTTGTTCACAGGCGCTCCTCCCGCAGATGTCGAAGCCGGCTATTCAATGGCCGAGTTAATTGCGTTGGCGGGGCGCCACGGCTTGCTCGCGTCCGGCGTCCGCCTCAACCTGCCTGATCTGCTTCGCGAATTAGAAAGCGGCCGCCCAGTGCTGCTGCCGGTGCGCATTCCCTCGATCTACGTTCAGAACCGGACCTTGCCGGGGGCCGACCAGCCTATCCTGGATCGTGCCGCCGACCTGGCTGTTCAGCGGGTCGGCCAGGTGTCGGAAATGACCAATCTGGCTCTGGTGAACCATTACGTGCTGCTTGTGGGTTACGACCGCGACCGCGCCGTCGTGGTTGAGCCGGTGATGGGGTATCGCACCATCAGCTTCGAGCGCCTGGCGCGCTATCGTCGTTCTTTCAATGACGCCGCGATCGTGTTCAGCGCGCCGGCGGCCAGCCCGAGGCCGACGGCCTCACGGCGTCGGAGCTGATTGGGAGCAGTTTTAGCCCAAGCTATAAGCACTGCTCGTTGGCGGTAGCGGCACGTGCCTCCCCCTCGATCGGGGAGGTGGCCGCGAAGCGGCCGGAGGGGGTGCGCGCGCAGGTTTTGAAGTTGAAGCCCCTGGGGGCTCATCAGGTGACAGTCGCGGGCCTCACCCCCTCAGTCTACCTTCGCCTTCGGCTTCGGCGGACAGCTTCCCCATCGAGGGGGAGCGGGGAGCGTGTTTGATTCCGCTCGGCTTCAACGAGTTCGAAGTCCCAGTAATTGCCGCGCCAATTAGGCTGGCCGGCCCACTTCATTTGGCGCTTGCGACCCGCTAAGGAGGGCGGCCCGCGGGCGGCCGTTCGCCGCCTCCTTCATTTCGACGGGCTCAAAGGGGCCACACGCCGCAATGCCCAAGGCTATCGCCGCGACCAACGATTTCGTCGTCAAGTTCGCCAATGTGAACGGCTCAGGTTCGGCGTCGGCCAACGGGCTCTTCGCCAAGGCGGTGTTGCGCATGGGCGTTCCGGTTGGCGCGCGCAACATCTTCCCCTCCAACATCCAGGGCCTGCCGACCTGGTATGAGGTTCGCGTCAGCGAAGAAGGGTGGCTCGGGCGGCGCGGCGGCGTCGATCTCATGGTCGCGATGAACCCGCAGACCTGGGAAGCCGATGTCAAGGGCATCGAGCCGGGCGGCTATTTGCTCTACGATTCCTCCAAGCCGCTGCCAGCGTCAAAATTTCGCGAGGACATTCAACTCATCGGCGCGCCGCTCACCGAATTGATCGCTGCTGAATTCGCCAATCCGCGCGAACGGCAATTGTTCAAGAACATTTGTTATATCGGCGTGCTCGCTCAATTGCTTGGCATAGAGACTGAGGTCGTAAAGCAGCTGCTGAACGAGGAATTCAAGGGTCGCGACAAGATTATCCAACCCAATCTCAAGGCGTTCGAGCTTGGCCGCGCGTACGCGGAAAAAGAAATCGCTCCGATTGGCCTGAAGCTGCGCCGCGCCGACAAAGTAGGCGACCGGATTTTCGTCGAGGGCAACGAAGCGGCGGGGCTCGGCGCGGTCTATGGCGGGGCGACGTTCTG
>CADEDG010000116.1 GCA_902826035.1 uncultured Alphaproteobacteria bacterium
CGACGCCGTTGCGCACGACGCGTGACTCGCCATTGATGCTGAAATTCGGGTGCAACTCGCCGTCGATCACGAGCATAGGGCCTGATTGGGTCGCCCAATAGGGCTGCGCGTCGCGTGCGGCAAAGGCTTGGGCTGTTTCGACACGGAGCACGCCAAGTCTGTCCTCGGAGAACACGCCGTTCGGCAGCATATGGAAATTCCCCGGTCCTAGCGACGTGTTCAACGGCTTTTGCCGGTCGCCGCGCTCAACGTAGAGTCCGATGGGTTCTCCGGCATCGTTGAACATGCCAGCGTTCATAGCGAAGCGAACACGCTTCGCTTCAGGCGCCGTCAGTTGCGCGAGATCGTCGAGGGAGCGCAAACGCCGCCCGCGCCAAAGCGAGGCAAGTCGCAATTCCTGGCGCCGCGAGTCATAGGCGCAGACGATGAAGGTGTCGCCTTCGAAGTTTTGTCGCTGGCATGCCTCCACGGAGCTGCCCGATCGTTTCGGCGCGCACGTGCTGACGCTCAGAGCGCCTGCAAGAATCCAAACAAAAATGCCCAAAACGCGGAACATGGTTCGGCACAAGCCAGAGTGCGCGCGACCGCTCAAGAGCCTGGCGTGACAATTTGTCGTTTGATGGTGCGCGTTCTAGCCGCGTTGATCGCCTTGGAGCGCTGGGCTTAGCGTCTTGCCCATGCCCGCGCCCGCAGACATACCGCGTCGAGATTTGACCATGGCGGCCATCCCGGCGCTGTTCGCGGCGGCGCTCGCGGGGCTGAGCGTGCTGTTCTTGGTGGGGCAAGGGAAAGAGAACTCGGCTCCACCTTCGATCCCGAACTGCATCCTGGGAGAGAACGCCGCCGCTGTCGGAGGCCCGATCCGGCTGCGCGACCAGAATGGCGTCCGGGTGACGCAAGCCGATTTCGCGGGCGAGCCGGCTGTAGTCTATTTCGGTTTTGCGCGCTGCCCCGATGCCTGCCCGATGACTATGAATCTGTTGAACGAAGCGCTTACCGCGCCGGGCGGCAGCGATGTCCGCACCTTGTTGATCACCCTGGACCCAGAGCGCGACACTCCGGCGGTATTGCGCGATTATGTGACAACGGCGGGATTCCCGCCCGGGCTCACAGCACTCACTGGCTCGCGCGCCGAGATCGACGCGGCGAAGGCGGCGTTCCACGTCTTCAGCGTCCGTAGCGGCGGCGACCTTGCTTCGTCGACGATCGACCATTCCTCGCTGGTTTACGTGCTCAACCCGCAGTGGAAGACAGTGGCGATTATGCCGTCGGTTGTACGCTCCGAGGGGCCCAGGGGGGCGCTGGTCAGCGTTCCGGCTGACGACATGGCCGCCTGCATCCGCGCCGGCCTAGAGGGTGCGGCCTGAGTCTAAGGGCTTGCCTTGACCGTCTAGTAACCAATATTACACGCCAAGGGTTATGCCGAGCGGGGTAGGCGATTATTCGCCTTTCGGACGCCTTAGCTTGTTGGAAACGCAGCGGGCGCATCATTTGGGGGAAAGCCGCTAGGCGGCGCGAAAGAAGCACATGCTCTATTCGATGTATGAATTGGGCCACCTGTCAGTGGCGCCATTGCGCATAGCGGCGATGATGCAATCGAGCATTTTGCGCTCCCCGTTCAATCCTGCGGCGGATAGCGAACTGGCGCGCAGGGCGGCTGCAGCCTCCGATCTGTTTGAGTCGGTGACCCGGCGCTATGGCAAGCCGGCATGGAATTTGCCCACGACCAACGTCGAGGGTGTGGAAGTCGCCGTCGCGCCGAAGACGGTATGGTCCTCGCCCTGGTGCAATCTGGTGCATTTCGAGCGCGACGAAGCGGCGCTGAAGCGCGCGCGCGGCGAGCGGACTGATCCGAGCGTGCTGTTGGTCGCGCCGATGTCAGGCCATCACGCCACGTTGCTGCGGGGAACCGTGGAAGCGTTCCTGCCCGAGCAGGAAGTTTATGTCACCGATTGGGTCGATGCGCGCCTGGTCCCGATTGTGCACGGGCGCTTCGGCTATAGCGATTACATCGATCACGTCATGGGCATGATCCGCGCGCTCGGCCCAGACATCCACGTCGTCGCCGTTTGCCAGCCAGGGCCGCCAGTGCTCGCCGCAATCTCGATGCTCGCGCAGGAGGGCGATCCTTGCTCGCCGGCAACGATGACGTTTATGGGCTCGCCTATAGATGCACGCCGCTCGCCCACCGCGCCAAATCTGCTCGCCGAACAGCGCTCGATCGAATGGTTCAGCGAGAATATGATCCACACCGTCCCGGCGTTCTACCCAGGCGCGTTTCGCCGGGTTTATCCTGGCTTCGTGCAATTGGCGAGCTTCATGGGAATGAACTTTTCGCGCCACATCGATGCCCATAACGATTATTTTCAGCATCTGATTGTCGGCGATGGCGATAACGCCCAGAAACATCGTGATTTCTACGACGAATATCTATCGGTCATGGATCTGAGCGAAGAGTTTTACATAGAAACGCTGCGCGAAGTGTTTCAAGAACACACGCTTGCGCGCGGAGAATTGGTGCACCACGACGTTCGGGTTGACCCTGGTGCGATCAATGCGACAGCGCTGCTTACCGTCGAAGGCGAACTAGACGATATCTCGGGCATCGGCCAAACTCAG
Organism: uncultured Alphaproteobacteria bacterium; assembly: GCA_902826035.1. Lineage (GTDB taxonomy): Bacteria > Pseudomonadota > Alphaproteobacteria > Caulobacterales > Aquidulcibacteraceae > Vitreimonas. The sequence continues at coordinate 2,620 of CADEDG010000116.1, forward strand.
GCCGCGCACGATCTCTGCGTCAACATTCCCGATGCTATGCGCCAGGATTACGTGCAGGCGGGCGTCGGTCATTATGGCGTTTTCAATGGCAAACGCTTCCGCACCGAGATTTATCCGCGTATGCGCCGCTTTGTCCGCGAGTTTCAGTCCACCTCTGCGCGAAGCGCGCGCCGTCCTTTGCGCCTAGTGTCACAGAACTAAGCAATCGGCTTGCGCAGTTGAAGAGGCTTGAGGCGTTGGGGCGCATCGTGAGACTCTTTGCGCATGCGCTTCGATTCGCGAGCAACCCCAACTCAGACCGAAATCGAAACGATTGATGGTCGCCGTGTCGCGTTGAAGCTCGTGGTAAACCCGCGCGCGCGTAGAGTTTCTGTACGCATTGACCCGACGCGTCGTGAGGCGATCGCCACCGCGCCGTCCTCGCGACAGCTGAAGCTGGCGGTGCGCTTCGCAGCGGAGCGTGCGGGTTGGATCGCGCATGAATTGGAGCGCCTGCCGCAGGGGGTGTTGCTTGCGCCCGGCGCCTTGGCGCCGCTGCGCGGGGTGTTGCACGAATTGGTCTACGAATACGGACGCACCGCTGCGCGGATCGAAGCGGGCGCACCGCACCCTCGCTTGGTGGCGCCGGCGCCCGATCCTGCATTGTTTGAGTCGCGTTTGCTGCGGTTTCTCAAGGACGAAGCTCGCGCCGATTTGCAGGCGAGCGTGGCTCGACATGCGTCCGTTCTGGGTGTCCGCCCCACGCGGCTCCAAGTGAAGGAGCTGCGTTCGCGTTGGGGATCGTGTTCTGCGGACGGCGTGCTTTCCTTTTCGTGGCGCGTCGTGCTGGCGCCGCCTTACGTGCTGGAATATTTAGCCGCCCACGAAGTGGCACACCTGAAAGAGATGAACCATTCGCGTCGCTTCTGGGCTCATGTGCGCCAATGCATGCCAGATTTCGCGCGCGGCCGGGAATGGCTGCACCAGCACGGCTGCGCCCTGCACGCGGTCGCGCGCGCGCGTTAGTTAACCTTCCGGGCCGAAATCTAGCGATCGATCTTCGGCGTCGTTGGGACCCGCTGTGGGCGGGGCGTTGCCTAGGGGAGCGCCGACGGCGGTCAGCGTCGGCGAGATGGGGTCGGGGCGGCCGACTTCGTAATCGTCAGGCCCGGGCATCTGCAATTCGCGAATTGGCACGTTGCGCAACGCGGTCGGCATGAAGCGCGCCCAGATGTTGGCGGGGAGTTGTCCGCCGGTGACGCGCGCCATGGCGATGCGGTGATCGTCGTTGCCGACCCAGACGCCCGTGACAATGCCGGGCGTGAATCCCACGAACCATGCGTCGCGATAGTCGTTGGCGGTACCGGTCTTGCCGCCGATCTGACGGCCGCTAATGCGCGCGACCGTGCCGGTGCCGGATTCGACAACGCGGTTCATCATGTAATTCATGTAGCGCAGCGGGCGTTCTTCGACAACGCGCGTGGGTCCTCCGGTTTGGCGCCAGCTCCACATGGTTTCGTCGTCATGGGATCGGCGGATGCGGCTCACACCGTGAGCCTGCACTCGGTACCCCTGCGACGCCATCGCGCCGTAAGCCTGCGTCATCTCCAGCAGCGTGACTTCCTGCGCACCCAGCGCAAGCGAGTGGTAATTGTGCAGCTCCGAGGAAACGCCGAGCCGACGTGCGACGTCGATCACGTGCTGGCCGCCAACCTCATTGGCGACGCGGATCGCTACCATGTTGTAGGATTGCGAGAAGGCGCGTGCGAGTTCTACAGGGCCGTTGTATTCCTCGTGATAATTGCCCGGCGACCAATCGGGTTGACCCTCGATGTGGATGGTGATGGGCGCGTCGTTGCGAATGCTCCAAGGGGTGAGGCCGCTTTCCATGGCGGCCAAATAGATGAAATATTTGAACGAGGAGCCGGGTTGGCGACGTGCCTGGGTGGCCCGGTTGAATTGGCTCGTGTCGTAGTCGCGCCCGCCGACCATGGCGAGCACCTCGCCATCGTCGTCCATTGAAAGGAGTGCGGCCTGGCTCGCGCGCCGGCTCTCGCCCTGCTCGGCGAGCACAGCCTCTACCGCGTCGGCGCCGGCGCGCTGCGCTTGGATGTCGATCGTGGTCTCAATGATGAAATCGTCGCGCTGGGTGCCGATCACATCGTTGAGCAACGGGTCAATCCAGTCGCGATAATAGCTCAACACCCCGGCTGGGTTGCGGCGGCTTACAACGAGGTCCTCGTTGAGCGCCGCCTGTCGTTCTGTGTCGCTGATGAAATTGAGCGAGACCATCTCCTGCAGCACAATCTCCGCGCGCGTACGCGCCGATGCGATGTCTTGGTTGGCTGGGTTGAGCCGGGAGGGCGCTTTCACCAGGCCGGCTATCATCGCCGACTGCAGGAGCGTGAGCTCGCGAGCTGGCCTATCGAAATACCGCTCCGCGGCCGCCTCGATGCCATAGGCGCCGGCGCCAAAATAAACTCTGCTCAGATAGAGCGCTAGAATTTCCTCTTTGGTGAATTTGGTTTCGAGCCAAACCGCCATTGCGATTTCCTGCGCTTTGCGCCGCCAGGAGCGCTCGTTGGTCAAGAACAGGTTCTTGGCCAATTGCTGGGTGATGGTGGAGCCGCCCTGCACCACGCGCCCGGCGCGAATGTTCTGTGCGCCCGCGCGCATCATGCCTTCAGGATCGATGCCCCAATGCTGGTAAAATCGGCGATCCTCAATCGCCACGAAAGCCTGCGCGACAAAGGGAGGAAGCGATTGTAGATCCACGGGCGGTGCATTTTGGGCGCCCTCGCGCAGGATGACGTTGCCGTTGCGATCTAGGAAAGTGATGCTCTGGCCATTGCGTGCTTCCCAGAGATCGTCCGTGGACGGCATTCCCCAGGTAACAAAAACGAAGAACCCCACTATCAACGTCGTGAAGGCCGCCGCCGCCCAGCCGCCCCAAACCGCGACCTCCCGTACATTGCGGGGGTGCTTGATGTCGCGAACGCCGCGCCACATGCCGCCGCCGACTTTGCGGGCGGCGCTGCCGAACGGGCCTAGCGAGCGAGCGACAAAAACCCGAAAATCGCCCAACCTGCTTCCAACGCGGTTCCAGAAAGCGGGGGGAGGTTCTGAAGGTTCGTCTGGATCGCCCGCGGCTTGAAAATAGTTCGGCGGCAATTGCACCGCATCGTCCGCTCCGACCATTTGCGGCGCGACCTCGGTGATTTCCGCGTGCTCCGCCGCGACGGCTTCGGGGACCTCTTCATCAAAGCGGACGAGTTCGCCTGCCTCGATCATAGCTTCGCCAGGCGCCTGCTCGATCGGGCTGGTCGACTGGGTTGGCGGCTGCTCCACAAAAGCTTCCGCGGCTTCGTTCTCTGGCGCGGCTTCGAGTTCGTCGGATGCGGCCTTTAACGACGCCGCGGGGGCCATTTGATCCTGCTGCTCGGAAACAGCGGGCGGCGCCTCGGGCGCAGATTCTGATGCGGCCCCAGTTTGTGACGATTCGGGTTCGAGCGCCGCTGTTAACGACGGTCCGACTTCAACCGTCTCCTGAACGGCTGGGGGTTCCGATGTTGCCGCGACGGGCAACGGCTCCGGTTCGGGCGGCGTTTCCTCTAACGGCGCGGGATCCTGCCGCTGTTCAACCTCCCACTCGTTCTCGCGAGTCGGCGCCGCGTCGTCCATGGTTTTTTCGGCGGCGACGTTTTCGGCGGCCTGGGGTTCCGCTGCCTCGGGCGCAGCGGCAAGATCGGCGTCGCTTTGTTCGAGTTCCGCGGCCTCTAGCGACGAGCCAATCGCTTCAACCACGGGCGCTGCAACGGCGTCCAGCGGATCGGGGAGCGTTTCGAGGTTACGGATTTCCTCAATGGATTGGCGAGGCTGCGCGGTCGCGGATAGGTTCTCTTCCGGCTCGGCCGCAGGGGCGGCCTCGAAGCTCGTCGTCGTTTCTGCCGGAGCGGCCATGCCCTCCGGCGCAGGCGTGGATTCAGACTCAACCGGCGCCGGCGCGTCTTCCGCTACAAAACCTGCGTCTGAGCCAAGTTCCCCTGCGGCGGGCGCCACTACGTTGTCGATGCGAGGTTCGTCTGTTTCGTGAGCGTCGGTGGTGACGTACTCCGCCGTCTCCGCCCGTTCGGAGGCCATCGGGCTGGTTTCGAGGGGTGTGGCGGTCAGTGTGGCGACGACCTCCGCGGCCCCATCTTGGAGCTCACTTAGCGGCGCTTCAACAATCTCCGCCTCCGCTTCGCGAGCGAACTCTGGCGCGGCGGTGACGGGGGTGGCTTCTTCGGCTTCGACGGTCTCCTCGATCGCCGCTTCGATAGGGGCGGCCTCGTCGCCTGCCGGGGCAGACGGTTCCGAAATCTTTGGTGAGTCGGCGCCAGGCTCGGCCGCAGGCGGCCGTGCTGTCGGCTCTTCCGGCCGGTTCGGATCGTTCTCGTCAGCCACCCGGGATTACCTCCGCGCCGGCTCGTAGCGCGATTCGAGTCGCCGTCCCGTTTCCCGCCGGAAACACGGGCTGGCATTTCGTCCACGCATGATGCGCATTCGGGCGCCCACAAGCAAGCTGCGGGGGTGCGCTTGCGCTTGCGGCGGCGCGGCAACACCGCCATATAAGGGCTTGTCGCAGCGGTATATCCCCTGCTGCTTGGAGGTTTTTCATGAGCGACTACCAACCTGGAGCGCGGAGCATCCCGACCGGTCGTGCCGATATGGCGGTCGACGCCGGTCTGCGCGGTTTTATGCTCTCAGTTTACAACAAGATGGGCCTCGGCCTGCTGCTTTCGGGCGTTCTTGCCGGGGTTGTGGGATCGGACGAGCAGCTAGTCCGCACACTGCTGACCGGTCCAATCGGCATGGTGGTGATGTTCGGCCCGCTAGCGATTCTACTGATCTCCAGCTTTACCATGCGTAATCCGTCGCCGACCTCGGCGAACCTGGTTTACTGGAGCGTGGTGACGTTGATCGGCGTCAGCATGGGCGCTATTGTCTATTACTACGCCCGCATCCCTGACGGCATGACCATCGTTGCGAAGGCGTTCCTGATCACCGCGGCCTCGTTCGGCGCGTTGAGCCTATGGGGCTACACCACAAAGCGCGATCTGACGGGCATGGGAACATTTCTGATGATGGGCCTCATTGGGCTCGTGATCGCCTCGATCGTGAACATGTTCATGCAAAGCAGCGCGTTGCACTTCGCCATCTCTGTGATTGGTGTGCTGGTGTTCGCCGGCCTCACCGCATTCGACACGCAGCGCTTGAAGTACATGTATTATCAGTTCGGCGGCGACAGCCGCGCGGCGGCTGTGGGCTCGACTTTCGGCGCGCTAAGCCTCTATCTGAACTTCATCAACCTGTTCCAATTCATCCTGAGCCTCTTGTCACCGCGCAATTGAGTCGGGGTCAGCTGGAAATGAGACTAACGCCCTGGCCCCGGTCGGGGCGTTTTTCTTTGGATGAGTGTTCAAGAGAGTTCGAGATTTGTTGTTGCTCACAGAAGAATTACGAGTTGTGCGTAGCGCAGGTTGCGGCTGCGGATACTGCGCGCTCTCAGAAAAAATCGTTGTTTCGCGTATACTTGGCTTGGACGCTCGCCGGAAATGGGAGTGTACGAAAAGCAATGTCGCGCTCAGTCGGATTAACTTTCTAGACATGTCTCTTTTGGGCCGCATTTTTTGCTTGCCCTCGCCGCATTAGAGCGCGACCTTAGCGTTGTGACCGGTCGGAGAAAGGCTCGTATCCGGTATCCATCAGCCCCCCCAGCCCCCCGGGTGCGCGCTTCGACCGGTCACTTCAGTTTCTCGCAACGCCCGCGCCCCGCGCGGGCGTTGTTGCTTTTGGG
>CADEDG010000117.1 GCA_902826035.1 uncultured Alphaproteobacteria bacterium
CCCTGGATCATGGCGCTCATCGGTTCGACCATGTCATGGCAGATGCGCGAGGCGACAAGCGCCGTCAGCTTGGTGTTCTCGATCATCGCGCGCTCCATTCTCGGGGAAGCGCCAAGCATAGAAGGATTCGCGCCGGACCAAGCCAAGGCTGATTCTTTCGAAGTAGAGCTCCGTCATCCCGGGCACGCGAAGCGTGACCCGGGACCCAGGGGATCGTAGATCTGTGTGTTTGCCCCTGGGTCCCGGGTCTTGCTCCGCAAGCCCGGGATGACGGAGCTTTGTGACAGGAACACCGTGCCTGCAGGAGAGCCTAATGGTTGCTGAAGCAGAACAAAGCGTGACGCTGGCGCAGGCGGTGACGGTGCTGGCGGCGGGCGTCGTTGCGGCACCGATCTTTATCCGGCTTGGCCTTGGCTCGGTGCTTGGATTCTTGGCGGCGGGGCTGGCGATCGGCCCGCATGCGCTCGGCGTGGTTTCCGAGCCGCACGCGGTGCTGCAGGTCGCCGAGCTTGGCGTGGTGATGTTCTTGTTTCTGATCGGGCTCGAAATGCGCCCGGGCAAGCTCTGGGCGATGCGGCGCGACATTTTTCGCGTCGGCGCCGCCCATGTTCTGGTGTGCGCCGGGCTGTCGACAGCCGCAGCCTGGGCTCTATTCGCGGGCGCGTTCCCAAGCTTCACTTGGCAAGCTGCCTTGATCGCGGCGCTCGGCTTCGCCCTCTCCTCCACCGCGATCATCATGAAGACGATGGACGATGCAGGCGAAACCGCGACGCCCGCCGGGGCGCGCGCAACGGCAATCCTCCTGTTTGAAGATCTCGCGATCGTGCCGCTGTTGGCGCTGGTGGCGTTGCTTGCGTCGTTGAGCGGAGGTGCGATCATCGAAAACACCCGTCCGGCGTGGCAAAGCGGTGCGCTTGCGCTTGTCGCCATCGCCGGGGTCTATGCCGCTGGCCGCTGGGTGTTGAACCCGATCTTCATGGTGCTGGCGCGTTCAGGCGCGCGCGAAGTGATGAGCGCAGCAGCGTTGCTGGTGGTGCTGGGCGCGGCGCTGCTGATGCAATGGGGCGGGCTTTCCATGGCGATGGGCGCTTTTCTCGCCGGCGTGTTGCTCTCGGAAAGCTCCTTCCGCCACCAATTGGAGGCCGACGTCGAGCCGTTCCGCGGCATTTTGCTTGGGCTGTTCTTCATGAGCGTCGGAATGGCGCTCGACATCCCCGCAGCGCTCGCCGACTGGAAACTGATCCTGGTTGGCGCGATCATGTTCATGGCGGTGCAGGGCTTGGGCGCCTATTTGGTCGCGCGCCGGTTTGGCGCCGACCAGGCCGAAGCGGTTCACCGCGCCGCGCTGTTCGCGCAGGGCGGGGAGTTCGCTTTCGTGCTCTACGCCGCCGCGCTCGCAGCCGGCGTCATCGATGCACGCCTGGCCTCGATCATGACAGCGATCGTGATCGTCTCGATGGCGTTGGCGCCGCTGGTGGTGATCGCGCAGCGGCGGCTTACGCCTGCGCTGGAAGCCTCGCGCGACGGCGTCGAGGAGGCCGCCAACCTCAATGGCCGCGTGCTGTTCATCGGCTTCGGACGCTTCGCGCAGATGGCGAGCCAGCCTTTGTTGGCGCGCGGCGTCGACATGTCTTTGATCGAGACCGACGTCGAGATGATCCGCGCCGCGGCGCGGTTCGGTTTCAAGATCTATTATGGCGACGGGACCCGACTTGACGTGCTGCGCGCTTCCGGCGCGGCGCGCGCCGAGGCGATCCTGGTCTGCGTCGACAAGCCGGAGGTGGCGGATAAAATCGTCGCAATAGCGAAAGCAGAATTCCCCCAGGCTAAACTCTTCGTGCGCGCCTATGATCGCGGCCACGTTCTGCGTTTGGCCGCGGCTGGCGTCGACTACCAAATCCGCGAGACCATGGAATCGGCGCTACGTTTCTCGGAGGCGGTGCTGCGCGACCTGGGCGTAAACGATATCGAGATCGCCGAGACCATCGAAGAAGTGCGCGACCGCGACGCCGAGCGGCTCGAGTTGCAAATCGCGGGCGGCATCGAGGCGGGCAAGTCGCTGATCCGGGGAAATATGACCACGCCGCAACCGGCGCCGCTGATCGTGCCCAGCCGCGAAGCGCAGGCGATGAACGAAGCGGCCGCCGAGGTGATCGAGGAGAGCTAAGCCGCGTTGCGGAAAGCCGGGATCAGTGGGATATTCTTCCTATCCAGCACTAGTGAGCGACATGATTTCGAATTTCCGCACCATCGAGACCAACGGCATTCGCCTTCGCGCTGCGGTGCAGGGACAGGGGCCGCTCGTGCTGATGGTGCACGGTTTCCCGGAGTCTTGGTGTTCGTGGCGTCACCAGATGGCGCCGCTGGTTGCGGCGGGCTTCACCGCATGCGCCATCGATGTGCGCGGCTATGGCGGCTCGGACAAACCACACGACGTGGATGCTTACTCCATGGCCAACATGTGCGCGGATGTGGCGGGGGTGATTGACGCGCTGTCGCCGAACGCGCCCGCAGTGCTGATCGGCCATGATTGGGGCGCGCCGATTGTGTGGCACAGCGCCGTGCTGCATCCAAGCAAGGTGCGTGGCGTCGCCGGGCTTTCAGTGCCGTACTACGCGCTGCCGCCGATGCCGCTCAATCACATCTTCAAGGCCATGTACACCGACCAGGGCAAGTTCTTCTACATGGCCTATTTCCAGAATGAAGGGGTTGCGGAGGCGGAGTTGGAGGCTGATGTGCGCGGCACGCTGCGGCGCATGTTCCACGCTGCTTCAGCGAATTCTGATGGCCGCTGGGGCAATCGCGAGAAGCCCGTCGGCGAGCCGCTGTTGTACGGCCTGCCCGATCCCGATCCGTTTCCCGCCTGGCTCACACCTGCCGATATCGACTATTATGTGGGCGAGTTCGAGCGCTCGGGCTTTCGCGGGCCGATCAATCGCTACCGCAATTTCGAGCGCGATTGGGCGATGATGAACACAATTGAAGACCGCAAGGTGCATCAGCCTTCGCTGTTCGTCGCTGGTGCGGAAGATATGGTGCTGAAGATGTTCGGCGACGGGAATGTCGACTCCCTCATTGCCAGCATGCGCGAACAGCTCACCGATTTTCGCGGCGCTCACATCGTTCCAGGCGCGGGCCATTGGGTGCAGCAGGAAGCGCCGGATGCGACGACCGGGCATCTGATCGATTGGCTGGCGACACTTTAGCTCTGGCTTAGGCTAAGGCCAATCCACGCGCGGCGATTCCCAACAAGATCGAAACCGCAACCAGCGTGAGCGGGCCCAAGCGCGCCCCAAAGGCAAGTGCGAGCATGGCGATGCAGAGGCCCGCGGCGACGGGGTCGAAGCTCGTCGCGTCCGGCCAAAGTGGCGATATGCCCGGCGCTAGCTTCGTGCGCCCAATCTCTGCAAACAGCACGTGCAGCGTAAACCACGCCGCCATGTGAGCGATGACGCCAAGCGTTGCGGCGGTGATTGCTTGCAGGATCGCGGCGGCGTGCGCGTTGCTGCGCAGGCGTTCGGCGAATGGTGCGCCGGCGAATATCCACACGAACGAAGGCGCGAACGTGCACCACGTCGCCATCGCAGTGCCCGCGAGCGCGAGCCCCAGGCCGCCGCTATTCCAGCCAGCAAGGAAGCCCACGAACTGGTTCACCAGAACCAGCGGGCCCGGCGTGGTCTCGGCCAAGCCAAGGCCATCAATCATCTGCGCGGCGCTCAGCCAATGTTGTGCATCCACCGCCTGTTGCGCGAGGTAAGCGAGCGTCGCGTAGGCGCCGCCGAAGGTCACGGTGGAGAGCGTCGAAAACAATACGCCGATCTGCGCGAGCGTGTGTTCTGGTGAGAGCGCGAGGAGGACGAGGAGCGGCGGCGCCAGCCAAAGCGCGCCCCAGAACACCGCGGCCTTGAACGCGTCCGTGGCGCGGGCGGTGGGTTGAGGCGAGGTTGGCGTGGCCATTGTGCCTGGGCGTGGCGACAACGCGCCGAGTGCGCCTGCCCCCAAGATCACCAGCGGAAACGGGACTTGCCCAAGCCAGAGCGCGAGAAAACTCGCCGCCGCGATCAGCCAATGCGCGGACGTCTTCAGGGCGCGTTTGCCGACACGCAAGAGCGCCTCGGCGATCAAGGCGACGACCGCCGCACGGACGCCATAGAAGGCAGCCTCAACCAGCGCCAAGTGCCCAGCGAACACATAGATGAGCGAAAGCCCCAGCATGATGAGCGCGCCGGGCAGTACGAACAGAAGTCCCGCGACCAACCCGCCCTTCACGCCGTGCAGCCGCCAGCCGACATAGGTCGCGAGTTGCTGTGCCTCGGGGCCGGGAAGCAACATGCAGAAGTTCAACGCGTGCAGAAACATGTCCTCGCCGACCCACTTTTTCTGGTCGACGAAGATGCGATGCATCAGCGCGATCTGGCCCGCGGGACCACCAAAGCCGAGGCATCCTATCTTGAAGCTGGCGGCGGTGAGGTCACGCAAGGTTGGAGTTTCAGTCATGCAATGCGCACCGAGTTCCACGGTCCTCCCGCTGCGCGCGCTGGTATGCGATGGAAGCCGCTGCGGCATCCTGCACTGCGAGGCCGGTGGAATCGAAAACCACGATCTCCTCCGCGCTCAAACGCCCTAGTTTAGCGCCGGTGACGATCTCGCTCAACTCGGCGCGCACGTGGTCTCGATCAAGAGCGCCAGCTTCAACAGCGTGATGAAGGTCGCCCATCGATGCACATTGCGCCGTGGAATCGCAAACGAGCACCGCTCGAGCCATAAGCGCCGGCGTAATCTCGTTCTTGCTTGGGTTGTCGGCGCCAACGGCCGCTATGAACGCGCCCGGTTGCACATGCTCGGGGCCGAGAAACGGCGAGGTCGATGTCGTGCAGGTAACGACGATCTGCGCGCTTCGCGCCGCAGCGGCGAAGTCCGTCACGCTTTGCGCAGGAAGCGACAGATCCGTGCTGACGCGCGCCGCAAGTGCGGCTGCCTTTTCAGGACGCTGATCCCAGCACAACACGGTTTCCAGTCTGAACAGATCGGCGAGCGCCCCTGCATGCGCAAACCCCTGCACGCCGCAGCCGCAAAGCAGCAGCGTGCGCGCATCGGCCGGCGCCAGGTGGCGCGCGGCCAGGGCGCTCGCGGCGGCCGTGCGCCGCACTGTCATCTCCGCTGAGTCCAGGATGCAAAGGAGGGCGCCATCGTCGGCGTCGCAAAGCAGGATTGCGCCTTGGATGGTCGGCAGCCCAGTGCGCTCAGGGTTGATCGGAAAATTGGCGTTGAGTTTGACCGAAACATAGCGGCGCTCGTTACAATAAGCGCCACCTTTTGCATGAAACACGCCATGCGCAGCGTCTATATGCATGGGCGCGGCGGTGCTCGCGCGTCCTTCGACAAGTGCGCGGAATGCATCCTCGGCTGCCGTGAGGTAGTCGTGCGGCGCCATAAGCGCCGCGAGATCGCTGCGCGAGAGCAGGACTTGATGCGCGACGCTCATGCCGGCCTCCAATCGTGGCGCTCGCTGCGCGCGCGTGTGGCCCACGCATAGAGCGCGTCGTAGAAGATAAGCCCTTGCGCGAGCAAGGCGTGATCGTCGGTGAAGTTCGCGCATAGCCCGAGCGACAGCGCGTGTACGCCCGCCGCTTCCGGCGCCAGGTCGTGGCGATCGGTGTCCGCTCCGCGCACGATAGGCGCGATTGCTCCAAGGCCGGGATCGCCGTCCAGTTCGAATTGGGCGATGAACGCATCGAAGCTGCACAATTCGCCGACATGAGAAAATGGCGCGCCGGGTATATCGAAGGCGATAGCGCCCTCGCGTTCGGCAGTTTCGAACACGCGTTCCGTGGGCACGTAGAGAATGCGCGCTTCCGCATCGACGAAGCGCCGGATCAGCCAAGGGCAAGCGACGCGATCGATTTTAGGCCGCTCGCGCGTGACCCACGACGAAGGGCGGCGCGCGCCGAACAGTTCGTTGAGCTTGTATTCGATGGGTTCTTTAAGTTCTACGATTCGGCGATCGCCCATGTGACGCTCCGTTCGGGCGCGTTGCAGCGCCGTTCGAAGCGGGTCTTGGACGGAGACCGTCTCAGCGGGCGCCCCGCGTCGGCCCGCAAGCCCTTGTCGCACATTCCGGCGGGCAAAGCGAGTCCGACCTTATAACACCGGGCGGTGTGCATTCGTCGTTCCGGGCTGGCGTGACGGGTGGCGTGCGGGTTAAGGACAGCTCGTAGTGTAACGGGAGTGGTTGGATGGTGCGGATACTTGCGGCCGTGGCGACGGTTATGCTTGCCCTAACGGGCTGCGCGCCTGGCGGGGCGGCCTGGAATCAGTACCGCGACCGCTTCATCGAAGCTTCATTCGAGGCCGAGCCCGCTTTCGCGGCCTCACAAGGTCGCCACGAGTTCGACGGTAAGCTGCCGGATTGGAGCGAAACTGGGATCACAGCGCGTATCGCGGTGCTCAAAGCTGCTATCGAAGAGGCGCAAGGTTTCAACGGCCTCAATGAAGAGCAGAGCTTCGAGCGTGACTATCTCGTGGCGGTGGCGCGCGGCGATTTGTTCTGGCTGGAAACGGCCGATCAACCGCACACCAATCCTGCCTTTTACATGGATGCTTTGAGCCCTTCTATGTACATCACGCGTCCCTATGCGGCGGCGGATGTGCGCTTGCGCGCCTACATCTCTTACCTCAACGCCGTGCCGCAAGCGGCAACGCAAATCCGCGCCAATCTCAGGACGCCGATGCCGCTTCCCTTCGTCAATTACGGCAAGGCCGCGTTCGGCGGGCTCGCGGAATATTATTCCGGCGACGGCAAGGCCGCGTTCGCGTCCGTCACGGACGCAGCACTACAGGCTGAACTCAGTACCGCTTCGAACGCTGCATCGGTGGCGATGACGGAGCTGGCGAACTGGATCGAGACCCAGCGCGCCACGGCCACCCAGGATTTCGCGCTCGGGCCCGAACGCTTCGCACAAATGATCCACGACACCGAGATGGTCGATATTCCGTTGTCGGAATTGGAGGCTATCGGCCGCGCCGACCTCGTGCGCAACCAACAGGCGTTGCGTGAGGCCTGTGCGCAATACGCGCCGGGCGCGACGCTGCCGGCCTGCATGGCGCGCATGGGCGCGCGGAAGCCGCAAGGCGGCGCTGTCGAAGGCGCGCGCGCGCAATTAGCGGGTCTGCGCGCATTCCTGGTGGAGAAGGACCTCGTCACCATCCCGGGCACGGAAGAAGCGCAGGTCGAGGAAGCGCCGCCATTCGCGCGCCAGAACTTCGCCTACATCGACATTCCAGGACCGTACGAAACCAATCTGCCGTCGGTCTATTATATCGCTCCGCCGGATCCCACCTGGCCCGCGCGCGTGCAGGCTGACTTCGTGCCGGGCGAAAACGAATTGCTGTTCGTGTCGGTGCACGAAGTTTGGCCGGGGCACTTCCTCAACTTCCTACATGCCAATCGTTCGCCGTCGCAATTCGGGCGCGTGTTTGTGGGTTACGCCTACGCCGAGGGTTGGGCGCACTACACGGAAGAGATGATGTGGGACGCGGGGCTGAGCAATGGCGACCCCTCGGTGCACATCGGGCAAATCTCAAACGCGCTGCGTCGCGATTGCCGTTTCCTCTCCGCCATCGGCCTGCACACGCAGGGTATGACGCAAGAGCAATCGCGGGCGATGTTCGTGAACGAGTGTTATCAGGACGAAGGCAACGCCCGCCAGCAAGCCGCACGCGGAACTTACGATCCGGCCTATCTCAACTACACCATGGGCAAGCTGCTGATCCGTCGCCTGCGCGAGGATTGGACCGCGACGCGTGGCGGCCGCGAAGGTTGGAAGGCGTTCCACGACCAATTCCTCACCTATGGCGGCCCGCCCATCCCACTGGTGCGCGCGCGCATGATGGGGGGAGAGGCGGAGGCGGTGTTTTAGATCGCTCCCTCTCCCTCCTTGGGGAGGGAGAGGGGTGGGGTGAGGGTGGAGCGCTGGGGATGCGAGATAGGGCACAGACCCTGCCCTCCCCCCTATCGGGGGAGAGGGTCGCGACGGCGATTAGACCAACTTCGCCTTCAGGTCCTTCTTCACGATCTTCCCGTTTGCATTCCGCGGCAGCGTCTCCGGCCAAAATACGACCTCGACCGGCACTTTGAACGCGGCGATCTTCTGCGCGCAATGATGGCGGAGTTCTTCGCTGGTGGCGCTTGCGCCCGGTTTCAGATGCACAACCGCGAGCGGCTCTTCGCCCAGCGAATGATGCGGTTTGCCGATCACTGCTGCATCCATCACCGCGGGATGATCGTACAAGGCGTTCTCGACCTCGACGCAATAGA
>CADEDG010000118.1 GCA_902826035.1 uncultured Alphaproteobacteria bacterium
AAGCCCTTGCAGAATTCCATGATGTTCAAACCGCGCTGACCGAGCGCGGGGCCGATGGGCGGCGATGGATTCGCAGCACCCGCCGGCACTTGGAGCTTAATCTGCCCCAGTACCTTCTTCGCCATTATGGCCTCTCGCTTAACGCGGAACGATGGTTAAACCGCCCCGCCTGAGTGGGTGCGTGGTAGGGAGAGCGAACCTCCTCCCACGCGGAAGCGGGGGGATGTAGCGGATGGCGGGGGCGTTGGGAAGGGGGGCAGCCTAAACGCCTTGCTTCCTCCTCCACTGCCATGGCGGGATAGGGTTTTCCGTCCCCCACAGCCCGACTCTTTTGGACCTTGCCCAGACTTCGAGGCGGTTCAGCTTAGCCTTCCGCTCTTCCGGCAGGTGGTCGTAATATTTGCGCATCACCCAAGCGTGGCCAAGAGTGACCATTCTCTCGTTGACGTTTGTCGGCTCCTCGCGATCCGCGGGCCACACGTAAATCGTAGCGAGCGTTCGCCCGTAATCGTCGAGCCCATGCTCTTCGAGCATTATTCTTCGCCCGCCAACAAGCTTGATCAAACCGTATGTAGCGGTATCGCCCCAATCCTGACCTCCCTCCGGGCAGTCAATGGAATCGAGCCTGATCATGGTCAGATGCCGCCCCTTGGCGACAATCAAGGAGTCACCGTCCACGACGTGGATGACCTTCGCTTCCGGCAAACGTTCGAGGTTCGCCAAAACGTAGGCGGTGCTTTGCGCTTTCTTTTTAGTGGTGTCCCAAGTGTTGCCGGCAACAGGCGTAAATGTACGAGGCCGCTGCCGTGCTGGTGGCTGAGCAAGCGTTCTGACTATGAGCCGTATTAAGGCCAGCATCTTGGCAGCTTCTGCGCCTGATCGAAGAGCACTGAAAGCGCCCAGCGCTTGTTTGGCGCGGACTTCGGAACCGACGCCAGCCAATTCTCCCGCGGCCTGAAATGGGCGACATTGGAACGCGCGCGCAAAGTGGGGACCGCCGGCGCCCTCGCCGGCATCAAGTGTTCGCTATCGCCACGCAGTTTTGTCTTTGCAGCACTGTTTGCCGGCGAGGGCGCCGGCGGTCCATGTTGCAGCGCCTCATTCAGCACCCCTGCGCCTACTCCCGCCCACCCTGCGGCATACCGCACGGTTGCAGCGGCACGGAGGTGCGGTCGGTCGGCGCGCAATAAGCGCCGCCGCCCGAGGGAAACCGATCGATCAGGCCGTCACAATTATTATCAAGATTATCGCCTGGAATCTCAGGCGCATTCGGATTGATGTCTGGGCGTCCATCGTGGCAATCTGGCCCGCGGATCACCAGCAGCGGCACGCCTTGCTGGTTGCGGACAAAGTTCATCGCGAGCCAGGAGACGAACCCATCGGCATCGTCGTCGAGGCCGCCGATGGTCTCGTAATTGCAGTCCTCGTCCTTGCCCTCCTGGTCGGCGACTTCCGGCTGGCGGGGATTGCGCGCGGGATCGTTGTCGTCGCAATCGTCGCCGCCGTAACTGACGTGGTCTCTGCCGTCGCGATCGTGATCGCGCTCCGCGTACCTCGTGCCAATGAGCGCGGCATCCGAAGGAATCTCGATGTTGCGACGGCGCTGACGATCGCCGATGATGTACACTGGAATGGGTGCGCTCGGCAGTGCGCGATTGGGCGTCGCGACGTTAGGCGCCCGCATCTGCACTGGGGGCGTTATCACTTGCGGGGGTTGCTGGCGCCCTGGCGACGTCGTTTGCGCAAGCGCCGCGCCCGCGCCGACGGCCGCCATCGCCAAGCCCGCGATGAAGAGTTTCCGCATCCTACCCTCCCATGAAGTCGCTCGCCTCGGGAGGTTAGCCCACGCATGCCGCGCTGTCATCTGGGCGGATCCGTTGGCCACGCACGAGCCTCGGCATCGCGCTTCGACGGGCTCAGCGTGACGCCGATTGCACCAGCCTGCGTCAGCCTGAGCCTGTCGAAGGCCGCACACTATCTCCACAGCGGTTTTTTCAGAGTATCCCCAGCACGCCGCCAAGCAATCCGGCAATCAGCGCCAACGTCGACACCCAAAGCCCGCCTACGAAGCGTCCCAGCTCTCCCGCCATCAGCCCTGGCAGCGCTAGCATTGCAACGAGTGCCGCGGTCGCGATGAGCAGCCAGGTGCAAGACGATATCGCGCGACTTTTGGTCGATGGCATAAGCTGTCGTATTCCTTCAGCACTTGCGCCGCCAGCGGCGAACGCGAGCATTCAATACCGCACCCGCAACTCAGCGCCCAACACCCGCCCCTTGTTCAGCGGCGAGAATGTTGGCCGCGCGCCGCCGCTGTACCCGAACGCGGCGGTTGACGGCAGGATGGTATCGCCGCCCCAAGTCGCTTCATCCGTGAGGTTCTCGCCATAGAGCGAAACCAGCCAGCGCCCGTCGCCATGTTCCCAGGCGATGTTCGCGTCGATCATATCGGCCTCGGCCAAGCGGCCGAGATTGGAGTCGTTGTAAAACGCGCCGTCGCGGTGGCTGTAGCTGGCGCGCGCGGAAAACACGCCGGGCCCAAGCGGCGCCTCATAATCGATCGAAGCGCCGTACGTCCAAGGCGCCAGGCGCGGTATCTGCAATGACAAATCGGCGGCGTTGATGACAAGATCGCCATTGAGATCTTCCGTCACCTGATCGTAAGCGCCATCCAGATAACCCGCAAAGGCAGCCAGCGCAAAATTGCGATCCACAACAAGCCGCGCCTCGATTTCGCCGCCCCTTATCGTCGCGTCGCCGGCGTTCAGCACGATCTGTTGCACGCCCGATATCGGGTCGGGCTGATTGGTCTCGCGCTGCATGCGCTCGATCTGGTTCTCGAACAGCGCGACGTTAAGGCGTAGGTGGTTGAACAACAGATCTTGCTTCCAGCCGATCTCGAACGTGCTTTGCCGTTCCGGATCGTACGCGCGCGGCGCCAGCCCCAACGAGGAAGTGCGAAAATTGACGCCGCCACCGCGGAACGCGCGCGACCAAGTGGCATAGATATTTGTGCTCGCGCTGGGTCGCCATTGCAGGCCTAGGCGCGGAGAGAGATCGTCCCAATTTTGCGAGAATGGCGCATCGGAATAAGCCAGCGTGCGCGCATCGATATCGCCGCCAATCACCCCCTCGCCTGAAACGCTAACGCTGGGACCGTCGAGGTCGTCCCCTGCACGGCGCACTCGCGAGATGCGCGAACGTTTTTCTTCGCGTGTATAACGCAGCCCGAGACTGCCTGTAAGCGTGTCGCTGACATGCCAATCGGCGTTGGCGAACGCCGCCCAGCTGGTGAATTCCCCGCGCCCGCCGCCGACGCGACGAAACGTCGGTGAGAAATTGCGCTCGTCGATATAAAGCAGGCTCTGGTCGAGCCAATAGAGTCCGGCGGTGACATCCGCGTCGCCAAAGCTGCCGGCATAGCGCAGCTCCTCGCTGCTTTGGTCCTGCACATTCAGCACGCGGGTATGAAACACAAATGCCGGGGTGGAATCGACGTCGGCCGCCCACGGCACTTCCACCGATCGCCAACCGGTGATGCTGGTGATCACGCCATCGCCAAAGCGCACGCGCCAATTGGCTTCCAGCGTCGCCTGCTCCCAATCGGTCGCGGCGTAACCGCGATTGTCGATGGCGAAGCCAAAGCCGTCGCGCACGAACAGCGCATGGTTTTGCGACACCGGGCCGTCGCCGTTGGCGTTCCCTTGCTCCACGCGCAGAGTGACATCGAACTCCCGCGACGGCGTCAGCAACAGCGAAGCGCGCCAAGCATTGGTTTCATTGGCGCCAAAGCGTGAGCCGTCGGCGCCCTCGAACCAGCCTTCGTCGTCGCTGTGCAGCGCCGCGATGCGGCCATGGAGCAGACCCTCGGCGATCGGCCCAGAGATCGCTGCATCGGCAATCACATTAAGGCCGGTTTCGACCGCGACCCTGCCGCGCGCCTCGAAGCGCTCGCTCGGCGCGCGCGTGCGAACCAGCACTGCGCCGCCCGTGACATTGCGCCCGTAAAGCGTGCCTTGCGGCCCTCGCAAGACTTCGATCGCCTCAAGATCGAAGGCGTCGCTGATCGTTCCCGCGTTCAGGCCCAGGTACACCCCATCGACGAACACACCAACTGCGGGGTCCACCGAAGCGATCGAGGAATTCACGCCTACACCGCGAATAGCGAAATTAGCGATCCCGCGCGCGGTTCCGATATCCTCCAACTGCACGTTGGGCATGGAATAGGACAGCGATTGCAGGTCCTCGACATTGCGCGCGCGGAGATCTCCTTCGCCGAACGCGTTCACCGCCAAAGGCAAATCCTGCGCCCGCGCCTCGCCGCGCTTGTTTGCTGTAACGACGATTTCGTCTTGCACGGTCTGAGCTTCGGCCTGCGAGCATGCGAGCGCAAGGAAGGCTATTATGGCGCGACGGGGCATCGGACACCTCTATGCGCGAAAGGCGCGAGCTCAGCGTTAGAGGCAATCCTCGCCGCTTTGAACGCATTTCGCGTAAGCGCCGAACCGAAAGCTAGCGTAGCTTCTCGACTTGGGCGTATTCGAGGTCCACGGGCGTCTCGCGACCGAAAATCATGACCGCGACTTTCAGGCGGCCGCGCTCTTCATCCACTTCCGACACCATGCCTTCGAAGCTCTGGAACGGACCGTCGGAAACGCGCACCCGTTCGCCAACTTCGTAATGGATGAGCTGGCGCGGCTTCTGCGCGCCGACTTCGGCGACGCGTCCGAGGATGCGTTCGACTTCCTTGTTGGTGACCGGCTGCGGCTTGTTTTGCTGGCCGAGAAACCCCGTCACCTTTGGCGTGTTCTTGACCAAGTGATAGGTGTCGTCTGTCAGCTCCATCTTCACCAGCACATAGCCCGGGAAGTGGCGATGTTGGCGCACCTTCTTGGCGCCGCGCACGACTTCGGTGACCTCTTCAGTCGGCACCTGGATGTCTTCGAACTGATTTTCCAACCCCTGGCGAGAGGCCTGGTCGCGGATCGCTTCGGCGACCTTCTGCTCGAAGTTCGAGTAGGCGTGCACGATGTACCAGCGCGCGCGTTCGTTCACGGGCCGGCTCGGCGCTTGTTGTTCTTGGGCCTCGACCATCATCACAAACCGATATTCAGGATCAACGGGATCAGGAAACGCAGCAGCGTATCCACGAAGAAGAAAAAGATCGCGGCGGCGACCCCCATGATCAGCACCATGATGGTCGATACCGTCACTTCCTGGCGCGTGGCCCAGGTGACTTTGCGCCCCTCGGCGCGCACCTCGCTCCAGAAGCGAAACGGGCCTCCGCCTCGGCGCTGCGGTTCGTCCTGCTCAGTATCTTCGCTCGACATTCGGTTCTTAACTTCCTGCGGCGCGGGCGCCTGTTTGCTAGCTCAGATTGGGCCGCGCCAGCGTCCGCGCAAGCGGGCGATGGCAGGAGTGGAGGGACTCGAACCCCCGGCCCTCGGTTTTGGAGACCGATGCTCTACCAGCTGAGCTACACTCCTAGACCCGGAAGGCCTGGGCTTATGCCCGAACAAAAGGGGGTGGGCAAGGGCGGCGGAGGAACTCGAAGGCGGGGTTAATCCACTTCATCCCCGGCCGTGACGGCTCGCCACCTTACATGGTCCACCTGGCTCGAGCATAGCGTTGACCTTCTCCGCGGCGGCGGACGCGAGGAATTGGGCTGGCGAAACGCCACTCTCGAGCTCCAGGCGCTCGACTTTCCGATGCACGCCTTCCGGCAGCCGAACCGTGACAAGGGTATCCGCGCGGCCGCCTAGTCCACTCTAAACACGCGCAGCGTGTTGGTTTTGCCCGCGCGGCCGAAGGGAATCCCAGCGATCACGATGACGCGATCACCGACTTCGACGATGCCCAGCTTGCGCACTGCTTCATCGGCGCTCGCCACCATCTCCTCCACGTTGGAGACATCGGGACTGACGACGCTGCGCACTCCCCACACCAGCGTCATTCGCCGCGCGGTTTCCGTCACCGGCGTCAGACCTACGACGCCGCAGCGCGGACGCTCGCGCGCGACGCGCAACGCTGTGGATCCGGTTGCGGTGTAGGCGACCACGGCGGCGCAATCGAGTACGTCGGTGATGTGGCGCGCCGAGAGAGCGATGGCGTCGGCGGTGGTGGCTTGCGGAGGCGCCATGTCGCGCGGCAAGCCTGCCCAATACTCGGCGTCGTCCTCCACCGCGCGGATGATGCGGTCCATAATCGCTACCGCGCTTTGGGGATGGCGCCCGACCGCGCTCTCCGCCGACAGCATCACCGCATCCGCGCCTTGATACACCGCGGTTGCGACGTCGGAAGCTTCCGCGCGCGTGGGGGTGGCGGCTTCGACCATACTCTCCAGCATGTGCGTAGCGACGATGACCGGCCGTCCGGCTGCGCGCGCGACGCGAATGATCTTACGCTGCGCGATCGGCACCTGCTCGGGCGGCAATTCCACGCCGAGGTCGCCGCGCGCGACCATCACCGCATCGGACAATTCGACGATCTGCTCGATCTGTTCCAGCGCCGAGGGTTTTTCGATCTTGGAGATGATCCCGGCGCGGTCGCCGATGAGCGCGCGCGCCTCCCGCACGTCGTCTGGATGCTGCACAAAGGAAAGCGCGATGTAGTCGACGCCGAGATCGAGCGCGTAAGCGAGGTCCTCCTTGTCCTTCTCCGTCAACGCCGAAATCGGAATCCGGCGCGTCGGCACGTTGACGCCTTTCTGGCTCTTCAGCACGCCGCCGAAATCCACATGCGCCTTAACCTGGCTGCCATCGCGCTCGACCACACTAAGCTGCATCTTGCCGTCGTCGAGCTTGAGGATATCGCCCGGCGCCAAGGCGCCAACGAGTTCGGCGTGCGGGAGACGGATAGTCGTTTCGTCGCCAGGTTCCGAAGACGCTTCCAGAGTGACGATCTGCCCGTAACGTAATTTGATCTCGCCATTCTTAAACACGCCGACGCGAATTTTCGGACCTTGCAGATCGGCGAATACACCGAGCGGTTTGCCGAGCTTTTGCTCCGCTTCGCGGATGGCTGCGAAGCGGCGGGCGTGATCTTCCTTGGCGCCGTGGCTGAAATTGAGCCGGAAACAATCGACGCCAGCTTCCACCAACAGCATCAGCCGTTCGGGCGGGTCGCTGGCCGGCCCCATTGTCGCAACAATTTTACAATCGCGCGCGCGCATGCTCGGCTCCTTTCGCCGTACGCACTTGAAAGCGCGTCGCCGCGGAAGTCCAGCCTGTCAATACGGATTGAAATTCAGTTTCAATCCCGCCTCCGGCCAGCGCGTCTTGATCAGCTTGCCCGTGCCTGAAAGGGTGACGTACGCATCGCGCATATCGGCACCGCCGAAGCAGATATTGGTGACGAGGAAATCCGGAAACGACGTGTGCGACGATGCGCCCTCAGGCGCTATCGTAGTGATGCCGCCCTTGACGATGGTGGCGACACAGACGTCGCCATTGGCCTGCACGGCGAGGCTGTCGAAATAGCAATGCTCGCTCATGCCCGCGACAAAGCGGGCCATGTAGCCCGGCGCGCGCGGCGCCACGTCGCCTTGCCCAACAACGTCGAACGCCCAGAGCCGCGCGGTATCTGTTTCGGCGGCGTAGACGGTTTTCTCATCCGGCGAGAGGCCCACGCCGTTCAACCCGCTGGCGCTACCGTACATGGCCTCCTTGATGAGCGAGCCGTCGGGCTTGGCGTAATAGAGCCCCCCCTTCTCCTTCACGCGCGCGCGGCTCTTGCCGAGATCGGTGAACCAGAAGGCGCCGGATTTATCGAACACGATGTCGTTCGGCCCAGAGAGACGCTCGCCGTCCACGCTCTCGTACACGCGCTCGAGTTTGCCCGTGGCGAGATCGACGCGCTCGATGCGCCCGGTGGTGTAGTCAGCCGCGGCGTGGCCCGGAATGGTGAGGCCGCTCACATCGTGCCAGGCAAAGCCGCCATTGTTGCAGACATAGACCGCGCCATCGGGCCCGAACGCGGCGCCGTTCGGCCCGCCGCCAAGATGCGCGATGATTTCGCTCTTGCCGTTCCACACACGCGTCAAAGTTCCACGCTTGATCTCAACCAGGATCACGCTGCCATCCGGCATGACGATCGGGCCTTCGGGGAATTGCAGGTTTTCGGCGAGGATTTCGAAATCGGGCATGGTGCACCGTAGCAACCTTCTCCCTTGCGGAGAAGGTGGCCGCGGAGCGGCCGGATGAGGGCCGGGCCGACACTCAGGCGCCTGTGAGTTTGCACGCCCCTCACCCCCTACCCCCTCTCCGCAAGGGAGA
>CADEDG010000119.1 GCA_902826035.1 uncultured Alphaproteobacteria bacterium
CGTTGAACACGTCCTCTTGCGTGACGAAGCTCATCTCGAAATCGAGCTGATAGAATTCGCCGGGCGAGCGGTCAGCGCGCGCATCCTCGTCGCGGAAGCACGGCGCGATCTGGAAATATTTATCGAAGCCCGCGACCATCAAGAGCTGCTTGAATTGCTGCGGCGCCTGCGGCAGCGCGTAGAACTTCCCCGGATGCAGGCGCGACGGCACCAGGAAATCGCGCGCGCCTTCGGGGCTGGACGCGGTCAGGATCGGCGTTTGAAATTCGGTGAAGCCCTGCTCAATCATGCGCCGGCGCAGGGACGCGATCACTTGGCTTCGCAACAGGATCGACTTGTGCAGCTTCTCGCGCCGCAAATCCAAGAAGCGATATTTGAGCCGAATGTCTTCAGGATAATCCGGCTCGCCGAACACCGGCAGCGGCAATTCCTCCGCCGCGCCCAGCACCTCAGCGGCATCGACACGCACCTCGATTCCGCCGGTCGCCAATTCCGCGTTGACCGTCTCCTTGCTCCGCTCGACCACGCGCCCATCGACGCGCACGACGCTTTCGGCGCGCAGCCGCTCGAACAAGGGGAAAGCCGGGGAATCCGGGTTCGCCACCAATTGGACAATGCCGTAATGGTCGCGCAGATCGACAAACAGCACCCCGCCCAGATCGCGCTTCCGGTGCACCCAGCCGGACAGACGGACGGCCTTGCCGGAATCGGCGGGACGAAGCTGGCCGCAAGTGTGGGTGCGGTAAGCGTGCATATTGGGCTCCAAAACTGAAGCGCGGGGTAGCGCACGGGGGCGCTGGACTTGTCAAGCGCCGGACCGCACGCGCAGAAAGCTCCCAGCCAATGTGCAACCTCTATTCCATGACCAAGTCGCGCGAAGCGGCGGTGGCGTTCACCCGCGCCATGGTCGATCGCACCGGCAACCAGCCGCCCTTGCCTGCCATCTTCCCTGACCAATTGGCGCCGGTGGCGCGCGTTGGCGCCGACGGCAAGCGAGAAATACTTAACATGCGCTGGGGCTTTCCCCCGCCGCCGAATGGCGCGCGACCCGTCACCAACATCCGCAACCTCAACTCATCCTTCTGGCGCACTTGGATGGCGCCGGGCCAGCGCTGCATCGTGCCGGCTACGAGTTTCTGCGAATACACCGATGCACGGCCCAAGGTCGCGCACTGGTTTGCGCTTGCGCCCGAACGCCCGTTGTTCGCGTTCGCCGGATTGTGGCGGCCCTGGCGCGGGGTCCGCGGCAAGGAGGATGGCGAGCATCTTTTGTTCGCCTTCCTCACAACCGAGGCAAATCAACTCGTTGAACCGATCCACGCCAAGGCGATGCCGGTTATGCTCACCAGCGCTGACATCGACATCTGGCTGGAGGCGCCCGAGGCCGAGGCGCGCGCACTCGCCAAACCCTTTGCTCCCGGTGCGATGCGAATTGTGTTATCGGGCCCCCGCGAGGACATGGGCGAAGTGGGCTCACCGCCACCCGGAGGAACGCTTCTATGAACAAATGGATCGCGCCTTTGCTTGTTCTTGCCGGTCTTGGCGCGTTGTTGTGGTGGGCTGTGCTCGACGCCGCAGCGCCCTCCCGCGCCGGGGCCGTGTTCGATCTCGGCGCTTATCGAGCGTTGGTTGCCGACGATCGCGCGGAAACGCTGCCCACGGAGGTTCGCGTGGAATTTGTAGGCAGCGCCAATAGACCGGCTTTCGCGGTCCAGGCCGGGGCGATGGGCGCGCGTCGGATCGCCTACACTTCGTTCCAAATTGTGGCGCCGGCGGGCGACACCATCATCGACGCGCCGGTGGATCGCGCACAAGGCGAAGCGATGACAGGCAAGGGGCTCACATTTTCGGACGCTGCATACGAGCGCGTCCTGGCGGCGATGTCGAATGCGGCGACCATCGCGGTGACCCATGAGCACGCCGATCATATCACCGCCATCGCACGCCACCCAGCACCAGCGGCGATCGCCGCTCATTTGGCGCTTACCTCCATTCAACGCGATGCGCTCGCGCCATTGGCGCCGACGGCTGCGTTAGACCCTGCGATGGCGGCAACTGCCCCGCTGAGCCTATCCGGCCCGACCCGTATCGCGCCCGGCATTGTTATGGTCCCAGCGGCCGGGCATTCGCCGGGGTCGGTCGTCTTCTACGTCAAGACCGGCGCGCGCGAATACCTGTTCATTGGCGACATCGTTTGGGCGATGTCCAACATCACCGACCTCACTGGCAGGCCGCGTTTCCTGCACTGGATCATCCCGGGTGTGGACACCGGTCGTGATCAGGTGCTGGCGCAGGTTCGCGCGCTCCACGATCTGACGGCCTCCGAGCCGGAATTGGCGATCCTTCCGGCGCACGACGCGGTCTATCTGCACAAGCTTATCGCCACCGGGATCCTAACTGAGCGGTTTGCTCCCTAAGTCTCGGCCACACGCTTCAGATTTGGCAGCACGAAGCTGCGCCAACCGCCGTCGAGCATGTCGCGTATGGCGCGAATTTGATCGGGTTCGAATTGATCCCACCCATCATGGCGCAGCGTAACGCGCGAGCCGCCCGATGCCGTCGCCTCGATAGCGAAGCTCACTATCGTTGACGGAAAGCCCGGAACGAACCACGAAAACTTGAACAAGGCGGGTTCCTCCAACGCCAATATCTCGCAATGCGTGGCGCCACTAATATCCCCGCGCTGCGCCTTCTCGCGATCCTGCTGCATGTAAAAGACCGCGCCAATGCGCTTTTCGTACTCCATGCACCCGAGCCAGTTTGGCGCAGTCGCATCGCTGGTCATGATGCGCCAAACGTGTTCCGCGCTGCGCGCGATCTCGACTTCGGCTACAATCGGCCCCAGTTTCTCGCTCACTCAGTTTCCTCCGCCAGCTGCCGCAACGCCGAGAGGCGCTCGCGCCAGAATTCCCCAAGCCAAGCGTGCGCGACCGCCAGCGCATCGCGATCGAGCGAGTAGACGTTCTCCCGCCCACGCCGTTGTTCCCGCACCAATCCGGCGCCGCGCAGCACTGCCAGGTGCTTGGACACAGCGGGCCGGCTCATTTTGAAATTGCGCGCAAGCGCATGGACGGGCGCGCCGACGCCACGCAAGGACGCAAGGATCGCCCGCCGCGTCGGATCCGCGAGCGCCCCAAACACCCAATTCAATTGCCTAGCCTGCATCGGCCATTACTGGTAACCATTTGGTTGCGCGTCAAGCGACACTTGACCCGGATGACAGCGCGTCCCAACCAAAGCCGATGCGCGTCATTACCGAGACTGCGGAACTTGCGGACCTATGCGGCGAGATCGCCGCCCGGCCCTTCGTGGCCATCGACACTGAGTTCATGCGTGAAACCACGTACTGGCCGAAACTGTGCTTGATCCAGGCCGCAGCCCCGGGCGTCGAGGCGGTGATCGATCCGCAAGCGGAGGGGATCGAACTCAGCCCCTTGCTGGCGCTGATGGGAAACCAGGATGTGCTCAAGGTCTTTCACGCCGCGCGCCAGGATCTGGAGATTTTTCTCAAGCTCGCGGGAGGACTGCCGGGCCCGGTTTTCGACAGCCAGATCGCGGCGATGGCCTGCGGCTATGGCGACTCGATCGCCTATGACGCCTTGGTGCAGCAAGTGCTTAAGCGTCGCTTGGACAAATCCTCACGCTTCACGGATTGGAGCCGACGCCCGCTCTCGGAAGCTCAACTTGCCTATGCGCTCGCCGATGTCACGCATCTGCGCGACCTCTATCCGCGTCTGCGAGAAAAACTCGAAAGCGAGAACCGGCTCTCCTGGCTCGATCAGGAGCACGCCAATCTGGTCGATCCGGAAATCTACGACACCACGCCCGAGAATGCGTGGAAACGGTTGAAACTGCGCAAGACGACACCGGACTACGTGTTGGCGTTACAAGTCGCGGCGGATTGGCGCGAGCGACAAGCCCAGTTGCGCGATGTGCCGCGCGGGCGGGTCGCTAAGGACGACGCCCTCTACGAGATCGCCGAGCTTCGCCCCAAGTCCGCGGCCGATTTCGACCGCATGCGCGCGGTGCCGCGTGGGTTCGGCAATTCGCGAGGCGCCCAAGAGCTGATCGCAGCACTCAGCGGCGCTTTCGCCGATCCAGCCCGCCTCACCTACAAACACGAACGTCCGCCATCGCAGCCGTCAAACACCGGCCCGACAGTGGAGCTGCTGAAAGTGCTTCTCCGCTTCGAAGCTGAGAGGGCGCAAGTGGCGCCACGCCTGATCGCCTCCTCTGCCGATGTTGAAGCCATAGCCGCGAGCGACAACGCCGACGTTCCAGCGCTCAAGGGCTGGCGCCGACAGGTGTTCGGCGAACGCGCCTTGGCGTTGAAACACGGAAAGCTGGCGCTGAAACTGAAAGACGGCAAGGTCAGCGTAGATGACATCTAAAAAGCGACGCTAATTCCGGCCTGTACCAAGCGTGGTGCGCCAGGCAGAATGCCGCGCGCGCGATCGACGATGTAAACCTCGTCGAACACATTTTTCACGGCGACGAAGAACGTCGCTGGCATGCTGGGCGGCGACAGGTTCGCGGTCCAATTTACAATGGTCGCGTCGTCGATCAATCCGCGTTGCCCGTTGGCCGATTGCGCCACTGTATTGAGGTCATCGGCGAACATGGCGCTGGTGTGCTGCAGCTCGATCTGCGTGGAGAGCCAATCCCCGCGGGCATAGCCGATCGCAAACGAGGCGATCCACTCGGGAGCGTACGGCAAGCGATTTCCAGTCACCAACACGCAAGTCGGCCCCGGAATCGGCGGTACGACACCCGCGCAATTGGCGCCGGCTATGCTGGAATAGCGCTCGCCGACATATTCGGCGTCGGCCAGATAGGTGATCGCCGCTCGAAAATAAACGTCGTCTCGATCCAGCACGCCCATGTCGCGGAGCGAGATTTGCGCCGAGCCTTCGAGGCCGGAATGGCGCGTCTCGCCCGCGCTGGTCAAAGTTGCGCCCAGTCCGCCCGCCACGGACGCCGGCACAATCTGGTTTTCGAAATCCATGAGAAACGCGGTGACATCGAAGGTAGCGCCGGGCGCGAATTCGCCACGCAAGCCAAGTTCCCAATTGACGCTTTCCTCGGCCTCCAATTCAGTGACGCCGCCAGCATTGGAGATGACATCCTCAACGCGCGGGGGCGCAAAGCCGCGATGAACGCCGGCATACGCCACCAAATCCTCGCCGAGATCGTAGGTCAGACCAAAACCCGGGATCAGTTCTGTGAGATCGGTCTCGCCGCTGGCGCCAGTGAGCTCATTCAAGCGCTCATAATTGATCGCCTCCACGCGCACCCCCGGCTGCAACGTCAACGGCCCGAACCTCGTCGCCGCTGTGGCGAAACCCGACCACGCCTCGGCTTCGCGCACATTGCGCTCGAGCACGCCGCCATTGACGCTGACGCCCGGCGTGCGACCCGTCGGCGTATCGGCGTTCACCTGCAATCGGTTTTGCAACTCGGTGTGCCAGCGCAGGCCCGCCTCCAACTCGGTCGGAGCGCCAAACAAATCGCCTTCCCAGCCTAGGCGGGTTTCCAGCCCGTAGACGTGATACTCGCGTAGACGCCCTTCCGTACCGCAAGTTGTGGTGAGATTCGCCATGCTGGCGCACAGCGGATCGCTTGCATCGTTTGGGCGCTGCCCGGAGTTCGACGATTGGCGCCACCAGTCGCGATTGAAATAGATCGAATAGGCCGATGTCGTCAGGGTCACGGCCTCCGACAGATCCCAGCCATGGGTCAGACTTGCGGTGTAACGCTGAGTTTCAAAACGATCGTTGGGAAACGGATTGCCGTACGGGTCGGAGGCAAATTCTGCGGCGGTCAGTCCGGAATAGCTGACCTGGCTGTCTTCGTTAGCCGCGCCTACGCGCAAGGTAAGGCGATGGTCGGGTCCAAAATCTCGCTGTGCCTTGAGGTAGAGATCGTTGAACTCGAGCGCGTGATTCTCCCGCACACCATCGAACGAGGTGCTATTAGCGTGTACGAGCAGACGCGTACCGAGCGCCTCGCCGCCGATGCTCGCATCGAGTTCGCCGTACCCGTTTGAGCCACCCGCCGCCATGATGCGCGCCTCGAACTCGCTTGGCGCTTCAGGCGTCACATAATTAACGACACCGCCCACCGTGTTGGGGCCGAACCGGATCTGGCTTGCGCCCTTGAGCACTTCGATGCGTTCAAATCGACGCACGGGGGGATGAGAATAGGTCGCGTTGTCGCCGTAGGGGCCGTAGGTCAGCGGCAAGCCGTCCTCCAACAGCAGCGTGCGGCTCGACCGCGTCGGCGAGAGCCCGCGCACACCGATGTTTGGCCGAAGGCCCAGGCCCTCCTCGTCGCGAGGATAAACGCCAGCGACCTGCCGCAGCGCTTCATTGACCGTGAATACTCGCGCGGCTTCGAGGTCCTCGGCCTCGATGGTCGCGCCCGAACCGGGGATATGCATCAGATTAATCCGGTCACCGACGACGACGATTTCGTCGAACCCGCCCATGCCGTCCTGCGCCGAGGCGGCGCTCGCTGTCAGCAGCGCCATCAGCGCCGGCGCAAATTTTATGCATTTGCGGATCATTCTCAACTCCTCCGTTGTTGCGAATAACTCGCAACAACGGAGGATGCAAGGTCCTTCTCGCCGCAGCCATCAGAGGATCAAGGACGCGCTAACCGGCGCTATTCGTCTTTGAAATACGGCTCCACAGGGCCGGAATATTTGATCGTCAGCTGCTTGCCGCGACGATCCAACGTCGTGCCGACCGCCAGCCGAACCCAACCTTCGCTGACGCAATATTCCTCGACATTGGTTTTCTCTATGCCGCGGAAGCGTATTCCGACCCCGCGCGCGAGCACAGCTTCGTCGTGGAACGGGCTCTCGGGATCGATGGCCAGGCGGTCGGGCGGGTTAGTTGGCATACTTCGCTCCTCTTAACGAGGCTGGCGAATGCTCTCAAGTGCTTCCCACGGCCTTGATGTCTGCGCGCATGCCCAGGGCGGCGCCAGCGTAGTCGAGCCGCCGCTGCGCGGTCTCGGTGACCAGGTGCGCGACCTTCTTCTTGACCCTCAGGGTGAGCACGCCGTCTTCAACACCTATCGCAAACGCCGACAACAAAGTCTCGCTACGCCCAGACAAGTCAGCGCCCAACCGCAGTGCCGCGCCGAGCGCGGCGGCGCCGGCCTGCTGCTCCTCGCTCAGGAGCCGAGTGTAGGCAACGGACGAACTCGGAGAGGCCTTTGTGTAGCGATGGTGAATCGCCGCCGCCAAGAACGCGCGCTCGGCGTGGCTGATCGCGGCCAGTGGCGCGCGCAGGATCATATCGAACATGATTTCGGCGCGCTGATCGGGATGCAAGGGCCCCCCGACATCGGCCAGACGCGCGGCAGCGCCCCGAAGCACAGCGTCGCGGCGCTTGGAGAACGACGGCGCTTGATCGGCAAACATCGGCGCAATCCAACCCTCCAACATCCGCCCGAACGCGCGGGCGTTAGACCAGCGCCCGGCCAGCGCTTCGGCAGCGGCGATTAAAGGATCAGCGCTCAACGCCTCTGTGCTCATGCGCTCGATCAGCACGCCCTCGCGCAGACCCAGCGCCGACAGCACGATGCGCTCGAACTCGCCAGCAAGCAGCACTTGCTCCAGCACCACCGCGGCATAGGGCAAGGTGTCGGCGCGCTTCGCCGCGGCGTCTTCGATCCGCTCCAGCGATTTCTTGGTGAGCTTGCGGACCACATCGATGAGACGCAGCGCCTCGACGCGCGGCATTTCGTAATGGTGCAGCACGCCGAGCGGGTGGCGGCGTTGGCCGATATCGATGCGCCCAAGCGCACGCCAAGCGCCGCCGACAG
>CADEDG010000120.1 GCA_902826035.1 uncultured Alphaproteobacteria bacterium
CGGTTTTTGGTACCGCCATTCCTAGGTTCGAATCCTAGCACCCCAGCCAGCCTTCACGCGCACTTCCGGCAAGAACCCCATTGCCAGAACGGCGCGCTTCTTGCTCAAAGTCTGCCTCCCGCCACCTGGATTACCCATGCCTAGAATGAGCTACAGACCCGGCGACTTCATTTTGAGGGTTGGCCGTTCCCGCACCGGGCTCGGCCTTTACGCCGAGAGCGAGATCGCCAAGGGCGACTGCATCATCGAATATGTCGGGCGTCAGATCTCTCAGGACGAGGAGGCCAAGAGCCGGTCCAAATACCTGTTCGAGGTCACCGCCCGGAAAACCATCGACGGCGCCCCGCGCTGGAACACGGCCCGCTACATCAACCATTCCTGTCGCCCTAATTGTGAACCCAATATCTATAAGGGCCGGGTGTTCATCCACGCAAAGCGCCGCATCAAGCCAGGCGAGGAGCTGAACTATAATTATGGCAAGAACTACTTTGACGAGTACCTGAAGGGGATATGCGCCTGCCCCAAGTGCAAGCCGCCGCGGTCGGCAAAGCGCTCGTCCCCAGCCCGCTAACGCAGGCCCCTCCCTTTCCTTCCAGCGGCTGGACGTCTATCCAGGGGCGACGCCGACTGCCGCAATCGGGGACGCTCGGCGCCTAGGGGAGAACGCTGATGGATCTCGGGTTTACCTGGTTCGACTTCGCTGCTCTGGCGATTCTCGGGCTCTCCGGCGTGATGGCGTTCGCACGCGGCCTGATCCGCGAGGTGTTCTCAATCATCGCCTTTATCGCTGCGGGGATCGCCGCGATTGCGTTTGCGCGCGTGCTCAGCCCCTATATCGAAGAATACACTCCGCTTTCGAGCGTGCTGGCGCCTCTCGCGGCCGGTTTGCTGATCTTCTTGGTGGTGTTCATCGCCATCACTCTGGTCACCTCCACCATCGCCAAGACCGCACACCAATCGACCGAAATCGGCAGCTTCGACCGCGCTGCTGGATTGGCGTTCGGAATTGTCCGCGGGGTGCTTGTCGTTGCACTTCCGGTGCTGTTGCTGCAGCGGCAGGAGCCGGAGGAACACCTGCCGCCCCCTTCCGCCGCCCCGGCCTGCCACGCCGCATTCGACGAATTGCGTGCGCCGATCTTTTGTGCTCGCACGTATGTTATCTATGGCGGCACAGCATCAGTGCTCGGGGCAATTCTCCCCGACATTGGCTCGCGCATCACGGATGCGTATGAAAAGCAGCGTGGCGAGTCGGCGCCGATTCCGCCCGCATCCGGGACCCCAGCGCCGGAAAACCCGCCGGCGAAACAAAACTGAGGCTTAATGACCGCGGAGCGATCCCTACTCCAAACCGAGAAGGCGCCCGCGGCGCCCAAAGCAGCGAGTGCTGACCGGTGGGAGCACGACGATAAGCCCCGGGAAGAATGCGGCGTATTCGGCGTCTTCGGCATCGAGGATGCATCGGTGTTGACCGCCCTTGGTCTCCACGGACTTCAGCACCGGGGACAAGAAGGCTGCGGCATCGTCAGCTTCGATGGCCGTTTCCATCACGAGCGCCACCTTGGCCTGGTCGGCGAGCACTTCTCCGGCGCCGATGTGCCCAAGCGCCTGCCGGGCGATTCCGCAATTGGCCACACCCGCTACGCCACCCAAGGCGGGACTATCCTTCGCAACACCCAGCCCCTGTTCGCCGATCTTGCGCTGGGCGGTTTCGCCATCGCCCACAATGGCAACCTCACCAACGCCCGCGATCTGCGCGAACGTCTGGTGGAAGAAGGCGCTATCTTTCAATCCACCTCCGACACCGAATGTATCCTTCATCTCATCGCTCGATCGCGGCGCGCCAAGGTGGTGGACCGCTTCGTCGAGGCCCTGCACCAAATCGAAGGCGCCTACGCGCTGGTTTGCCTTACCAAATCGAAATTGATCGGCGCGCGCGACCCGGTTGGAATTCGACCGCTCGTACTTGGCGAGCGGGCCGGCGCGCCAATTCTCGCCTCTGAAACCTGCGCGCTTGACATGATCGGCGCCAAGTTCGTGCGCGCGGTTGAGCCGGGCGAGGTGGTGGTCATTTCTCGCGGCGCGGACGGACGGGCCGAGATCGCCAGCCATTTCCCATTCCCGAAGCGGCGCGCACGACCATGCATTTTTGAGTTCGTCTATTTCGCTCGTCCCGATTCCATCGTCGACGGTCGCTCCGTGTATGACATCCGCAAGCGCATGGGCGTGCGTCTGGCGCAGGAAAGCGGCATCGAGGCCGATGTCGTCGTGCCAGTGCCGGATTCTGGCGTGCCTGCCGCAATGGGATTCGCCGCCGAGAGTCGCATCCCCTACGAACTCGGGATCATCCGCAACCATTATGTTGGGCGCACCTTCATTCAGCCGAAGCAGGAAATCCGCGCACTCGGCGTGCGCTTGAAGCACTCGGCCAATCGGGAAGTGCTGAAAGGCAAACGTGTGGTGCTGGTGGACGATTCGATCGTGCGCGGCACCACGTCGCGCAAGATCGTGCAGATGGTGCGCGAGGCTGGCGCCAAGGAAGTGCACTTCCGCAGCGCCTCTCCGCCAATCAAACATCCCGATTTCTACGGCATCGATATGCCAACACTCGATCAACTCATGGCCGCGCAAATGACGCTCTCGGAGATGCGCAAGAGCTTGGAGGTCGATAGTTTGGGCTTCCTCTCGATCGACGGGTTGTATTGGGCGATGGGCGAGAACGCGCGCAACACTGCGTCGCCCCAATTCACCGATCACGCCTTCACCGGCGAATATCCAACGCGACTCACCGATCATTCCTCGGACAAGGCTGCAAAGGATTTTCAACTCTCGCTGCTCGCGGAAAGCGCGGCGGAGTGAGAAACGCGCGGCCGTGACACCTTCATCTCAACGCATCGCCCTCGTGACCGGCGCCTCGCGCGGCATTGGTCGTGCTGTCGCACTTGAGCTGGCGCGCCAGGGATGGCGCTTAGTCGCCACCGCGCGTGCGCAGAAGGCGCTGGAGAAGCTTGACGACGACATAAAAGCGATCGGCGGAGAAGCGACCTTGGTTCCCCTCGATCTGCGCGATCTTGATGGCGTTGATCGCCTTGGAGCGGCGCTCTACGAACGCTTCGGCAAGCTCGACGGCCTCGCAGCCTGCGCTGGTGTGCTGGGTTCGCTGACGCCTGCCCATCAGGCGAGCCCCGCTCTGATGGAAGAAGTGTTGGCGGTCAACTTCACTGCCAATTGGCGCCTCATCCGCGCGATGCATCCGCTGTTGCGCGCCTCCGATGCCGGGCGAGCGGTGTTTGTTACTTCAGGCGCAGCGCGAAACCCAAAAGCCTATTGGGGCGCCTACGCCGCCAGCAAGGCCGCCTTGGATGCGCTGATTACGAGCTACGCTGCCGAATGCGCGGTCACGCCGATACGCGCAAACCTGTTCAACCCTGGCCCCACGCGCACCGCGATGCGCGCGAAAGCTTTTCCCGGCGAAGATCCTGCGACGCTGCCGGCGCCGGAAGAGGTCGCGCCCACGATAGTGAAGATGCTGGAGGCAGAGTATGAAAAGAACGGGACGTGGGTGGAGTGGCGGCGCTAACACGCCGTCGCCGGCAGCGGTGCTTGCTACCGCCCATTGCCACAGGAAGTTGAGGCGCCGTATGCTGGCGGGGGCACCGGCGGTCCATGCCTTCGGCGCTCCCGCTCCGAATAGCTCTAGCTTGCGCGCGTAACCCTGAGCGTGGTTCCGTCAATGCCTGCGATCTCTACGCTGTCACCGGACGCGAGCTTTTCTTCGCTCGAAGCGCGCCAGACAGTGTCGCCGATTTTCACCGCGCCGACGCCGTTGGCAAACTCCGTCAGCACCGTGCGCGCGCCAAGCAACGTTGCGCCGCGTTCGTTGAGGCCATTGGCTTCGCCTTCGCCGCGCCAGCGTTGCACAAGCGGGCGTCCAAACGCAGTGAGCCCGATTACCAGGGCGGCGAACACGCCCAGTTCAGCGCCCCACTCCATCGGCAGCGCCCAGGCGAGCAAAGCGGTGAGAAACGCCGCCACTGCTGGCCACAACAAATACGTTGTCCCGCTCGCCATCTCGGCGATCAGAAGCGCAAGGCCTAGGATCAACCAATGTTGCGGGCCGATTTGACCAAGAAGTGCAATCAGTGCGTCCAAGGGCGCCTCCAAGCACCATCATGTAGAACCGCGCGATGCGAACGACAATCTCGGGAGGTTGGAGCGCGCACCTGCCGGTGCGCCCGCGAGCCGATAGGCTCGCTTTCGCCTTCAGGGAAAGATGCGCACCAGGAGGCGCGCGCTCCAACCTGGAGAGGTCGGCGCTCCCGCCCAAATCCGGCGTGGTGCAAGCCACTAGCGCGGCGCGCCAGCGCCTTCGCCCTGAGCATTGAGCGCACGTAGGCCTTCGACCAGGCCGGCGAGCCCTGAGAGATCGGCGGGCACGATCACGGTGCGCTGCTGGTTGGAATTGGCCAGCTGCCCAAAGGCTTCGACATATTTCAAGCCCAGGAAGTAGCGGATGGCGTTGACATCGCCCTTGGAGATCGCTGCAGAAACCGCCTCGGTCGCCTTGGCCTCGGCGTCGGCGGAACGTTCGCGCGCCTCGGCGTCGCGGAACGCGGCTTCCTTGCGACCTTCGGCCTCCAGGATCGCGGCCTGTTTGGCGCCCTCTGCGCGCAACACAGCAGCCGCCTTGTCGCCTTCGGCTTCGAGAATTTGCGCGCGACGTTCGCGCTCGGCTTTCATTTGCCGCGCCATCGCCTGGGTAAGATCGGCGGGTGGCGTGAGATCCTTGATTTCGATGCGCAGCACCTTGGTGCCCCAGGTGTTGGTGGCCGCGTCGATCACCGCCAGCAAGCGAGCGTTGATCGCGTCGCGCTGGGAGAGCACCTCGTCGAGGTCCATGGAGCCGACGACCGTCCGCGCGTTGGTGACACAAAGGTTGAGGATGGCGTGGTTGAGGTTCTGCACCTCGTAAGCGGCCTTGGCCGCGTCGATAACCTGAATGAACACAACGGCGTCGACCGAAACGACCGCGTTGTCCTTGGTGATCACGTCCTGACGCGGCACGTCGAGCACGGTTTCCATCATCGAAAGCCGCCGCCCGATGCGATCGACGAAAGGAATGAGAAACGAAATGCCTGGCCGCAGCGTGCGGACGTAACGGCCGAACCGCTCGACCGTCCATTGCTGCCCCTGCGCCACCACCTTGATGGCGCTGAATGCCAACACCAGGGCCATTACTACAAAGATAATGGCGACTTCGCTCAAACCGAACATTCTGTTCTCCGCGGGACTAGCGTCCCCTGTGGAAGCCGTCATTCCGGACGCGCCCACCGAGCGCTTCGCGCTCGGCGAATCCATCAAACCAAAATCGAGCAGGCTCGATTTTGGGGCGATCCGGAACCCAGGGGATCGTAGATCTGTGTGTTTGCCCCTGGGTCCCGGGTCTTGCATCGCAAGCCCGGGATGACGGAAGTGTTGTACTAATGCTTAATATCCAAACCGTGTCACAATTGCCCAAGCATGTGCTCTGCGCTGGAAACCTTGTATTCACCAGGTTCTTCCACGTTCAGCTGATCTACCACGCCGTCCTTGACGATCATTGAATAGCGCTTCGAGCGCAGCCCCATCCCGAACTTGGAGAAATCCGCATCGAGGCCGATCGCCTTGGCGAACTCGCCCGAGCCGTCGGCCAGCATGACGATGTCTGTCTCAACGCCCTGGTCCCTGGCCCATGCCCGCATGACGTAGAGATCGTTGACTGAAGTGCAGGCGATTGCCTCCACGCCCTTGGCTCTCAATTCGCTCGCCTTTTCCTTGAAGCTCGGCAGGTGCTTGGCTGAACACGTGGGCGTGAAGGCGCCGGGCACGGCGAACAGGGCCACCGTCTTACCGCCAAAGACCTCGGCTGTGCGGGCCTGCGTAGCCCCTTCGGGGCCGGGAATGCTAAACTGGACATCGGGTAGGCGGTCACCGGCTTTTATCATGGGAGGCTCCTGTTGGATCGAGCCCCTATGTAGGCGTTCGCACCCTCCAGTGCGAGCGCCCTCTTGCGCGGGCCGGCTCAAAGCGCGAGCATCGCCTCCATGTCTGACAGGCTTGCGGGCAAACTCTTGGTGGCCATGCCGGGGATCGGCGATCCCAGGTTCAACCGTTCCGTTATCATGATGTGCGCCCACGATTCCAAGCACGCCATGGGCGTGGTGATCAACAAGCCGAAAACCGAACTCACCCTGAATGACGTGCTCGGACATTTGGGGCTAGATGCGGAATCCGAAGTGGCTGAGCGCAAGGTTCTCGACGGCGGACCTGTGCGCCGCGAACGCGGCTTCGTACTGCACTCCGACGACTTCATCGCCAGCGGCGCCACACAGCGCATCGCGCCTGGTATCAGCCTCACCTCAACGCGCGACGTGCTGGAAGCCGTCGCCAAGCAGAGCGCGCCGGAGCGCTTCGTGCTAGCGCTTGGGTATTCAGGATGGAGCGCAGGACAGCTAGAAGAAGAATTGAAGAAGAACGCCTGGCTTGTCGTCGAAGCCGACGAGGCGATCGTCTATGGCGATGAGCACGACGATAAATGGGCGCGAGCAATCAAAACGCTCGGCCTTGATCCGAGCCAACTCGTCGGCGCTATGGGCACCGCGTAAGCGCAGTTACATAAGTTTCGTCCACACAAATGCGATTTCTGCGCCGCCGCGCTTGCGTGCGGCTGAGCGCTTTCCCATGTGCCGATCCCACGCGCGCACTCGGCGCGCGGGGTTTGCAAAGGAAACGCATGAACAAATCCCCGCTCTACGCCCACATCCTGCTCGACCGCTCCGGTTCCATGGAAGACTGCCGCGACACCGCCATCGACGCGTTCAACGAATATGTCATGGGCCTGCGCCGCTCCGATGAAGTCGATGCGCGACTTTCGCTGACGATCTTCGATTCCCAGAGCATCGACTTGTTACAGCACGTCGAGCCGGCGAAGAGCTTCCTCAAGCTTTCGCGCGCCAATTACGTCCCTAGAGCCTCAACGCCCCTTCTTGACGCCATCGGCCACGCCGTCGCCGAGATCGACAAAGTGGCGCTGCGCGTTGGCGAGAGGGTAGCGCTCGTTATCCTCACCGACGGCTTCGAGAACGCGAGCAAGGAGCACACCAAGGATACGATCAAGAAGCTACTGACCGACCGCCAAGACAACAAGGGATGGCTTGTCACGTTCCTCGGCGCCGATGTCGATGCTTTCACCGAAGCGCAGGCGATCGGCATTCAAGGCGGCAAATATCTGCACTTGAAGAAGGGCAAGCTTCGCCAATCCATGCAACACGCCTCCGCCTCGCAAGCGCGTTACGCACAAACCGGTGACCTCGCTCGCGGCGACTTCACCGCCGAAGAACGCGACGACGCGGGTAAGGAATAAGCGAATCCGGACCGCGGGTCTCCGGACTCGCGGTCCGCTCACCCGCCCTTCCTGACCACGCGCTCCATTGACGCCGGAAACCTTGCCAGCATCGCCGGCGGGCGGATCGGGCGCGGCGCGAAATTGCCACCGCAGTTTGGGCAGACGCCCTTCAACACGCCATCAGCGCAGTCAACACAGAACGTGCACTCAAAGGTGCAGATGCGCGCCTCGGCGCTCTCGGGCGGCAGGTCGCGGTCGCAGTATTCGCAATTGGGTTTGAGCTTTAGCATGGCGCCATCCTAGGCTTGACCTACGCGCGCTTCCAGACGACGAAATGCACATGGCAAAACCAGAACAAAAATCCATATTCGTCACCGGCGCCGGTTCCGGCATCGGGCGCGCCACGGCCCGCCTGTTTCGCCAGGAAGGCGCGCAGGTC
>CADEDG010000121.1 GCA_902826035.1 uncultured Alphaproteobacteria bacterium
GAAAAATCCACTCCGGTCGCGCGCGAGGCCCGCGCGATCGCGGCGCGGACGCCATCCTGGGGAACTGGCGCGATGGGATCGCTCATGAATCCGCGCTGCGCCGATTTGATGAATCGCGCGTTAATCCGAGCGCCGCCGCACCCAGCCGAGACGATACGGAAACAAAACAAAACCGGCGATGGCGACAATCAAACTCATCACCGAGAATACGATCAGGAAGCCATTGTTGAAATTCTCATGGTCGCGCCAATCCATGATGTGCAACGCCCACAACGCATCGTACACGCGCCACAAATCCGAACGACGGGCGGTGACGCGGCCGGTATCGGCAGCGACGTAGACGGCAAGCCCCTCCGCGTCATCAAACGCGATGCGCCATGCCGGCAGAGCGCCGCGATACTCGGGCGTCTCCTTCTCCACTAACACCGCGCTGCGCACCGCAGGCGCTTTCGCCACATAGGCGCGCGCCAAAGCCGTCGCCGCTTCGCGCCCGAGAGGGGAGAGCAGCGCCTTGGCGTCCAGATCAACCAGCGCGGGCCGGCCAGCTGCAAACTCCACCACCGCGACCGCGCGACCAGCAGCATCACGCTCGTAGCTGATCTTCGCCGGCGGCGCCCGCAGCAAAGGCGCGAACTCAGCTGGCGAAGCCAGCGCCGACGCGTCCAGCGCTGAGGGGCTTAGTTCGGCAATCCGGTGCTCGCTGCGCACCTGCTCGATCGGGAACAGCGCGAAGAACAACCCCGACGCCACCCAGAACAGCACCTGCACGCCAACGATCAGCGCCAGCCATTTGTGGATCCAGGAGGCCGTCGCTGCGAGTTTCACATCAATAACTCTTCGGCAAGCCGAGCACGCGCTCGGCGATGAAATTCAAGATCATCTCGCGCGAGACCGGTGCGATGCGCGCTAGCATGGCTTCGCGGAAATAGCGCTCGACGAAATATTCCTTGGCGTAGCCCATGCCGCCGTGCGCCAGCACCGACGCTTCGCACGCTCGGAAGCCGGCTTCGGCGCCGAGGTATTTCGACGCATTGGCTTCAGCCCCGCATTCCTCGCCGGCATCGTACAAAGCCGCGGCCTTGAACGCCATCAGGTTTGCAGCTTCGAGCTCCGCCCATGCCCTCGCCAGCGGATGCTGGATGCCCTGATTCTGCCCAATCGGTCGGCCGAACACGATGCGCTCCTTGGCGTATTGCGCCGCGCGCTTCAGGGCCGCACGCCCGAGCCCGATGGCTTCCACCGCAAATAAGATGCGTTCGGGATTGAGTCCGGAGAGCAATATCTTGAAGCCAGAGCCTTCCTCGCCGACCAGTTCAGCATTGGAGACTTCCAGATCCTCGATGAACAGCGTGTTACACTCCACCGCCTTGCGGCCCATTTTCGGGATCGGCTGCGCTTCGATTTTCGCACGGTCGAAGTCGGCGTAGAATAACGAGAGCCCTTCGGTCGGTGTCTTGCATTGATCCTTCGGCGTGGTGCGCGCGATGATGAGCATCTTCTTGGCGCGCTGGGCGTTGGTGGTCCAGATTTTGCGGCCATTGATGCGATAACCGGAATTGGTTCGCTCAGCGCGGGTCTCTAAGCTCGCGGTGTCGAGACCGGAATTCGGCTCGGTCACCGCAAAGCAGGCCTTGTCCTCGCCCGCGATGATCGGCGGCAGGAAACGCTCCTGCTGTTCTTCAGTTCCGAATTTTACGATCGGCATCAGGCCGAAGATGTTGAGATGGATTGCGCTCGCGCCGGAAAAGCCTGCCCCAGATTGCGCCACCGCTTGCATCATCAACGCCGCTTCGGTGAGCCCCAGCCCTGCGCCGCCGAAACGCTCCGGCATGGCCACACCCAGCCAGCCGCCGTCGGCGATGTCGTCGACAAAGGCGTCGGGAAAATTGCCGCTGTCATCGACCTTGAGCCAGTAATGATCGTCGTACTTCGCGCAAATCTTGGCGATGGCTTCATGGATGGCGGCTTGGGCTTCGGTGAGGTCGAGGGCGAAGGTCATGGGTTTCCAAATCTCTGCGGCGAAAGCGCCGCCCATTCGGGCGGGATGGTTTGGCCGAATACATACGCCGCGACGATCTCGGCGGTAAGAGGCGCCATGAGCCAGCCATTGCGGGAATGGCCGGCGGCGATCAACACGCCCGCGCCCCCGTCGCCAATCATCGGCCAGCCGTCCGGCGACATCGGACGGATGCCGGTCCAGGCCCGCCCGACAGTTTGCACCTGCCCCGGCAACAAATTCCCAGCCGCGGCCTCGATC
The DNA here is from genome assembly GCA_902826035.1 of uncultured Alphaproteobacteria bacterium. GTDB lineage: Bacteria > Pseudomonadota > Alphaproteobacteria > Caulobacterales > Aquidulcibacteraceae > Vitreimonas. Next base: position 2,258 of record CADEDG010000121.1, read on the forward strand.
TCCGCCACGCGCGCGGGATCGACCGCCCGCGTGAAAGCGTCGAACTCCAATGTCGCACCCAGCACACAATCCTGCAGCCGTCGTGCGAGATAGAAACCCGAGGCACGCACATTTGCGCGGAAGCTGGCGGGCAACGCAACCGGAACCAGGTGTCCCTTGGCTGGCCGCAAATGGGCCAGAGCGGGTGCGGCCAGTTTCAAATCCTCGCTCGCCCAAATCCCGGGCGCGAGCACGACTGCGTCGGCCTCGTACACATCGCCCTCATAGGTCGCCACGCGCTGCGGCGTCACCTCGCTGGCGTCGAGTCCATAAGCGAGCGCGACGCCGTGGGCCCGCGCTTGCATATATAGCCCGCTCATCACCCGGATCGGATCGGCGATTGCTTCGTCTGCCACAAACAGAGCGTGCTCGATCCTCTCGTCAAACCCAGTTCGTTTGCGGAATTGCGATCCCGAGAGGGGAGAGGCCTCACGCCCCAGCGCGCGAGCGCGGGCGTTCAATGCGGACGCTTGTTCTGCATTTTCGGCGACGATGATGCCGCCGTCAAAACGCACGCCATCGGCCCATTCCGCGCCAGCTTGTCCCGCGCGCCAGAGGTCGAGCGACTGAAACGCCAGGCCATCGTGCGCGCTCGGCTGATGATCGAGCGGCGCCAGCATCCCCGCAGCGGCGGCGGACGCGCCCGGGCCCCATACGCTCGCATCGACGCCTTCAGCCTCAACCAAAGTCACCCGCGCGCCTGCCTTGGCCAAGCGTACCGCACACCAAAGGCCGACGATCCCAGCGCCGACAACAATTACCCGCTTCATGCCACACGCATTTCCGGCGGCCGCGAGGCGCGCGCGAAGCTGCGGGCCAGTGCTTCATGCACCTTGCGGCGGAACGTGCCCCCGCGAGGCAAGGGTGCTGGGCCCACCAATTTGGTTTCCCCGCCCTCGGCTGGTATCCACAACACTAGGCCGCCCTTCTCCAACATCAGGGCGGCAACCTCGGAGGTGCCGCCGGGGCCCCTTGGCGGCAGACCGTTCCAGATGCAAAGCAGGAGATCGGCTTTCTCGATCAGCATGCGCCCGACCGCCGCATAGGGCGCCGCGCCTCCACCGCCCACTTCTGCGACCAGTTCCTCCGGCGCTGACGACACCCGCCGCGATGCCCAGAGCAAACGCTGGAAATGCTCCTTCGATTCTTGCTCGGGAAAATCTTCGAGATAGCGCTCAACCGTGAACGGCAGTGGCGTCACCAGCCGCCAGCCGCGCGCTAGGGCTGCGTCCGCGGCGTAGCGATCGGCGCCCTCGGCGATAGCGGAGTGCATGACGCAGCGCGCGGGCTGGCCAGTCGCTTCGCGCGCAGCTTCCTCGCTGGCGGCGAGCGCACGCGCGATCTCGGACTGAATGCGCGGCCGTTGCGGCTCGGGCAATTGGTTGAGTCGATGGCCGGTGACCGCAACAATAAGCGAGCGAGCGCTGCTCACGCCCGCCGCCATTCCGCCAGGTCGAATTTCGGGTCAGGGTAATTGGCGTCTACGAACGTGCGTCCGACGCCCTCGCCCAGCTCAAGTAGAAGCTCCAGATTCTCCACGCTGCCATTGTCCATGAGATCGAGCGCCTCCAACACATGAGCGTCTAGCTCGCGCCCGAGGATGCGTTCAAGGCCGGTCATGGGCGGTTGCGGATCGCCGCGTCGCTTTGGCCGCGGTTTGGTGTCGAGCCACACATCCATACGCTGATAATCCAACAGCGGCGCTCCGCTGATGCACACGCCGCGCATCTCGCCCAGTTCGGAATTGATCCGCCAGGGCTTCTTCGGCTCGGATAACGCCTGCAACATGGCGATCGCCTGGACCTGGCTGTCATAGATCATCGCCCGCAACGCGTGCACCCCGCGCAGGCCTGGCGGCAGGCCGCGATACGAGCGCCCGTTCACTTGCGGACGGCGCGCGCCGGTTCCGCACGAGGTCATCATTAAATTGTCGGCGCCGGAGGCCCAGCCGAACTTATATGCCGGCTCGAGCGCCAAGAGCAGCAATTGCTGGCTCGGATTGTTGTTGGCGCTCACCGCGCCGTCGATGAAATAGCCTTTCTGGATCGGGCGGCGTTTCTCATCGAACTCAACGTCGATCACTACCTCATCGAAAAAAGTCGGCGCAGCGGCGCTCGCGAGCACCAGATCGACCAGCCGATAACGCTTGTTCGGATAGACGCCCCCCGCTGGCGGATCGTAGTAGGCGCCGAGCGGGTGATTTGTGATCACCCAGGCCGAACCCGTGTCGATCCGCTTGGCGTGGATGGCGAGGCCGGTCTTGAGATCCTCCGAGCCCAGCGTCTTGTTGGCCATCACGCCCTGCAGCGCCCGGCGTAGCTTCTTGGTGTCGAATTTCGATTGCAGGAACACCCCATCGCCCGAGCTGCGCCCAAACACTTCCGGCCCAATTCGCATGTAGAGATCGACCAATTCCTCGACGCTTAGGCCCAGCGCCAGCCCGGCGGCGATAATCGCCCCCGTCGAGGTACCCCCGATCAGGTCGTAATAATCGCACAGCCGCAGATCGGGCGCACCCGAGCGGCTACGAAGCTCGGCCTCCAACGGCCGCAACATGCCAAGCGTCAGCGCGCCCTTCACCCCGCCGCCGTCGAGCGAAAGGATGCGCTTGGCGCCGGTATCTGGCGACAGGTGCTCGAACAGGGTTCTAGGCATGAACGTCCCCTGTCGCCCTTGTAACCTGCCGGCGGGCGGCTTGGACACCGCTTTCGCGCAGTTACTGGGCGACTTAACCTATTGATAATGAACGACGCCGCCTCAGAAAAACGCCAAGGCGGCAGCGTCGAGCCCGCACAGCAACGCTTTGTACTCCGCCGCCAGGAAAAGGCCCCCGGCAACATAGATCACCGCGCCTCGCTCGCGGGCCTTGGCTTCGGCGATGCGCCAGGCGTCAGCAAGGTCACCGGCGACCACCACCTCAGCGCCTGGATTGAGGAGCGCCGTGAGTGCGGCAACCTCCGCCGCCGGCGCTCCCTTATGGGCGGCGGTCGCGCAGATTACAGTTTCGAAGTCTCGCGCCAGTGCGGCCATGATCTCGGCCACATCCTTGTCGGCGGAGGCGCCGCAAACCAGCACCGCCTGGCGCTCGCCCCGCACGACTGCGAAACCGGCAAGCGCGGCCGCTACTGCACGTGGCGTGTGGCCGACGTCGATGATCGTGAGCGGGTCGGTGCTGATCGTTTCCAGGCGCCCCGGCCAGCGGGTAGCGGCCAGGCCCGCCTGCACCTGGGCGCCGGTGAGTGGCGCAAGGTCTCCAGCCAGCGCGACAGCCAAGGCCGAATTGCTGCGCTGATAATCGCCCGCAAGCGGCGGATCGCAATCGTGCAGGGCTGGAGCGCGCAAAACGCTGACCGCGCGCGCGCGGCAATGCTGCTGGACTACATCGAAGACATCCTCTTCGATTTCGCCGACGAACAGCTTGCCGCCCACCGGCGCCGCATCAGCCTTGTCGCACGCGATCGCAGTCAACGTGTCGCCTAGCAAATCCGTGTGTTCTAAATCGAGCGCCGTCAGCCCGACGCGCCGCGCCTTGATCATCCGAACCGGATCGAAGCGCCCGCCGATGCCCGCCTCCCACACCGTGTGCCTGCACCCCCGGGCGGCAAACCAATCCGCGGCGACCAGAAATAGAAACTCGAAACCGCCAAGCTCAGCCTCCACACCGGCAGCGACCACCGCCTCGCGCACCCGGCGCCAGTGATGCTCCAGTTCTTCGTCACCGATGTCGGCGCCATCGACGCGGAAGCGCTCATTCAGCCGCAGCAAATGCGGCGAGGTGAACAGGCCCGTCGGCGCACCCGTCTGCTGTAGAAGCGCCGCGCACATCGCCGCCGTTGAGCCCTTTCCGTTGGAACCCACCACAACGACGCCGTCCGCACCGAACTCGGCTAGACCGACGCCCAGCTTACGCGCGACCCTCACGACGCGCACTAGCCCCGATCCCGCGCCAAATTTGGGATAGGGAACCTGCCAGGTTTTCATTGCTCTTTCACCAAATCCCCTTGACGGGCCCGCCCGCGCCCGTGGATTGGGTGATGGCGACTAACATGATGAGTGGCGCACCAAACATGGGTCAAGTGCAGTTATGAACACTGTGGCCCCCAGTTCACGCCAACGCCCGTGTACAGGGCTGTGAAAGCAGACGCCGCATACCAGCGGGCGCTGGACGAGATGTACGCCGGCTATATGCGCACCCGCGCTATGGTTGCGGGGTTACTGGATCGCGAATTCAAAGACCCCAACCTGATCCTGAATGTCGCACGCAAGCTCGACCTGCTGCCTGATCCCGCGCGAACTGTGAAGATCACCGGAAGTAAGGGCAAAGGCACCACCAGCCGCCTGATCGCCCACTATCTCCAGCACGTTGCAGGACCACAGGCCAAGATCGCGTTGTTCGTTTCTCCAGAAGAATTCGAGCACACCGACCGAATGAAAATCAACGGCGCCGAGATCACGCGCGCGCATTTTGTGGAGCTGTACGAGACGCTGCGGCCATCGCTTCGGGAGGTTGAACTGGGCTTGAACGGTTCGGCCTATCTGTCGCCGTTCGGGATTTTCCTGTTGATCGCATTGGCGTGGTTCAAACGGCAAAATGTCGATTGGGTTGTTTTGGAGACCGGCCGCGGCGCAGCGCATGACGAAGTCGGCGTGCTGCCAGCGGAAGTCGCTGTCATCACGTCGATCTTGTTCGAGCATCCCGGCCACCTCGGACCGACACTATGCGACATCGCGGCCGCTAAGCTTGCGATAGCGCGGACAAGCAACGTCACCATCGCCTCCGGCCAAGCGCTGTGTCGTTTGGAGGAATGCGGACTTGATGAGCGCTTAAGGCTGCTTGGCGAGAGTGACTTACCGGCGCGCGAGGGAGGGCCACGCTGGCATGCGCTCGACGACCGCCTAGCGCGACAAGTCGTGATGAGTCTGCTGCCAATCGACGACACGCGATTGCTGGGAATTAACATCGACGCAGTATCCGCGGCGTGGGGGAAACTCTCGTTCCGGAGCATCGACGTCACCTATGACGCGTTGATCAGCTTAGACTCACTCGACCGCGATTGGTTCAAGCGCACGTTCGCATGCGAGAGCACTCTCATCATATACTCACTTCCCGACGACAAGGACCGCGGACGGCTCACCGCTTTCGTCGATGCATTGCCGAGCGCGGCTCGGGAAATCGTCCTGCTCGGGAAACGCGGCTATTTGCATTATGGGGAAGCGGAGAGGTGCCCCGAGAAAATTTCCGCCCGCCTACACTATGAAGATCGAACCGGTCTTCGCGATGCGTTGGCCGTGCAGATTGCCCGGCACCAGCCCAGCCAGATATATTGCTTCGGCACGCACACGTTCATCAGGTTGGTGAAGTCTGCGCTCAGCCGTGGCTAGAAAAAAGTGAGCGACCTGAGACATAGGTGACGTTTCGTACCGGACACATGGGTAACGCT
>CADEDG010000122.1 GCA_902826035.1 uncultured Alphaproteobacteria bacterium
TTGTTTTTTTCGGCGCCGCAAAACTAGCAATTGCAGCGTCGCACACCATTTGATAAGGACGCCGCCTTCGAAAGGGAGTTACCCACAATGTCAGCCGCCCAAAACAAGTCGAGCATGCGCATGATCGCTGCGAGTTTCGTCGCTGGCGCGGGCGCTATGACGCTTGTGGGCCTCGTCGCCCCGTTGGCGATGAAGGACGGGTTGAGCGCTCGCGAAGCGCTGGCGTCGACTGCCGAACTCCAGTCCCAAGCTATCGCGCCCCTCGACGTCGAAGCGGTCAAGGCCGAATTGGCGGCGTCGCAGGCCCGCATGGAAGCGACCCGCGTCGCGACTGAGCACGCAATGGACCGCCTGGAGCGGCTTTCCGGTCGCTGAGGCCTCTGCGCCGCATTCCAGCAGCGCTTCCGGGCTGATACCGCATGTCCTAGTGTGGCGAATCTGAAATTCGCCCGATCGTGATGGCCAGCGCGGAGCGAATTTCAGATTCATCAGCCAACTATAAGCCATTGATTCTAGTGTCCCTGATGGATTTGAAGTTCGCATTACGCGTGATCCAATTGACTGGGCGAACTTCAAATCCGGGACACTGAGGCCGGTGCCGCCGAATCGGCGCTAAAGGACGTGCCATGACCAAGAATATGATCGAGGGCGTCGAAACCCGCCGTCTTGCCGGTGCTATCCGAGCGCTCTCCATGGATGCGGTGGAGAAGGCCAAGTCTGGGCACCCGGGCATGCCCATGGGCATGGCGGACGCCGCCACGATATTGTTCGCGGGTTTTCTGAAGTTCGACGCCGCCGATCCCCGCTGGCCGGACCGCGACCGTTTCGTCCTCTCCGCCGGTCATGGCTCGATGCTGCTCTACAGCCTCCTTCACCTCTGCGGCTACGCGGACATGACCATCGAGGAGTTGAAGCGCTTTCGCCAGCTCGGCTCGAAAACGCCGGGCCACCCGGAATACGGCCACGCAGAAGGGGTGGAGACGACGACTGGCCCGCTGGGGCAGGGGCTTGCGAACGCCGTCGGCATGGCGATGGCCGAGGCGCATCTCAATGCGCGCTTTGGCGATGAACTTGTGAACCACCGCACCTGGGTGATCGCGGGCGATGGCTGTCTGATGGAGGGCATTTCGCACGAGGCCATCGCGCTTGCTGGCCGCCAGAAACTCAACAAGCTGATCGTCATCTGGGACGACAATTCTATCTCCATCGATGGCGCGATTTCACTCGCGGATACGACCGACCAGAAAGCGCGCTTTGCAGCGAGCGGCTGGAACGTGCTCGCGTGCGATGGCCACGACGGCGAAGATATCGCACGCGCTTTCGAGGCGGCGACCAAGTCCGACAAGCCAGTGCTGATTGCATGTAAGACGATCATCGGTTTCGGCGCGCCCAAGAAAGCCGGCACCGCTCATGCGCACGGCGAGCCCCTCGGCGCCGACGAACTCGCTGCGGCGAAAAAAGTCATCGGCTGGGCGCATGGCCCCTTCGAGATTCCCGAAGATGTTGCCTCCGCTTGGCGCAAGATCGGCGCGCGCGGAGCGGGCGAGCGTGAAGCGTGGACTTCGCACCTGAAGCATTCGCCCCGCCGCGACGCGTTCGAGGTGGCGATGGATGGCGACAATGTCGGCGCGGCGCTCCTGGCGTTGCAGCAGCACGCGCTGGCAATGGCGGAGGCCAAGCCTTCGCTCGCCACCCGCGCTTCTTCGGGCGCCGCCATAGAAGCGATGTTTTCAGCGGTTCCGGAACTGCTCGGCGGTTCCGCCGATCTGACCGGCTCCAACCTCACGCGTCCGAAATCCGGCGCCGAGGATTTTACGCCGGAAAATCGTGCCGGCCGCTATGTGCGCTACGGCATTCGCGAGCACGCCATGGCGGCGGCAATGAACGGCATGGCGCTGCATGGGGGCGTGATCCCCTATGGCGGCACGTTCCTGAGTTTTGCTGATTATTCGCGCCCCGCCATTCGCCTCGCCGCGCTTATGGGCATTCGCGTCATTCACGTGATGACCCACGATTCGATCGGCCTCGGCGAAGATGGCCCCACCCACCAGCCGATCGAGCATCTGGCGGCGCTGCGCGCGATCCCAAATCTCTGTGTCTTCCGACCCGCCGATGCGGTGGAAGCCGCGGAGTGTTGGCAGGCGGCTCTTGCGCGCTCGTGGGGGCCGAGCATCCTCGCGCTCTCGCGGCAAGCGGCGCCATCATTGCGCGCCGACGCCTCGGAAAATCTCAGCGCGCGCGGCGCCTATGAATTACGCGCCGCCGAAGGCGGACCCGCGCGGGTGGCGCTCTTCGCCACCGGCACTGAAGTGGCGCTCGCCGTGGAAGCACGCGAGCGTTTGCAAGCGGCGGGCGTGCCGACGCGGGTCGTCTCGGTTCCTTGTTTTGAATTGTTCGAAGAACAGGACGAGGATTACCAGGACGAGGTGCTGGGCGATCCAGACGTGGTGCGCATCGGCGTTGAAGCGGCGATTGGGCAGGGCTGGTTCGAGATGTTTGGGCTTTCGGACTTCATCGGCATGGCCGAGTTCGGCGCCTCGGCTCCGGCGAAGGACCTCTATGCCCACTTTGGCATCACCGCGGACGCGATCGTCGAAGCGGCGCAGGCCCTGCTTTAGGCCGCGCGGCGCGCGCCTGAGCGTTTGGTGGCGATGCCGTTTTCGATCATGAGGCCTGCGACGCCTTCCGGGAAGGTCTCGCCTGCGCCGAGAACGATGACGCCATCGGGCGCCAGCGTGTCGGCAATGCGCGACAGAACTTCTACGCGTGTCTGCGCGTCGAAGCTCGGCAGCACGTGGCAGCAGAGAACGATATCGAACTGCCCAAGGTGGCCTGGATGGCGCAGCAAATTCCAACACTCGTACGTTACGGCTGCGCGCAGCCGGTCGGCGATACGCCAAAGGTCGCCGGCCTTTTCGAAATACGCGATGAGCTTGCGTATAGGCAGGCCGCGCTGCACTTCAAATTGTGTGTAAAGCCCACTTCGCGCCTTATCGATCAGGCGCTGCGAGAAATCGGTGGCGACGATCTCGACGGCGGCGTTGACGCCTTGTTGGCGCAGCTCTTCCACCATCATGGCAAGCGAATAGGGTTCCTGACCCGTCGAACACGCCGTCGACCAGATGCGCGCACGCTCATGGCCGCGCCGCGCCAACGTCGCGGGAAGGATTTCGTCGCGGATGCGCGCGAACAAGGCGCGATCGCGGAAGAAGCGGGTGTCACTCAGAGCCAAGGCGTCCGCCATGGCGTTCCACAGCGCGCCGTCGGGGCGGATGCGGGCGGCCGCGATCAATTCCGGCACGGTCGCGAAATTCTCCCGTCGCGCCAGCGGCGTCAGCCGCAGCGACGCCGCGTTGCCCAGTTCACGCGTCAGCATGGCGCCGGAGCGTAGCTTCACTTCGCGGGCGACCAGCGCGAATTCGGCGTCGTTGAGCATCAGACCAGGCCCGCTTCGGCGAATTTGGATTGAAGGATGTCGCCGTCGAACGGCTTCATCAGATATTCGTCGGCGCCGGCCTTCAGCGCTTCGGCAATGCGCTCGACATCGTTCTCGGTGGTGCAGAAAACGACGGTGGGTTTGTCCCCGCCGGGCTCCTTGCGCAATTGGCGGAGGAAATCGATCCCCGACATAACCGGCATCGTCCAATCGAGCAGGATCGCGTCCGGCATTTGTTTGCGGCAGGCTTGCAGCGCCTCCAGCCCGTCAGCGGCTTCTTCAACCCCGAAACGCATGTCTTCGAGGATGCGGCGCGCTACCTTCCGGATCACGCGGCTGTCATCGACGACGAGGCAGCGTTGCATGGGCGACTCCCTGAATCTCAGGAGTGCAGACTGCCTCGGCGGGGGTTAACGATCCTTAAAGGATTAACGCCCGCCGACTGAGGCGCTTGCCCGGCGCATCCAGTCGCGCGCCAGGAAGGCGAGCAACACCCACACCGCTACCGCCGCAGCCAAGGCGATCCAGGTCCAGACGCTATTGCTGCGCATGGCTTGCATCGCGGCGTGGCCGCCAAACGCAAACAGCGCCATTTTCGGCACGCTGCCGAGGGCGGTGCCGAAGAAGAAATCCCAGAAGCGAATAGGCGTTGCGCCGGCGGCGATGTTGATCAGCACGGAGGGCACTGTCGGGGTCATGCGGATGAGCGCACTGACCAGAAAGCCGCGGCGCGCCAGTTGGCGCATGAACTCGGTAAGCCTTGGCCCTGAGTGCGCGGCCAGTAGGCGTGCGCCGAAACGCCGCCCCAGCGCAAAGCCGATTGTGCAGGCCAGAATTTTGCCCGTCCATGAATAGGCGAAGCCCAGCCACGGCCCGAACACCGCGACCAAAGCGGTGATCAACACGAATTGCGGTGCGCCGACCGATGCGAACAGCGTGTAGCCGAGGATTGCCGCGAGCGGCGCCCAGGGGCTGGCCTTGGCTTGCGCAAGCCATGGGCCCAGGCGCTCGATTAAATCCTGCGGCAGAAGCGGCGCGGCGAAGCCCACCAATGTCACCAATCCAAGCACGACAAGCCCGGCGATCGTGCGGCTGCGGTTTTGGGACTTATTCTCGCTCATTGTCGCGCTGCTCGGCGCTGTAGAGCGTCAGCACCAGATCGTCGCCGTTGGAATAATTGCGGCCGCTCACTTCTCCGCGCTGTTGCACTTGCATGCCGCGCGCGGCGGCGCTGGCGAGAAATTCGTCGCGCTGCTCGGCGCCGATCAGGGCCACGTCGCAATCCCCACCGGCGGCGAGTTTCTCGGCTGCCTCGGCGCCGGAAGCGGCAAGCCGGGTTCGCGTGCGTCCATGGAGGAAAACCAGGCTCGGCTCGCTATAGGGCGTGGTGACAAGATCGCTGTTCTGGCAGGGTCGCGCTTGGCGCACCATCGCATCGACGCGCGGGCTCAACCAGAATGTGTGCAGCCCCGGCGCCGTGTAGCCGTAGAGTGAGCCGAGCCCCAACAGTGCGGTCGCGGTCAGCGCCACCACGATCTTGGCGCTGTCGCTGCGCCAGACAAAGTACAGCGCGGCGATCGCGGCGATAGCTGTTAGCGCCGAAAGTACAAGGGCAAATGTTGGGATGCCAGCCTCGAATTCCTGAAACGCCAGCGGGCCGATCGCGACGATGGCAGCACTCGCCGCCACCCAGATCAACGACCACAGCACGATTGCGATGCGCCCGATGCGGCCGGTCTTGTGCTCTTCGCTCAGCGCCAGCGCGCACAGGCACGCTAACGCTGGATAAGCAGGCAGCACATAATGGGGCAACTTGGTTGCGACGAATTCGAAGACGATCCACATCGGCACCGCCCAGCAGATCAGGAACCGTACCGCCGGCTCGGCGCGTCGCCGCCACGCGGTGTGAACCCCATGCCCGATCAGCAAGCTCCCCGGCCAGAACATCAGCGCAAACAGCGCCAGATGGTAGCCGAACGGGCCCTTGTGGCCTTGCTGACTGTTGCCAATCTTATCGACCATGCTCTGGCCGATGGCGCGATTGTAGAATTCGCCGTCGCTGACGATGCCGATGGAGACATACCAGGGCAACGCGATCGCAAGCATAAGCAACGGCCCCCACAGAGGTCGCAGGCGTCCGAGCCATGCCGCATTCCGATCCCAAAGCACCAGTGCGGCAATTGTTGTTGCGACGATGATCAAGATGATCGGCCCTTTGATCATCAGGCCGACCCCAAGTGCCGCCCAAAACAACGCCGCGAGCCAGCGTCTGGCGTCAGGTTCGAGATAAAGGCGCAGCAGCGCGAATTGCGCCGTGACAATCGACGCCAGCAGCACCGCGTCCGTCTTGGCGATGCGGGCCTCGAAATTGAGCGAGGCGCACGCCGCCAACAAAAGTCCCGCGATCAATCCTGTTCTGGCGCCAAACAGCCGTGCGCCGATGAATCCCGTCAACAACACCGCCGCGAGCGCGCCCAGCAGCGAGGGAACGCGATACGCCCACACGCTATCGTAGGCGGGGGGATCGAGCGCGCGGACAGCCATCGACTGTAGCCAATAAATGCCGGCCGGCTGCAGATAACGCGGCTCGTCCTGGTAGCGCAGGTCGACCATATCGCCGGTGTCAGCCATGCGTTGGCTGGTGACGATGTAGCGGCCCTCGTCGCGATCAACCGGCGGCAGAGAGGCGAAGCCGGGCAGGAACAGAGCCAGGCTGGTCAGGGCAAGGATTACCCATTGGCGCAGCGAGAGCGAACTTCCCTCGCTCATGGCTTGACCTCGGTAACGTTGGTTGGCGCGCTGGTGCGTCGGGTCAGCCAGATAACGCCCAGCATGTCGAACACGCCGACAAAAGCGCGACCGAGATTGGTGTATTTGGATTGCCCCTTGGTGCGGGGGCGGTGGCTGATGGGGTGGTTGATGGTGGGATGCCCGTAGCGCTTGAACAAAGCCGGCAGGAAACGGTGCATGCCTTCGAAGCACGGCAGCAACAGGAAATCCTCGCGCCGGAACACCTTCACGCCGCATCCAGTGTCAGCGCAATTGTCGCCCAGCACCGCCATGCGCAAGCCGTTGGCGATGCGGGTGGCGATCAGGCGCGAGACAGGATCGTTGCGCCGCTGGCGAATGCCGGCGACGATTGGCGCCGGGCCGCTCGCCTTGCGGGCGAGTTCGAGCATAGCCGGCAAATCCGCTGGATCGTTCTGGCCGTCGCCATCGAGCGTGGCGACCCACTCGCCGCGCGCCGCGATTACCCCGGTGCGAACAGCCTGGGATTTGCCGCAACGGCGATCGTGACGCACCAGGCGCACGCGCGGATCGCGCCGCGCGATTTCGCTCAGCTTTGCTGGGGTCTCGTCGGTCGATCCGTCATCGACCCAGACGATTTCAAAATTGTCCCACGGCGTCATGGCGCGCAGGATTTCGTCGCACACCTCGGCGACGTTTTCAGCTTCGTTGAGGACGGCGACCACTACTGACGCGATGGGGGAGGCGCTCATGAGCGGTCCCGCCGGCCGCGGCGCCCGATACGCAACTGGATCGAATACAATTTGCGCATTGCCCTGCCGCGGATTGCTTTTGCCGTTCCTTAGCAAGCCGCCCGGGCAGGCGCTACGGCTAAAGCCGGAACGCGGAGGACCGGGCGATCAGTTCGACCTTTTCCTCGCCTTCCCTCGCGCTCAACTCGACTCCGCCCTGGCGCGCCAGCAGCGAAGTCAGGGTGGGTTGAATGGTGTGGCCAGAGAGTTCCCCGGCGTCGCCGCGCAGGGCTGCAGCGGTCGTCTCGCGCAGCTTGGCGCGCGGGCCCGTTGCGATCACCCGCACTTCCCCCGCCTCACCCGCCAGTTCGACGACGCCCCCGCGGGGCAAACATTCGTTGGCGATCAACAGGAGATTGACGATCACCCGCACCGCTGGGCGCGGCATGGCGATGTTGGCGGCGCTCCATTTCAGTTCGGGCTTAAGCACCGAATAGAGTTTGTGCGCGACTTCGCGGCCTTCCTCCAGCGTCGAATCTCCCTCCGCTAGCGCGCCCGCGAGCGCGAAGCGGAAGAATTCGAGCTTCGCCCATGCCTTGCCGACGCCATGGTCCAGAAGCGAAAGCGCGTCTGGGTCGAGCTTGCCGTCGCCTCCCTTGATCATTTCGAGCCCCTGGATCATGGCGCTCATCGGTTCGACCATGTCATGGCAGATGCGCGAGGCGA
>CADEDG010000123.1 GCA_902826035.1 uncultured Alphaproteobacteria bacterium
GCTCACCCCCCCCAAGCCCCAAGCGGCCAGTCGGTGTCGTCGATCTCTTGCTCGCCGTGGCTGGTCAGCCAAAGCTCGCCAGCGCCGCAGCGCTCGGAATATTCGCGGTAAATGTCCGTCGCTTGGTCGATCTGCTCGAGCGCGTGCTGATACATGCCGTCGCTCTGGCGGAACGGCACCACCATGCTGGCCGGCGCGCCGTCCATGCGCACGAACAGCCAGCGGAACACGGCGGGCTTGTACTCACGCAGAAGGAAAATGCTGGTCAGATCGGTCGCGCGATTAGCGGACGTTTCGCCCCAGCACTTGATGGGCAAATCTTGGTGCAGCGCTAATTGCCCCGCTTGCGCCGCCATCGAGTGATTGTGCGCCGCTTGCAAATGCGCGCCGTTGTAAAAGTTCTGCCGCACCAGGTGGCGCTTCAGGTCCATGTCGAGATTCGGCGGGCGCCCGTATGTCTTTAGGTCGAGATCGGTGGACGCCGTCATGTAATCGATGCGGCACTTGAAGCGCACGCCTTCGCGGGTCAGCACGATGGTGACCTCGGGCAGGCCGCCGGTGACGTGCTTGGCGCAATCGGGATCGGCATGCACGAAGCGGTGCAGCAGCCGCACGAACGCATCGTCGCCAGCGCTGAGCACGGCGCGCCCACCGACCTTTTCGTCGAAGAAAACCGGCCACAAGGGGTCGTCTTCGGCGATGCGTTGGCGCGCGTCCTCGATGCGCGCGCGCAGTTCGGCGACTTTGCCGCTGGTGCGCAAACCGGCGCAATCCGCGCGCTCGGCCTTGGCGCGGGCCAGCCAGGCGCTCATGTCGTCGCCGGTTTTGAGCGCGCCGTTGGGGGCGACGCAATAGGCGGCCTCGTATGCCTCGATGCCTTCGAGAATGGCGCAATGGCTGGCCGATCCGCGCGCTTGGCCCAGGGTTTTCTTTTCCGCCGCATCGGGATCGAACAGCGGGTTGGCGGGGCTGTCCCAAGTAATGGCGCCCGGATCGGTGAGCAGGGCGTAAAACGCCGAGCCGCTGAGCGCGGGGTCGGCGAGATAGTCGGCCATCGGCAAGCCGAGGAAAATGCCGTCAGCGAGCAGTCCATTCATTGCGTTTCCTCCTGGCGCGTGATCAGCGCCTTGAGCATCGCGGCGAGGAGCGCGAGGGTTGGGGTTTCGTAGCAGCCTTCGTTGTCGGCGTCGGAATCAAACCCATTGCGCAGAACAATGCGCGCCTCGCCACCGGCATGGCCGTCAATGAAAGAGTAAGATCCAGCAGACCATTTGCATCCCGGCAGCACGCGCCCAATAAGCGCAAGCGAAGCGTCGAGGGAGGCGGTTAGACCCGACCATTTGTCAGCGCCGTATGTGTCAGCGCCGCAGTTCACGCATTCCAGTTCTCGCTCGTCGTTTTCGAGATATACGAACTGCGTTTCGCGATGCGTGCATTCGTTCGTGACCGCTTCCCATATGTCGCGATCCAGTTCGCGATCCGGCCCTGTAGCAGCTTCAACGCGGGAGAGGAGTTCGGGGAGGGTCATTATTCCCCCTCAGCTTTGGCGATGACGTCGCCGAGCACGCCGGCCAAGATCCCGCACCTCTAGCAATTTCACATTCATCGCCGCTCTCCCAATTCGACCGCTTCCAAATCCGGCCCCACAACGAACTCACGCAGCGACAGCGCGCCAATGTCCGCGCGCACGCGCACGGCCTGCACTGATCCGGACAGCCAGCCGGCGGCGTGCGCGGTCAGGATAGCGGCTTCGCGCGCGCCATACGCCTCGCCCTCCCAATGCGGCGTGCGCGTTGGCCAATAGCCGTCGCGATGTCGCGCGTATCCCTTCCACCGGGTCATAGCTTCGCCGGCCGCGGCCCTTTGGGCGGCTTCATGCCGTGGCGTAAAAACGCAATGGTTTTGTCGCGCGCCGATTCCGACCAGCACAACCCGCAGCTTGAGCAGGCGGCGGTCTTGGCCTCATCGTCCACGCCATGTTGAGCGGGGCAAAGCAGCGCCGCGCCGGCCTCGCACGGATCGTCGATTACAATGGCGCCGAGGGAGCCGCGTCGGTTCGAGAAGCGGAGCGCGAAATGGTCCCATTTGTCATGGGCGAGCGCTGCAAGCGCTTGGCCGATGGCGCGCTCGCCCGGGTCCTTCGCGTCGGCGTGGCAAGCGGTGTAACCCCAAACCTTCAGGCCCAAATTGCGCTTGAGCATGTCGCGCCAAAAATCGACATACTCGACCGAGTAAAAGTCCCCCAGCGTGTGCAAACGAACCACGATCCCGTGCGCCCGGCTTGCGCGCGTCAGCAACCAAAGCTCAGAGGCGAGGAAGTCGAGGAAGTTTTCGCTGCGCGCGTCGTGGCGTCGCGCCATGTGCATCGCGTTGCCATAGCAGCCCGCCCATTGCGGGCAGGAGCGCGGGCAGGTGGCGCGTTCCTCCAAGGTCAGGTGATAAATCGGCGCGCCCGCCCAGCGCCCCTTTTCGACCTTGGCGCCTAGCTTGGAATTGTTGTGCCCGGAAACCAGAAGCCGCGGCGATTGCCACGCCGATTCGACGGTAGTCGGAAAAATAGTTCGCGCCTCATCGAGCGCGGGATGGTCGCCCCGCAACACCGCGACGCGGTCGGCCTCAACGGCGGGGCTTGCGAGGCGCGTGCGTGTGGACTTGTGGCCCGACTTGCGCTGCCCGCCCGCCCACATCTTATCGACCAGCGGATCGATAGGCGGCTTCTCAATTTCACGCAAAGCGCGTGCCCAATAGGTAACGGCGCGCTCCATCAGCGCGCGATCCTCAGGGCGCAGCCGCGCCACGGCGCGAAGTTCGCCGCGGATAGTCTCTTTGGCGTCGGCTTGTTTCAGCCGCTTCTCAAAGCGTTTGCGCTGGCCTGGCGTGAGCAGCAAGGCGTCTTCATCAAGCGTCGCGGCGCCCGCTGGCTCAAAAGCGCTTTCGTCATCTGCGGCCATTGCTCAACACCCCCCGTTCAACCCTGACGCTAGCCCGCGATTCGCGCATTGGGAAGCCCCCCAAACCTTATGAGCTGGGGATAATTGCGCGGGCCAAACGAGGGGGACCACTTACGCGCGCTTAGCGAATCCGGGGCGAGGATGCGCGCATGACCATCTATTCCCGCAAGACGGCCGAGGGCCTGCGTTGGCGCTATGATTTCGAGCGCGGCGGCGCCCGGTACAACAGCCCGGCGACCTATTCGACGCAGGCCAAGGCGGCGCGCGCGGAAAGGGCGCACAAAGCCGCCATCGATAAAGGCGCGGCTGGCCCGACCGCGCCGCGCAAGGCCGCCGCCGCCAAGCGCGAGGCCCGCAGCGTGGTCACCGTGGCCGATGCGTGCGAGCTGTATTGGCGCGACACGGCTCAGCACTTGCGGTCCGCTGCCGACGTGCGCCAGCGCTTGGCGATCGTACGCCGCCTGCTAGGGGATGCCACGCCCCTCGCCAGCGTGGGGTTCTCGCAGCTCAACGAGGCGGTGCAGGCGCGGCGGCGCGAACCCTCGCGCTATGGACGCGAATTGAGCGGGGCCGCCGTCAATCGCGATATCGTCGACACGTTCCGCCCCGCCCGCAAGCGCGCCGCCCTTGTGCATGGCTTGGCGCTGCCGGAAATCGCCTGGGGCGAGCTGCGCCTGAAGGAGCGCGGCGAGATCGTGCGCGAGTTCGACTTCGCCGAGATTGACCGCTGGGGCCGTGAATTGGGCGACGATGCCGAGCGGCTGTATTTGGCGCTGGCGCTTACCTACGGGGCGCGCCGCGGCGAGCTGTACTTCCCCGCCGATGCGCTGGCGATAGATGCGCCCGGCGGACCCGAACTCGAGCTGGGCCGCTATCTCAACCGCTCTGGCGAATGGCGCGAAAGCCGCAAGGACGGCTCCCGCCACACCGTGACGCTGGATCCCGCCGACGCTGAGGCCATAGCCGCCCAGGCGGCGCGAGCCGCGAGCGCCGGCTGCGAGCACATCTGGGTGGACGCCAAGGGCCGGGCGATCGGCTATTACGCGATGGGCCACCGGCTGCGCGCGGCCGCGGCGCGGGCCGGGGTCGAACCCGGACGCATCCTGCACGGCATGCGCCACCACGCCGCGACCGCGATCCTGCGGGCCAATGGCGGCGGCAACCTGGCGCTGGCCCAGCGGCTGCTCGGGCACAAAAAGATTACCACCACCCAGCGCTACGCGCACGTGCACAAGGACGATCTGCGCGCGGCTTTGGGCCGGGTCAGCGCGCGCAGCGGGGGGCGGGGGGTGTAAAAAAAGGGGGGGCTTGCGCCGCGTTGGGATTTGGCCCAAGAAAAGAGCCCGCCCGCTCCCGCGCCGTCGCGCTCAAGGAAATGAGTCGTTGCCAGCATGACCGTATCCTCCAAGTCCAAGCCAGCGCCCGCCGCGCACCCGATCCCCGATGCCGCTCTCGATGACCGGCTGGCGTTTGTAGGCACGTCCGGGTCGGGCAAGACCTATGCCGCTGGCACCGCGGCTGAGCGCCTGCTGGCGCATGGCGCCAAGGTCACTGCAAATCCCCCGCCCGCAAAGCCGCCAGCGCCAAGATCGCGAAGATTCCACTTCCGCTCTCGCGCCACATCGCGCGGGTGTATCGGCCCGCCGAAAACCCCGCCTCTCTCCGAAAGGGAAAAAGCACATGACGCGCGAAATGCTTTTCGATGATGCCAGCGATGATGACATTATCCAGAGGGCGCTCTTTATCGCTGCGACCCTTGGCATGAAAGAAGGCGACACCATTCGTGTGCCGTTGCGCCGCCACCTACGGTGGTGGTCTGGTCAAGCGGCGCCCCCGTGCAAGGCGCCCCTCTATTGTGCTGAGGTGACGTTGACGCACGAATTACTCAGGCCGCGCATTAGGCGCCCGAACCCCGCGGAGAGCTGATGCCTGTGATGGGGGGATGCCCGTACTGCAATGCATCGATGAGCTGGGTCGAGGTTCCGCCGCAAGCGCCGCTGTGGATGAAGGAGGCCTGCGAGGAGTGCGGTAAGACCGTGTGGCGCTGGCTGACCCGCGTGAACCCGCAGGCTTTGACCGAGGAGGACTTCCTTGCGGTCTATGAGGTCGATGAGGAGGGGCGGCGGATCAAGGTGCGGGCGGGCAATGTGGACGCCGTGCGGGTGGAGTATGACACCGAATCT
Source organism: uncultured Alphaproteobacteria bacterium (assembly GCA_902826035.1). Taxonomy (GTDB): domain Bacteria; phylum Pseudomonadota; class Alphaproteobacteria; order Caulobacterales; family Aquidulcibacteraceae; genus Vitreimonas. The sequence continues at coordinate 5,135 of CADEDG010000123.1, forward strand.
CTGTGGCAAATGGCTGCCCAGGACATCATCGAATGGCCGGTGGAGGTGCGGACGCAAAGCCCCGCCGAAAGCCCCGCCCCAGCCCCGCCAGCGGGAATTCGCGGGCCGAAAAGCGGCCCCAAGCGCGGCGAATAAAGTCCCGTAAAATCAAATACCTGCAAGCACGCAATCGCGTCCCATTTCCGCCCATCCGCCCCGGATTAGCTATCCGGGGCGGCACATACGACCCGTGTAAAATCAATGACTTAGCAATGCGCTCGGGCGGGAAAAAGGCCAAAAACCGGATTCCAAGCCCCGCCAGAATCCCCGCCAGGAATTGCCCCCAAAACCCACATCAAAAGACCTCTTTCTTTGAATCGGAAAAGAGGGCTGAGCGTTGTTGTTGTTGGGGGCCGACAAACGGGGAAAACCGCGCGCGCAAAGGCCCTGCCCTGGGGGCGGCGCGGGGACATCGCGGGGAGCATTTCGGCCCTCTTGGGGATTGCTCAAAGCGCCCCGGCTTTTACCCCCTCATTACCCCCGGCGCGCCCCCAGCTTATCCCCGCGCCGCTTCGCGCGCCGCACGACGATCACAAGGCGATCACAAGGCGATGGCAGACCTCCCCTTGCCAGATTGGGCGGAACCCCTATGAGGTGGCTATGACGCAAATCACCTCCCCCAAGAAAACGCGCAAGCATTCCGGCCCGAGCCGCCTTTGCGCCGACCTGCTCCGCCGCGCCGACCAATACGGCAAGCTCGCCAACCGCAAGCGCTCGAGCGTCTCGCTCTACATCATGAACGACGGCAAGAGCCTCGATGCGATTGCTTCGGGATCTGACCTGCTCACCCGGCAATACGAGCGCGCCGACGCCGAGCTGACCCGGCTCATGGCCGCGCTGGCCCAGGCTCCCGCCGCCGGGGCGCGCGCCTCCGCAATGCAGGTCAAGCCGGCGCCGCGCAAATCCCTGCGCCCCGCCAAAGCGAAGGCCGCTCGGCAAGCCGCAAAAACGAAACGTTAACCCGGATCGCGTCGGCTGAGGCATGGAGGCCCCATGCTCGACGTCCAAACATCCCGCGCGCTCAAACGCCTATTCGATCACGGCGGCCAACACCGGCCGGTTGACGCCAGACTCACCGTCACCGACGCCCGCCGGCTGGTCGCTGACGGCCTGGCCGACGCGGTCTATGCCCCCAAGCTGACGCTGACCGCCGCCGGCCTGGCCGCCCTTCCCGCGGCCCTGACCATGCTTGCGGCCACGCAGGAGCGCGGCCGATGATTGATCCGACCGAGGCCGCCGCCCGCCTGGCTGACGAATTGCGCCTCACCCGAAGCGAAGCGCGCTTCCTGGCCGAGCTTTTGACGCACGGACGCCGACCAACCGAACCAACCGAACAATCGGTCCGCGTGATCAAGCTTAAGCTGAGCCGCAAGCTCGCCGGCTTGGCTCACATCTCCACTGAGCGCGGCCGGACCGCGCACTACGGGATCGGCGAAGCCGATCGCCAGGCCCTGCTCGGTCGCGCCGCCACATTGCCGCCGGCCGTGCTCAGCGCACATCTTCGGACGCTCGGCCTGAACCACACGCTCGCCGTCCTGCACCAAACGCTCGCCGCCGCTGATCAATGGCGAACCGAGGCCGTGCTCATCGACGCATTGTCGCGAGCCAAAGGCGGTCGGCCCTTCAAAGCCTCGTCGTTGGCCATGCTGATGAGCATGCTACGCCAGCGCGTCGCCGCGGCGGGACTCACTATCGAGCGCTACCGATACGAAAACCGCTGGCGCTACCATCCCGATTGCCTCGCTGCCGCGCAAACGCTCGCAACGCACGGCCCGCACCTTTCACCTATAAAAAAAGGGCGGGCCTCGTCTCTCAATGACGGGCCTGTGTGGCCTCGCCATGAAATCCGCGATGCAGCGCACGAGATCGTCACGGGAGAGCCCGCGCCTCGCCGGCCTGGCGCGCCGAGCCCGTACCGAGGGCGTCGGTGACGCTGGCGTTTTTCCTTGGCGTTGCGCTTGGCGTTTTGGTGACTTTGCAGGCGGCGGTTGCTTGGCTGATCCTGCGTGGGGCCGAGCCGCCCGAATGAACCCCCCTTGCGCTTGTTTGGGAACCGGCCCAAAGTGCGGAATCAGGAGGCGACATTGGAAAACGGCATGATCGGAAAATACGTCATTGTGTGTTGCCGCGATGCGGGCGTTCACGCGGGCGTGTTGGAGGCGCAAGAGGGGCGCGAGTGCGTGCTGACTCAAAGCCGGCGACTCTGGTACTGGGACGCGAAATATCTGTCCGGGGTAGCAAACCACGGACTTGATGCAGGGAGCAAAATCGGCGAGCCCGTCGCGCGGCTTCATCTCACCGAAAATTGCGAAATCATCGAATGCACGGCAGCCGCCGAAGCATCAATTCGCGAAAGCAAGTCCGATGCTCGCTAACGGCGACGGCTACGGCACGGCTCCGGCTACGGCTAAA
>CADEDG010000124.1 GCA_902826035.1 uncultured Alphaproteobacteria bacterium
CGCTGAACGACGGACCCCGGCCACTAAGACCCGTCAGCGTGGGCGACTGCGCCGCGTTCCGCCCGTCAGACCGCGCCGGCTCGCGCGCCGGCGGCTCCGATCGCATCAAAACGCCGCGGGCGGGGCGGCGCTCCGGCGCATCTCGTACAAGATGCGCGTTGGGAAGCCAGCGCTTTCGGCGCCGGCTTCCGATTTTCGCAGACTTATTTCAGATCGACCTTGGCGCCGGCCTTCTCCAGTTGGAGCTTGAATTTTTCGGCATCGGCCTTGTTCACGCCTTCCTTCACCGGCTTGGGCGCGCCTTCAACCAGGTCCTTGGCTTCCTTGAGCCCGAGGCCCGTGATCGCGCGCACTTCCTTGATCACTTCGATCTTCTTGTCGCCAGCGCCAGTGAGCATGACCGTGAACTCGGTCTTCTCTTCAACGGCGGCGGCGGGGCCGGCGGCGACTGCGGCGACGGCCACAGGCGCGGCGGCCGAGACGCCCCACTTCTCTTCCAGCTTCTTGGCCAGCTCAGCCGCTTCGATGACGGTCAGCGAGGACAGATCTTCTACGATTTTATCGAGCTTCGACATGGTGTTTGCACCCTTCTGAAATTGCTTGTTTCAATGCGAATTTGCGGAAATGACGGTCTAGGCGGCGTCCTTGCTGGCATATGCGTTGATCACGCGCGCGAGCTGAGCGCCTGGAGCCGCAACCACGCCTGCGATCTTTGTCGCCGGCGCCTGGATGAGACCCACAAGTTTGCCGCGCAGTTCGTCCAGAGAAGGCAGCGTGGCCAAAGCCATGACGCCATCCTTGTCGAGCACCTGGTCGCCGAACAGGCCGCCGAGAACGACAAACCGCTCTTTCTCCTTGGCGTAGCCGACAGCGACCTTTGCGGCCGCGATCGGATCGGCGGAGTAAGCGATCGCCGTCGGGCCGGTGAACATCGACGCGGCGCCCGCCTTGGGCGTGCCGTCGATGGCTAATTTCACCAGCCTGTTCTTGACGACTTTCAGCGATGCGCCGGCTTGGCGAAGCCGGCTGCGCAGCACCGTCATTTCCGCAACGGTCAAACCGGAATAATGGCCTACCACCATCACTCCGGCCCCGGCGAATACGCCTTTCAGCGATTCCACCGTTTCGGCCTTCTGAGCACGATCCATTGCGGTCTCCTCATTGGGCGCCCGGCCAATCCGAACGCCGTTGAGCGCGCGGGTCAGCCGGCCGGCGGAAAAACACCCCCGAAACCGGCGCGCGACCCACGCGCGCTCTGTCCCAGAGGCCGGCCCTGCGGGAACGGGCTTGACGCCCACCCCGAAAAACGTCAGCTTCTGTCTATTGCCGGCCCTGAAAGCGCTGGTTTTCACCGTGCTTTCAAAGATTTAAGCCGCGCACAAAACACCCTCTCGGGCGGCCCTTGTGCGTGGCGCCTGCAGTCTTGGACAGGTTTCGTCGGAGTTAACGCCCCGACGAACGCGGGGATATGCACGCTTTGCTGCACCGCCGCAAGGGGGGTGATTTGGGCGTTTTTGTGGCGGAGGACCGTGATCACGCTATAGGCAGGGGCGTAATCATGGACCGCCGGCGTCCTCGCCGGCCTAGGGTGCTTGCAAATACACCGCCACCCGAGCGGTAGCAAACACCGATGCCGGCGAGGACGCCGGTGGTCCATGTTTACAGCGCGGGTTCTTGCTTGACGCGCGCCAAGATCAACCCGGCTTGCGGGCCACGAACACCTTGTCGCCCATGTGCGCATTCAGCCGGTGGCGCTGCGCCTCTTCCGGCGTGAACGAAATCAGCTCCACCGCAAAGCCGTGGCGGGCGAGCAGGTCACCGAAATCATTGCCGTAGAGCCGCACATGGGTGCGTCCGCAAATGCGGGTGATCTCTTCCTGGGGCGTGCCGGGCGGCGGATTCCATGTTTCCGCGCGCGCATCGTCGAGCGGCACCGAGAAAATGCCCTGCCCGCCAGGCTTCATCACCCGAAAGCACTCGGCCATTCCCTTTGCGTCTTCGACCACGTGCTCGAGCACGTGATTGCAGACGATCAGGTCGAAATGGTTGTCGGGATAATCGAGCGCGGTGATGTCGACGATGGCGTTGGCGACGGCGCTCTTCTTGATGTCGCCGGCGACATAATCCGGATTAGCGCGCCAACGGCGGAAGAACGGCCGCTCGGCAGAGAAGTGCAGCACGCGCTTTCCCGAGGGGTCGACGCCCGCGCGCTTCATATGCAGCGCGATGATGCGGTCGCGCTCCTTGGAGGCGCAATTCGGGCAACGCGCCTCCTGGCGGCTGCCCGCGCTCAGGAAATAGCCGGTGAAACCGCAGAGCGGGCATTCGCGCTTCTGGCGCGGGCGCAAATGCTGCAACGGATCGCGCACCGTGCCGCGCGCGATCTCCTCGGCCAGGACGGGCCAGTCTAACGAGGTGCTCATCCAATCCTTTATAGCGGCCAAAGGAGACGACGGGAAGCGCACGCCGCCGAATACTCGCACCCCGCCCTCGCGCCCCAAACAGCGGGTCACGCGCAACCGCTAGGTCGCAAAAAACCACGCGTAATTGACCATCACAATAACGAAAAAATAGAGCAGAAAGAGCGATGATGTAACAAAATAGTCGACCGTGTCGATCGCCTCGACGTCAGCGACGACACTGACTGAGGTCAAAAATGACAGCGGCCAAATGGGCAACCCGAAAATCGCCAACGCAAGCAGCGATCCAGCCTCTGGTGCGGCCGACCCCAACTGCCTCCGCTCTGCATCTTGCACCATCAACGAGCCTCTCACTCTCCGCGCCACGTCAACTTCGAGCGCGCTTGCTGCACTTGGGTCGGCCTCCCGCAATTCCTCCAAAACTTGGTTGAACTCCGGTGATTTCTCGCCGTCGCGGCTACGCAGCATCCCGTAAGCTTCACGAATGAGGCGATTCTTTCCCGACAGGTCCGAAGCGCCCGCTACCAATGCGCCGCGCGCGATCGCGGTGGAGACGACAAGGCCGATGATAAGGTAGTCTTTGTACCAAAAAGGAAGCTCGACTGGGATTCGCAACCAATCCCAGACGACTGCCACCCAACCAAACAAGAAATCAGCGATTGGCTTCACGACGTTCGTCCAAGCGTCAAGGAAATCGCGTATGATCTGTTTGAATTCCACCACCTCTCTAACAATATTCGCTAAGCTGATAGCGCCCACGACACTGGCGATATGAGAGTACGCATTCCAGATCATGTACTGACGGCGGCGAACAGCCGAAGTTTTTCTGGGCCGGGTAGGAACGACTTTTTCTGAAGCTGCCGACTCGATAGGTTTGGTCGAAAGGTGGACCCGAACGTTGCAATGCGGGCAGACAACGAGCCCAGACACCCCGACAGGAAGCCTAAGACCCTTCCCGCACTCCCAACGCGGGCAACGAACAACTGTTGTTTCGGACACCAGCCCCCCCGAGCGACAGAAGCTACTTTGAAGGACTCATTGAATCCAGCGGCGCCGTTGAGTTTTCGAGAGCCTTTCTTGCTTCAAAATATGCTACGCTCGCTTAGTGCGCATCGCACACCTTGATGCCAAGCGTCTCCGCCACGGCTAAAGTGGGGTATCCCGGCTCGCCAATTCGCCGCCAGTCCGTTCGGCCAATTCTACATAGCATGCGTCATAGAAGGACGGGCCGTGCACGCGGGCAATTTCAAGGACAGCCGCCATGATCGCGGGACTGGGCGGGTCATCGAGGTGCACGACAGCGCCGAGCAAGTCGGCGATGGCGAGTTCAGTAGCGACGCTGGACAGACGCTTCTGGCGCTCAGCCCTCAGCAATCCGTTGCGAAGCTCGAAGCCGAAAATGTGCGGCGCGACGAATTCGGAATTGGCTAACGTGCGCAGAGCATCGGCCGCGTTGGTGCGCTGCATCGCCAATATCCAAGAGAAAGCGACAGAGGCGTCAATGACGACGCGGCTCACTCGCGGCCTTCGTCAACCGCCGCTTTCCAATCGAACGGCGTCATGCCGGCATCGGTCTGGGCGTCGCGGCGCTCAGCCAAACGCCTGAACGCGGCCTCGCGCTCGGCGACGGAGAACAAATGCACCGGCGAGAGCCGCGCGGCCGGCTTGCCGTGGCGGGTGATGATCAATTCGGCGCCAGTCTCCTCGACCTCCTGGACCAGGGCGGAGAGCTTATTCTTGGCTTCGTAGAGCGCGACTTCTTTCATTGCGGCAATTATAGCCAAACGCGCTACCCCGCCGCCAGCGCGTTGCTTGGATCGATGCGCACGCCTGGCCCCATGGTGGAGCTGAGCGCGACCTTCTTCACGAACGTGCCCTTGGCGCCGGCCGGCTTGGCTTTCGCCACCGCGTCCAGGAACGCTTTTGCGTTTTCGCGGATTTGGGTTTCCGAGAAGCTCGCTTTGCCGATGCCGGCTTGCACGATGCCGGCTTTCTCAACCCGAAACTCCACCGCGCCACCCTTGGCGTCGGCTACCGCTTTCTTCACGTCCATGGTCACCGTGCCGACTTTCGGGGACCCAGCACTGGCGGTTGAGGTTCATGACAGAGTGTGAGAGAGTTCAGCCCATGGGAAAGCTCGACCTTGCCATAAAGGCGCTCTCGGAGTTGCCACCAGAGCGGCAGGAGGAAGTCGCCGACCTCGTCCTCGAACTTACGGCGGCTGTGTCTGTCGTGAACTCAGCGCTGACCGACGAGCAGATGGCTGAGGTGCGCAGACGCCGTGGCAATGGCTTCAAAGCTGGCGACGCCTCGCGCATTGACCGTTTGCTGGCCCGGCTGGCGTGAAGCCCCTCGCCTGGGACGACTGCGCGCTCGACGAACTCGACTCAATCGCCGACTACATCGCGCGCGACAACCCTCGCGCCGCGCACCGCGTGGTCGAGTACATCCGCAAATCCGCGACCCTCCTCGAGACCTCGCCTGAACTCGGGCGCGCCATCCCCGAAGAGGGCGTGCGCGAATTCATCTTGACCCGCTATCCCTACATCCTGGTGTACGAAAACCTGGAGACCGAAGTCCGCGTGCTCGCGGTGTTTCACCACAGCCAGCAGCGGCGGTGAAATAGGAAGAGAGCGGCGGCTTCACGCGCCCGGCCGCTTCAACTCGAACGCATCAATCGCGCGCTGAAACGGCTTCCAGGCTTCGTCGGCGGCGGCCTGAGCGCTGTTGTGCGCAGCTTCCGCGCTAGTTGCGGCGCCTTGGGCTGCCTCAGCGCGTTCCAAACGAGAATCATAATAAAGGGCGCGGTGATCGACCGAGATCGTCGCAAAAATAGCGACAAAAAAGCCAAAGGCCATCGCGTATCCGAACTGAGTAGCGAATGCATCCGGACCTAAGCGCCCTTGCACCAGCACTGTGAAAACAGCGGGTAGTACAAAGATAAGCCCGAGAACCAAGCTCCACATCAGCCACCTGCCAGCCCAGACGAGGAACGACTCGACTTCTAAATTTGGGGGTAGTCCTGAAAATTTGAACTCAACGAGCCTTGCGTCCTTTACGTCGTCGAATTCCTTCTGTGCTTTGTCTAACTCCTGTTTGCAGCGATCCGCATTGTGTTTGGCTCGATCTAAGGCTTTGGCGGCCAGCGTCTCTTCGAATCTTTCCCGCTGGTCCCAGTTGAACCTCTGCAGGTCTTTCGCGAACTGCCTTATTCGTTCTGACGCGTGATGAGATTCCTGCCCTACGACCGCGTCGAGCGTCGCTCGGCGCAATTGTTTCGCGCCCTCTCCCAACGCGCTGAACGGGCCGGATAAGATGAACTGATCGATCTTGGTGAGTTTCTCCCGGCTTGGTGGACCCGTAAGCGCCTGCCAACGCACTATGTCGTCCAGATGCCGGCGTGCAGTGACCGCCTGCGGGGACGCGCCGTGCTGTGCTAAGAATTGGTGGTAGCGCTCAGGATCGGTTTCATCTTGGATCAGCAGCCAGGCGCGCGCCGCCGCGCTATCTTGCGGAAGCGATCGCTCGGCGGCGGGTCCACCATCTTGCCGAGATATGACGCGGCGTACATCGTCTAACAACGATTTGTATCGGTCATCCGAGGGGGCGCCCTGCCAGCCACTCAAATCGCGGCAATGAAGGCGGTCGAATGGCTTCGGAGGAATTTGGCCATCGATGGAGGCGTTGATGAGCTTGTTCGCTTTGTCGGCTTCGTCAGCCTCGGAATAGACCCAGCGGCTATCGTGCGAGCGCGCGGACCATAGCGCGATCACGACCTTGGCAGCTGCAAGTTCCACTGCGATTTGCTTGTGGTACTCGCTGTCGGCGCCCATTCCCTGGTCATGCCAAATCGTGAACCCTTGTTCGCCAAGCCTCTGGGCCAATGTTTGCGCGAAGACGCGATCATCGGATTTGTACGAAATGAAAACGTCGGCCATGCGCAGCGCCTCGCCCCGAGTTAACCTAGCGGCAATGTTTGCGCTGATGCAAGACCACAGGCATGGCATGAAAACGCCTCGGCTTTCACCGGGGCGTTTTGTTTTTCATAGCGCAGCGAGGGCTTAACCCGTCGCCAGCGCGTTGTTCGGATCGATGCGCACGCCTGGCCCCATGGTGGAGCTGAGCGCGACCTTCTTCACGAACGTGCCCTTGGCGCCGGCCGGCTTGGCTTTCGCCACCGCGTCCAGGAACGCTTTTGCGTTTTCGCGGATTTGGGTTTCCGAGAAACTGGCTTTACCGATGCCGGCTTGGACGATGCCGGCCTTTTCGACCCGAAACTCCACCGCGCCGCCCTTGGCGTCGGCGACGGCCTTCTTCACGTCCATGGTGACGGTGCCGACTTTCGGGTTCGGCATCATCCCGCGGGGGCCCAGCACTTTGCCGAGCCGGCCGACGAGAGCCATCATGTCAGGCGTGGCGATCAGGCGTTCGAAATCGATCTTGCCGGAATTGATGGTCTCGAACAGATCGTCCGCGCCAACGATATCGGCGCCAGCGGCCTTCGCTTCTTCGGCCTTCGGCCCACGCGCGAACACCGCTACGCGTGCAGTGCGGCCAGTGCCGTTGGGTAGCGAGCAGACGCCGCGCACTTGCTGATCGGGATATTTCGGGTCGACGCCGAGATTCATCGAGATCTCGATGGTCTCGTCGAACTTGGCCCCGCCTTTGTCCTTGGAAGCGCGTTGCTTGATCAGCTTCACGGCTTCGTCGAGCGTGTGCAGCTTGCGCGGATCGACGCCTGCGTGGCTGATTTTTTGTCTCTTGGTGGTTTTGGTCATGTCCCTACTCCACCACTTCCACGCCCATCGAGCGGGCGGTGCCGGCGATCATCTTCGCGGCTTGGTCAAGGTCGGCGGCGTTGAGGTCCTTGCCTTTGGCTTTGGCGATATCTTTACACTGGTCCATCGTAATCTTGCCGACGAAATCCACGCCGGGCTTCTTCGAGCCCGAGCCTGGCTTCTTCGCCGTCGCCATCTTGGCGGCCTTCTTTATCAGGAACGACGCAGGCGGCGTCTTGATCTCGAAGGTGAAGCTTTTGTCCTGGTAATAGGTGATCACCACCGGACATGGATCGCCCTTGGGCATGTCCTGGGTGCGGGCGTTGAAGCCCTTGCAGAATTCCATGATGTTCAAACCGCGCTGACCGAGCGCGGGGCCGA
>CADEDG010000125.1 GCA_902826035.1 uncultured Alphaproteobacteria bacterium
CGAGGGGGCCCTCGGCGTGGCGCGCTTGTTCAGCGATGAAGCGCGGCCTACGCATTGGCGCCTCCTTGCTTTCGCGCCAAGCGTATTCCGCCAACATAGGAAAGCACGAATCCGAGATTCGCCGCGGCAAACCCGATCGTCAGTTCGTTGATGCCGGCGATGCAGCTCTGCGGAATGACGATGAAATAGCCGACGCCAAGCGTCGGTATGAGGTGCAACGTCAATGGAAGATAGGTCAGCGCCTTGGCGCGCCACGATGGTTGGAAATTGCTCATGGCTCCAACCCACGCACGGCTTGGAGTACGTCATTGGGGCGGCGCCAAATCTGGGTTTGGCAAAAGACGCCAAGTGCGCAACCACGCAGTTCCAGCGAGCCATTGCGGACTTGTATCGCGCCTGTGTAGGTGCGGCCGTCATCGGGATTGTAGAGCGAGCCATCGCCCCACACGCCGGGTGCGGTTTGGCGCAATCCTCTGACGATCTGGACGCCGATCAGGGAGCGTACGCGCAAATTGCGGTCGGGGTTATGATTGTCCACGCGAGGTCGCCCCTGGTTGTCGTTCGGCGCCCATAGCCACACGATGCGCCCGCACATCGTTTCTGGACTCCCCGCGCAGGGGCGGAACTGGACGATGGAGCCAAAGCCGTTTGTCGCCCAATTGCCGGCGATGGCGCTGCCTGCCTGCGCGTTCGCGTCGCTCGCTATGGCGCCGCAGAACCCAAGCGTAAGCGCCCCAATCGCGGCGACTTTGGCGCCAACGCGCGTCGGCTTCTTCCGCCGGATCGGGCACATCGCGAATGCGGCGACCTCTGCCTGGTAGTCGGGATGTTCGGTGCCCGTCCAGCGATCCCACCAGGAAAAATAAAGCCCGAAATTGCTGCTCCCATTCTGGTGGTGGAGATCGTGGTGGGTGGTCGTGTTCCACCAGCCGAACAAGCGCGAGGGCTTGCCTGACACCGGGTGCATCTCGACGCCCGCGTGCCCCATGACATTGCGTACGATCTGCCAAGTGACGAAGCTGAAGATCGCAAGATCGTGCATCGGCACGATCGCTACCCAGAGCGGCACGAAAGCCGCCATCAAGAGCGCTTCGGGCACGTCGAACGCGTAGGCCGTCCAGGGGGTCGGGGTCTTGGATTTATGGTGGGTCCAGTGGAAGCTCCGAAACAGACGCGGATGATGCATGGCCCGGTGGGTCCAGTAGAAATAGGCGTCCTGGGCAAGGATCATCGCGGCCAGAGTCAGTATGAAATAGACCGGGCCCTTGATCGTGAAGTCCTGATAAATAGTCAGCCAGCCAAGCCTGTAGGCGACATACATGCCGAAACCGACGCAGGAAAAAACCAGCGCCGTTCGGAGGGACGCAAGGATTTCTCTCCGGTAATCTTCGGGCGCAGCGTTGCGCGATTGGATTTTCCGCGCCGAGTAATGATTGCGCCAGAACGCCCAAATTACGACGCTGAACAGGCCTGCAGTGATCAGATAACGGCCGGCTTCTATGCTGGCGATGATAGGAAAGACGGCGCTAAATTCGCACCAGAGATCGAAATCGGGCAACATGGGGCTCGCACTCTTTGCGCCGGACCATTTCGGCAGACACAAGCATGACCAAAGCACGCCGCCCCATCTCGCCTTGTTCGAAATCAAGCTAGTCGATTTCGAAAACGACGCGCCGATTATGAAACTTCTCCATGAAATCAGGCGGAACCGGCGAGCGCCGCGGATCGGAATTCCGAAGGCGTCTGGCCGGTCTCGAGCTTGAACGCGCGATTGAAAGGCCCGAGCGAAGCGAAACCCGCGTCCAGCGCGATGGTCGAGATCGGCACCTCGTGCTGGGAAGGATCGGCCAACGCCGCCTTGGCCTCCCCGATCCGCCATTGGTTAAGGTACGCGCTGAAATTGCGATGGCCGAGGCTCTGGTTAATCAGTTTCCGCAGGCGATGCTCAGGGACCCTCACCCGCCGCGCCAGCGCGCCCACGGTCAGGCCTTCGGCGCGGTAGACGCGTTCTTGGCGCATCAACCGATCAAGCTCCGCGATGGTGTTGGCATCGAAGCTGTCGGGTGGGGATGGGGCTGTGCGAGACGGCAACTGCGACGGCGCTGGCATCGGCGTACCGAACAAACTCACATCCATGCGTGCGAGCGTAGCCAACGAGAGTAAGCCGAGCGCCAGCAAGGCGAAGGCCGCGAGCGGCGACAACGCCCGCGCCGACCCGACAAACAATTCCCCTGTCTGCACCGATATCACCGCAAGCGCATAGATCGAGGCTGTGGCCAGGATCGGGCCCCGCAAGCGCCGGCGAGCCTCGACGAGGTCGCCGCGCCAACCGCGCGCAATCAAGATTAGCGCATGTGCCAGAAGGCAGGCGCCGAAAAGGTTGTGGATGAGATAGAGGCTGCGCTGGGCAATCCCCGAAGTGGAAGATGCGGCAACGCCAACAGCAAGGAGCGCGAGTGCTGGCGTGAACCGGCGTAGATCGAGCGCGCCGCCATCCTCAAATAATTCAAGCGCGAACGCCCAGAACAGGCCTGCGCCCATGAAGGAAAACGCCAGAATCGGCCACCACATGGGCCCCAACGTAAGCTCGAGACCCGGTAGCTGCGTGAGCGTGTGGGCGGCGGCGGCGAGGCAGAACGCGGCGCCTGTGAGGTGGGCGGGCCTGCGGCCTCCTCGCACGCACAATATGGCGAGGCCCAGGAAGGCGCCAACCGCACCGCCACGCGCCAAGAGTTCGAGAGCTTCGCCGGAATTCATTCGCGTGAGGTAGCACAAGCAGTGCGAACACGCCCGGCGTAAATCTGGACTGTGCTACAACGTCCCCCTATCAGGGGTGCAGACTCCGACGGGGGGCTTGGCTGATGTTTGAAGACAAGGTTTGGTGGATTACCGGAGCTTCGTCGGGGATTGGCGCAACGCTGGCGCGCGCGTTGGCGCAGCGGGGCGCGCGGCTTATTCTCTCGGGGCGCAACCAGGATGCGCTCGCCAGCGTGCGCGATGCGTGCGGCGCCGAGGCGCTGCTCTTGCCGTTTGAGGCGACCGCCTTCGATCGGATTCCGTCCATCGTCGACGAGGCATGGGCCTGGGCGGCGCAGCGCGGCGGCGGCATCGACGGGCTCGTCAACAATGCGGGAATTTCGCAGCGCTCGCTCGCGGCCGACACCGATTTCGAAGTGTACGAGCGCATCGTTGCGGTCGATCTCATGGCGCCGATATTCCTGACGCAGACGCTATTGCCGCGCATGATCGGCGCCGGGCGCGGTCACGTTGTTGCGATATCGAGCGTGGCGGGGATTATCGGCGCGCCGCTGCGAAGCGCCTACAGCGCGGCCAAGGCGGGCGTCATAGCCTATCACGACAGCGTCCGCGCCGAGACGCAGCATCAAGGCTTGCAGGTGCTGGTGGTCGCGCCGGGATCGGTGCGCACCAACGTTTCCAAGAACGCGCTCGACGGCAAAGCGCAGGCGCGGGGCTTCAGCGACGACGCCATCGATAACGGCATGGCGCCGGAGATCGCCGCCGAACGCATTGTGGAGGCGATCGCGGCCGGCACACGCGAACTCATCCTCGCCGAAGGCATGGAAGCGCAGGCCGCGCAGCTGCGCCGCAGCAATCCGGATCAACTCTTCGACATCATGGCGCAACTCGTGGCCAGCGGCTATGCGCAGAAATTGGGCGCGGAGAGTTGAGGGGGCCCATTTTCGAGAGCACGCTTTGTGGCCGCAAGATTAGACTAGGGTGTCGCATGACGAGGCCAATGGATGAAGAAATCAAAGCCGCCTCCCGAGTTCTCGATAAGGCGGGTAGATTCTATCGGTGGTGGCCTGAAACTGCGCCGGATTACGAGATGTTCGACCCTATCGGAAAGAATGAATTCGAGGCGATAGTCGAACAAATGCTAATGGCAGCGGTGCTAGCTCGCCGACGCTAGCGACCCCTCACTCCGCCTTCTGCACCGCGCCCCGCGCCATCACGAAGCGCACGTTCATCAGCGTGGTCACATCCGCCAGCGGATCGGCGTCCACCGCGACGATGTCGGCGGCGTAACCCGGCGCAATGCGGCCGGCGGTTCCGTTCAGTTGCAGATGGTCGGCGGCGTTCACGGTCGCCATCTGGATCGCTTGCAATGGCGTGAAGCCGGCTTCCACCAGCAATTGGAACTCGCGCGCGTTCATGCCGTGGGGCGAGACGCCGGTGTCGGTGCCGAAGGCGATGCGCGCGCCCGCCGCCCGCGCACGCTGCGCCATCGCGACGAGCGCAGGCCCCACCGCGCGCGCTTTCTCCGCTTGCGCGGGCGAGAGCGTGCCGCCTTGCTCGGCCAATTGGCCGACCCACCATCCCGCCATCATGGTCGGCACCAGATAGCGATTGCCTTGCCGCAGCAGGCGGAAGCTCTCCGCATCCGCGTAGCTTCCGTGTTCGATGGAATCGACGCCCGCGCGCAACGCCGCGTTGATGCCGCCGACGCCGTGCGCATGCGCAGTGACGCGACGGCCCATGGCGTGAGCGGCTTCGACGATGGCTTGCAGTTCAGGGTCGCTCAATTGTTGGCCGACGCCGGCTGCAGTGTTGGAGAGCACGCCGCCGGTTGCCGTGATCTTGATCACATCGGCGCCGGCCTGGATTTGGTGTCGCGTCGCCTCACGGCAAGAATCGGCGCCCGAGCACGCCGCAGGGCTGCGCAGCACGTCGACGACATGGGGCGAAAAGCCGTTGGCGTCGCCATGGCCGCCATCGGGCGTGACCGAAAAGCCGGAAGCGACGATGCGCGGGCCGGCAACGCGCCTTTCCGCAATTGCACGGCGGAGTGCAAAGATGGAATCGTTCGGCGCGCCGAGGTCGGCGACGGTGGTGAAGCCCGCCATCAAAGTCTTGCGTGCATTCTCCGCGCCGCGCAGGGCGGCGTCGGATTCGGTGAGCGTCACTTCCTCGATGAATTGATTGGGCCCGAGTTCGCTGGTGAGATGGACGTGAGAATCGATCAGGCCGGGCAGCACGAAGCGGTTGCGTTGGTCTATGATGGCCGCGCCCGTGCGTTCGACATAGCCCGCTTCAACGCCCACTACGCGCCCATCGGCGCCGATGAGAATGGAGTGTTGTGTGAGCACGCGCCCAGTCGAGGGGTCCGCCAGCAGGCGCCCGGCATGAATGATCGTGGCGATTGCGGGCACTTCTTGAGCTGTGCTAGGCCCGGCCGAAGCGGCGAGCGTGGCGAGTGCGGCAATCGAAACGAACAGGCGTCGCAGCATTGTTATCCCCTAGGCGATATCCAGGCCTTGTTTTCTCCGATCGTTTTGCAAGTCAATCGTGCTCCCCAAACGAGGGGCGCGGGCGCATGTTTGGGGGCTAGACAGATCGCGCGACGCCAGCGAATTATGCACGCGCCGTTTTGGAGGAAGCCCCATGGCCAAAGGTCAGATGAAGTCCAACAAAGAGAAGCGCAAACCGAAGAAGAACGCCGACGATAAAAAGAAGAAATAAGGGTATCGGGGCTCGGTTTTCGGGGGTTGGGATCGGGCTGCAGTCGTCCCGAAAACCGAATCCCGAACACCGATGCCCGAACCTAAATCGGCATCCGCATGATTTCCTGGTACGCGGAGATCACTTGGTCGCGCACCGCGATCACGGTTTGCAGTTGGGTTTCCGCCGCGGCGATGGCGGTGACGACATTGACGATGTCGCTTTGCCCGGCGGCAACCGAAAAGGCCTGATTTTCGGCCGCGCTTGCGCTCGCTCCGGCCTGGCGGATCGCTTCCTGGACCAGATTGCCGAAGTCGACGCTCTCAGCGCCGCCGCCCGCAGCGCCTTGGGACGCGCGCGCGGTCTGTTGGTAGGCGCGCGCGGCCGATACCGGGTCGATGGCCATGTTCGCTTATCTCCGGAGCAGATCGAGCGCGCGCGAGTTCATGGTGCGGGCGGCTTCGATCATGTTGAGGTTGGCTTCGTAGGCGCGGGTCGCTTCGCGCAAATCCATCATTTCCACCAAAGTGTCGACGTTCGGCAGTCGCACATAGCCGTCCGCATCCGCGGCGGGGTGGCTTGGATTATATTCCTCGCGGAACTCGCGCATGTCGTATTGGGCGCCCTTAACCCGCACCCCTACTGCGCCGCTGGCGAGCGTGGTGGTTTCCATGAGCGGTATGCGGCGGCGGAACGGGTCTTCGTTGGGATTGGCGCCGGTCGAATTGGCGTTGGCGACGTTCTCCGCGGCCAGCCGCATGCGCACGGTCTGCGCGCGCATGCCGGACGCGGCGGCGGAGATGGCGGCCTGGATGTCAGTCATTCATAACTCCGATCATCGGCCAGGCGCCCGCAGCGCCAGGCGCACGAGTTCCAGCCCTTTTTGGTAGAGCGCCAGATTGGTCTCGAATTGCATGCGGGTCTCGGCGGCGCGCGCCATCTGCTCTTCGAGCACGACCGCGTTTCCGTCCATGGTGGTTTCACTGTCGTCCTGGGTGACGATCCTCGTCTCCACGCTTCCGCCGGGCGTCATATGAGTGGCGCTGGTGCGGGACATGGCGAGGCCGCGCCCGCCGGCCGCAGACGCCAGCATGCGCTCGAAGCCGGCGGTGTCGACGTCGCGCGGGCGGTAGCCAGGCGTCGAGGCGTTGGCGATATTCTCGGCGATCAGCTTCTGGCGCTCGCTCAATTGGTCGAGCCGCGCGCGTAGGAGGCCGAAGAAAGGGGTGCTGGAGAGATCCAAGTTTCGCGACTCAGGGCTGCAAGATTTGCCTAGTCGAACAGCTCATGGTTAAGCGCGACTTAATTTCGGGCGCGAATTTTAACCTCTCGTTTACCAAACCCCGCCAGCGATGAGCCCAACTCCAGAACGGGGGCGGGCGGTGGATTTCTTTCAATTGGCAAAAGTTCTGTTCGCGCTCATCGCCACTTTGGCGTTGCTTGTGGGCGTGGCTTGGGGTGCACGACGGCTCGGCATGCTGCGTCCCGGGCACGAGGGCGAGCGACGCCTGAAGATCAGCGAGAGCATGATGCTCGATCCGCGCCGGCGCCTGGTGATCGTACGCTGCGACAATCGCGAACACGTGCTGTTGCTTGGCCCCGGCGGCGACCGCGTTGTCGCGCACATGGACGCGAAGGCGGAGGCGGCGACGTGAACGCCAAATTGACCCACAGTTCTCGGGATTCTCGGCGCGGCAGTCGGCAGTCGGCAATCGGCAGTCGGAAGCCAGCCCCCAATTCCCGACTGTCGACCTGCCGATCTGCCGACTGCCGACTGTTTCGCGCCATCCGGTGGGGGGCGTTATTGGCGTTTGGTATGGCTTTGCTCCTGCTTCCTGGCGACGCATTCGCGCAAGCCGCGGAGCCGACGCTCGACATCAATCTCGGCACTGGCGAGGGGCTGACATCGCGTGTGCTGCAGCTCACGGCGCTCATCACCGTGCTGTCGCTTGCGCCGTCTATCGTGATCATGACCACGAGCTTCGTGCGCATCGTCGTGGTTCTGTCGCTGCTGCGAACGGCTATCGGGCTGCAACAGGCGCCGCCGAATGTAGTGATAGTGTCGCTTTCG
>CADEDG010000126.1 GCA_902826035.1 uncultured Alphaproteobacteria bacterium
CCGGCCCAATCGAGGGAAACTGATTTGGTATTGAACATTCATCTTACTCCAGGCGGGCGGGCCCCATGCCCAGCCGCCGCGGTCGTGCGGACGCAACAGCGGATTCCGTTGCGCTTCGTGCTTCCTTCTCCCTTTGAGGGGAGAAGGTGGCCGCGTACGAGAGCACGCGGGCGGATGAGGGGAAACGCGAGGTCTGGAGCAGCGCGCCAGCCCCCCACCCGGCGTTCGCGATGCGAACGCCACCCTCTCCCCTCAAGAATCTCGGGTGAGAGGGTTGGGCCGGCGCTACCGGCGCAGGCCCAATTTTTCGATGATCGCTTGGTAGCGCCCGGTGTCGCGCGCTTTCAGATAATCCAGCAACCGTCTGCGCTGCGAGACCATCTTCAGAAGGCCCTGACGCGAATGGTTGTCTTTCTTGTGCGTCTTGAAGTGCTCGGTGAGATTGGCGATGCGCTCCGAAAGGATCGCGACTTGAACCTCCGGCGAGCCGGTATCCTTGGCGCCTTTGGCGTTTTCACGAATGAGCGTTGATTTGCGCTCGGCGGTAATCGACATCGGGACTCCTCTAAGGTCTAGAGTTGGAACACGCGCGTCGGCTTGAATTGGCCGGCTCGCACGTCGCCCAGAGCGACCGCCTTGCCTTCGAACAAGGCCAACGCCGCGCGGGACGCGTCCTGCCCGGCGATGGTGCGGTCACGGAATTTCGGCCTCAGCGCCTCCATCACATGCGGAAGAAGAACGATGGGCCGACCCTGTCTGAGCTTGAACGCGTCCTCCCCGTTAATGGCCAGCGCCGGGATGTCGTCCAGCGCGGTCTCAACGGGCTTCAGGCGTTCTGACGCGGCGGCCTTATGGCGCAATTCCTCAAGCGCGTCGAGGGTTACGGCGTCATTTTCATGAAACGGCCCCACCGAGGTGCGCCGCAACCGCCAGACGTGTGCCTCAGCGCCCAGGGCCGCAGCCAAATCACGGACCAACGCCCGGATGTAGAACCCCTTCCCCGAGCGGATCCGGAAGGTAGCGAAATCCTCGCCCTCGGCGCCAGTGAATTCCGCCTCGTACACAATGACCGGGCGCGCCTCGAGATCGAGAGTTTCGCCGGCTCGCGCCAGGTCGTAGGCACGCGCGCCGTCGACTTTTACAGCCGAATATTGCGGTGGGATCTGCTCGATTTCGCCGACAAAAGCTCGCAGCGCCGACCGGATGGCGTCGGGCGTGGGGCGGATGGCGCTCTCGCCGGTCACCTTGCCTTCGCGATCCTGCGTGTCGGTCGAGGCACCCCACTTCACCGTAAACAGGTATGTCTTCTGCGCCTCCACCAGCCAGGGCACGGTCTTGGTCGCCTCCCCCAGTGCAATCGGCAGAATGCCGGACGCAAGCGGATCGAGCGTGCCGGCATGGCCAGCCTTCTGCGCATTGAAGATGCGCCGCACGGCGGATACCGCCTGCGTCGAAGTGATGTCCTCGGCTTTATCGAGCACGACCCAGCCGGAGACGTCGTCGCCTTTCTTGCGGCGGCTCACGATTTTTTTTCCAGATCCCGCGCCACTTCCGGACTCGCCAACAATTCATCGATATGCCGCGCTTCGTCGTAGGAGGCGTCGGCGGTGAAGTGCAGCTCTGGGGTGAAGCGCAGATCGATCATGCGCGCGAGACGTCCGCGCAGAAATCCCTTGCAGCGCGTCAGCCCAGCCGCCACCGCGCGGCCGTCACCAGGGCCAAGCGCGGAAACGAATGCGGTCATGTGTTTGAGATCAGGCGAAGCGCGCACTTCGCCGATTGTGATCGACACGCCTTGCAGGTCCGGATCGCGCAGGTCTTCGCGCGCGACGATCTCCACCAGCGCGTGACGGACCAATTCAGCGGCCCGCAATTGGCGCTGCGACGCCGCACCGCCGGCCTGGTCCTTGCGTGACATCTCAATCGGCCGTGTAGGAGAATGCGTCGCAAAGCACCGGATCCGCTCCCGAGGGCGGCGCCACTTCGCCGCGGAACGCCGCGATCTTGAACACCCAGCGGCCGCTGCCATCGACAAACTCGCTGACCGCCAGATGCGTCGCGACAGCTTCACCGCAGAGCCCGCCATGGGTGGCTGTGCGGGAGACATTTTCCGACATGACACGGTACAGATACGCATCCACCCGCGGATCGCCGCCGACAACGGCCGCGAAGCTTTGTCCCCCCACTCCGGAACGCGAATCCGCCGGCACGACTTCGTAGCCCTGCGCTTCGATGGTGATGCCGTTGGCGAAAGCGAAGATGAGCGGCCCGCCACGAACGCCGCGGGCGAGGCTCACGCGCAAATTGCCGGTAACGCTGCGCGCCTTCTCGTTGACGGCCTCCCACTCGGAACGCGCGACTGCGGGTTCCTCCTGCGGCACAGGATCGACACGAGTCTCCGGGCGCGTAACATTGCCGGAGCGAGCTTTCGTATCGCCGTCGCCGCGCTCGTCCGGCGTACATCCAGCGAGCGCAAGCATCGCCATCATCGCTGCTGCGACTATCGATTTGAGCATCTTCAAATCTCTCAAAGTGTGCGCTGCACGACTTCCACGTTGAAGCACTCGATCACGTCGCCTTGCTTGATGTCCTGGAACTGACCGAAGCTCATGCCGCACTCTTGACCGCTCAGCACCTCGTTCACCTCTTCCTTGAAACGCTTCAAGGTCGAAAGAACGCCCATTTCCTGAATAACGACATTGTCGCGCAAGATGCGAACCTTTGCGCCCTTGCGGACGATGCCGTCGGAAACGCGGCAGCCGGCGACCTTGCCGACCTTCGAGATATTGAAGACCTCAAGCACTTCGGCATTGCCGAGGAAAGTCTCGCGCGTGTGCGGCGCCAGCATGCCTGACATGACGCCTTTAATGTCATCGATAAGGTCATAAATGATCGCATAATAGCGAATTTCGACGCCTTCGCGATCGGCAAGGTCGCGCGCTTCCTTCGACGCTCGGACGTTGAAGCCGATTACTGGCGAGCCTGAAGTCTTTGCCAGCTGCACATCGGATTCGTTGATGGCGCCAACTCCAGAGAGCACTACGCGAGCGCGAACTTCCTCATGCGCAAGCTTATCGAGCGAAGCGACGATCGCTTCCGCTGAACCCTGCACGTCGGCCTTGATCAGCACCGGCAATTCCTTCGCCGTCGAATCCTTGAACTTAGCCATCATGGATTCAAGCGACGTACGCACTTGCGGGCCTGCTGAGGAAACGCGTTCACGGCGAGATCGTTGGCGATAGTCGGCCACTTCTCGCGCGCGGGTTTCGCTTTCCACCACGTTCAGGGTGTCGCCGGGATCAGGCACGCCTTCGAGGCCCATAATCTCAACCGGCTCTGACGGGCCTGCTTCCTGGAGCGCTTGCCCACGCTCGTTGGTAATCGCACGCACCCGGCCCCATTGACCGCCCACGACGACGATGTCGCCGCGACGCAGAGTGCCCTTCTGTATCAGCACCGTCGCCACAGTGCCACGCCCTCGATCCAGCTTGGCTTCGATCACCGCTGCCTCGGCAGGCCGATTCGGATTGGCGCGCTGATCCAATATTTCGGCTTGCAACAAAATAGTCTCGACTAGCTTGTCGAGGCCGATTTTCTTGAGCGCCGATACTTCGACTGAAAGCGTGTCGCCGCCATGGGTTTCGGTGACAATCTCGTGCTGCAACAGATCGGTAAGCACGCGCGTCGGGTTCGCGTCCTCTTTATCGATCTTGTTGATCGCTACGATGATCGGCGCGCCCGACGCGCGCGCATGATGGATCGCCTCGATAGTCTGCGGCATCACCCCGTCGTCGGCGGCGACCACCAACACGACAATGTCGGTAACCTGCGCGCCGCGCGCACGCATGGCGGAGAACGCGGCGTGGCCAGGCGTGTCCAGAAATGTGACGCGCTGGCCGTCTTTGAGGCGCACTTGGTAAGCGCCGATGTGCTGAGTGATACCCCCGGCCTCGCCGGCGGCCACATCGGTCTGTCGCAGCGCGTCGAGCAGGGAAGTCTTGCCGTGATCGACGTGGCCCATGACGGTGACCACAGGTGGGCGCGGCTGCAGATTTTCATCGGTATCGACGATCTCGCCGTCTAGGCCTTCTTCAATGTCTGACTCAGCGACCCGTTTGACGCTGTGGCCATGTTCGGTGGCGATCAACTCGGCCGTATCGGCGTCGAGCACGTCGCTCATTTTGAGCATCTGGCCCTGACGCATCATGAATTTGATGATGTCGGCGACACGCACCGCCATGCGGTTGGACAATTCCTGAACCGTTATGGCCTCGGGAATGATCACTTCGCGTGCGATTCGCTCACGCTCGCCCCCGCCCAGGAGCTTGGCGCGGCGCTCTTTCTCTTTCTGTTGCGCGCGCCTGTAGGCCGCCAGAGAGCGGACCCGGTCGTCGTCGCCGGCGACCTCGCGCTCGACCATGTCGAGGGTCAGCTTGCCTTCGCGACGCTTTGGCTCGCCCTTTTTCGCCGGCTTTACCGGCGCAGTCGGCAGCGGCTTGCGCGCGGATTTGATACGGCCACCGAGGTCGCTCAGCAAATCTGGCTCTTCGCGAACGGGCGGTTGCGGCGCGACTACGCGCAATGGCGCCTTGCCGGCGGAACTCGCCACCGGCGCTGACACCGCAGGGGCCTCTTCCGCTGCTTCACCTTCCTCGCCCCGACGACGCGCCTCAGCCTCGGTCTCAAGCTTAGCCTGCTCGTCGGCCATCTTGCGCTGGGCTTCTTCGAGCGCCCGGCGCTGTTCCTCTTCGGCGCGCATGCGTTGGTCGCGCGCTTCGCGTTCGGCCATCGAACGGCGCACCGCTTCCTCGCGACGGCGCGCCTCGACATCGCTCATTCCGCCTGGGATTGGCTTTGGTTCCGCCGCCGCTTGATCCGTCTGCGGCGTTGTACGCGTCCGCATGGGCGGGGGAACGCCCGGACCTGCTGGTGTCGCCGGGGCGGGTGAACCGCCGGCGCGCGTGATTGAGCGCTTCTCGCGCACCTCCACTGCGACCTGCTTGGTGCGGCCATGACTGAAGCTCTGGCGCACCGTGCCGGTCGCGTGGGTGCGCGTCAGCGTCAGCGGCTTGCGGCCGGAGGGAGTTTCTTTCTGTTCGTTGCCGTCAGACATGCAGTGGAGTCGCCAATCCTAAATTCGCCAACCTAAATTTGTCGTCACATCGCCAAAACCAAGCGCTGTCTTACCCGTCGCTCACGCCCACCGTCGCCGGTTCGGCGTTCGCGCCGCCCATTCCCCATCCGACAGAGCGCCAGGAATCGGGCCAAGAGCTTGGAACGATGGCGCGGAAGCCCGCGAGGCGAGCGATCTCCGCCGCCCAGCTCGAAGCCAAGCGCTCTTGAAGCAGACAAGCGTGTATCACACGTTCCCGCCCGAGCGCCACGCCCAATTCCTCGGCGGAAAAGCAGCCAATTGCAGCTGGCGGTCGGCCGCGGAGCCCAATGTGGAGGCTCATCAAGCTTTCGCGCCCATCCTGAGCGCCATCGGCGGCTTCGATCAACAATTTCGCGACGCCGCTGCGAATCGCGTCCTCGACCTGGGTCGCCCCCATCGCCACCCCGCCGGCCCGCCGGGCCAGGCCCAGTCCATCCAGACACCGACGGACAAGCAACGCCTCGACCTGATCTGCAAGCTCAGGCGTCGCTCGCGCGGGTTGCTTGAACGCACGCGCGAACGCCCCTTTGCGGGCGGCTGCTTCTACGCTGGCGCGGTCCGCCCGCACCCAGGCGCCGCGGCCCGGCAGTTTCGCAGCCACGTCCGGCGTGACTGCGCCATCGGGCGCAAGCGCAAACCGCACCAGCCGCGCCTCGGGCAAGCTTTCATGACTGACGATGCAGCGCCGCTCGCGTTCGCGACGCCCCCCCTCAGCTGCGATCTGGGAAGACGCTGGATATTTCATCCAGCTCTCCTTCGGGCTGCGGTTCCGGCTCGGGCGGCGCCTCGATCCAGCCGGCGGCGATGCGTGCATTGAGGATGAGCCCATCGGCCTGCTCCTGCGTCAGCTCGAACGCCTCAAGCACCCCCGGTTCGCGCACGCGCTCGCCATTCTTGGTTTCAAACCAGCCCCGAAGATCATCGCCCGTGAAGCCGGCGAAATCCTCGAGCGTCGTCACCTTCTTTTCGCCGATCGCGACTAGCATTTGCGCCGTCAAACCGGGGACTGCCTTGAGCGCATCTTCGACCCCAAGCGCGACCCGCTTCGCCTCAAGCTCAGCAGCCAGTTTATTGAGAAAATCCTGCGCCCGCGCCTGCAATTCCTCGGCGATTTCGTCGTTCAGACCTTCGATGGAAGCGAGTTCCATCTGATCTACGTACGCGATTTCCTCCACCGTCTCGAACCCTTCGGACGCCAGCAATTGGGCGAACATTTCGTCGACTTCGAGCGCCTTGATAAACAACTCGGTACGGGAAGCGAACTCCTTTTGCCGGCGTTCGCTCTCTTCCGCCTCGGTGAGAATGTCGATCGACCAGCCGGTAAGCTGAGAAGCGAGGCGAACGTTTTGGCCACGCCGGCCGATCGCCAGCGAAAGCTGCGCTTCGTGTACAACTACCTCGACGCGCGCCTCTTCCGGGTCCAGCACGACCTTTGAGACTTCCGCCGGCTGCAGTGCGTTAACGATGAAAGTGGCGGGGTCCGACGACCACGGGATGATGTCGATCTTCTCGCCTTGCATTTCACCGACCACCGCCTGCACGCGCGCGCCGCGCATGCCGACGCACGCGCCGACGGGATCGATAGAACTATCGTGGCTGATCACAGCAATCTTCGCGCGCGAACCGGGGTCGCGGGCAGCCGCCTTGATCTCGATCACGCCCTCATACACCTCCGGCACTTCTTGCGCGAACAAACGCGCCATGAATTCCGGCTTGGCGCGCGAGAGGAATATCTGCGGGCCTTTGGCTTCGCGGCGCACGTCATAGATGTAGGCCCGGGTGCGATCGCCGACGCGGAGATTCTCGCGCGGAATACCCTCGGATTTCCGGATCACGCCTTCCGCGCGGCCGAGGTCTACAATCACGTTATAAAACTCGACGCGCTTGACCACGCCATTGATGATCTCGCCGACGCGATCCTTGTATTCAAGGTGCTGGCGCTCGCGTTCGGCTTCGCGCACTTCGTGATTAATCACTTGCTTAGCGGTTTGCGCGGCGACACGGCCGAACTCGATCGGCGGCAGGCCCTCTTCGTACATCTTGCCGACGACGGCTTCCTTGTCGCTCTTGAGCGCCACATCGAGCATAATGTCGGTGTAGGGATTGAAGGGCCTTGTCTCGGGGTCGAGCACGCTTTCGTCCACCACCGTCATCACCCGCTTCAATTCCATTTCGCCGGTCTTGGTGTCGATCTTGGCGCGGATGTCGTGCTCGGCGCCGTAGCGCGAGCGTGCGGCTTTTTGCAGTGCATGCTCCATCGCCTCGATGACGATTTCCTTCTCGATCGATTTCTCGCGCGCCA
>CADEDG010000127.1 GCA_902826035.1 uncultured Alphaproteobacteria bacterium
AGCCGGCGCTGGTGGTTTCGCACGAAGCCAGCGGCATGGCGCCGGCGAGCGCGGCGCAGAGAATTCTGTATCGCATGTCATATCCTCATTGATGGGCGCCCACGTCGCGCCAGCCTGGCCATTAGGCCCACACCCAGC
Source organism: uncultured Alphaproteobacteria bacterium (assembly GCA_902826035.1). Classification (GTDB taxonomy): domain Bacteria; phylum Pseudomonadota; class Alphaproteobacteria; order Caulobacterales; family Aquidulcibacteraceae; genus Vitreimonas. Next base: position 139 of record CADEDG010000127.1, read on the forward strand.
CTGAATAGCAAATGAAGCAATAGATGGACTTGGGGTCGCTCAAATCGCCGGAAACGAGCCGGCCCGGCCGAGAAACCTTGCCCCCTCCGCCCGCTGAGCCCTAAACACAGGCGCGAGGGGAAATTCTTATGTCCAACGGCTATCTGGTGGCTGCCGGCGTCGATCTGGCGACGCTCGATGACATCGCCCAGGGCTTCGGGCTCGACATCATCGCCGCGCACGCCATTACCGACCGTGACGCCGTGGGCGCGGCGCTGGCGGGCGCGCCCAATATCGGGATCGTCCTGAGCATGCAGGCCGCGCGCGAAGACGCGTTTGTGGCGCTGCTGCAAGTGCTGGCGGGGCGGCTGAAGAGCGCCCAGCTCATCCTGGTCGAGCCGGACGCCTTGCGGGCGTTTGCGTTCCTGCCGGCGCTGTGGCCGACCATGCTGATCGAGGAGGCGCGCGAGCGCGCGACCGCGTTGCCGCGGAGCCGCCAACCGGAACCCACGCCGGAAGCGCCGTCCCCGCCCGCCCCGGTCGCAGTCGAACCTGCGCCTGAGCCCGCGCCGGATGTTCCGCCGGCGCCGCCTCAGCCTGTGGCCCCAGAGCAAACCGAGCCGCCTGCGCCTATCGTAGCCGAGCCGGCGCCTGAGCCAGAGGTCCCCGCGCCGCCGCCAGAACCGGAGCAGCCAGAACTTGAGCAGCTTGAGCAGGCCGAGCCGGTGGTTCGTGAGATCGAGCTTGCCGAGAAGGAGGCGCCCGCGGGCGGGGGCGAGGAGCAGATCGTCGACGCGGTTGCAGCCGATAGCCACGGCGGCGTCGCGCCTCCGCAGCCGGCAACCGAGGACGCGCCGCCTCCCCCGCACAGCGACCCGGCGCCCCAGCCCGCGCCGACCGACGACGAGTATGCACGTGCGATCACTATCGAGGCCGAAGAACCCGCTCCCGCGTCAGCGCCGGAGCCGACAGAACCTGGGCCCGTTGCCGCCGGCGCGCCCGCACCTGCTGCGCCACAGCCACAAGCGACCGACCAACCAGACGAGGAAAAACCGGCGGCACCGCCGCTGGCGCGCAAACGCAGCAAGGAAGAATCCGATGAACGCGCGCGCGCCGGGGGTTCGCCCGCTGCCAGCGCCCCCGCCGACGCCACCGCCTTCGCGCCCAAGAAGCTTCGCCGCGGCGAAGCCGAACTGGTGCGCATCGCCATCCATCAGCCGAAGGATCTGCAAGCGGTGATCAAAGCGGCGCGCAAAGCCGATCCGCGAACCGATTCAGCGCCGCAAAGCATGGGGATTGGCGAGGTCGCGTTGGGCGCGAGCGTTGGCGTGTCGCTGGAAACGAAAGGTGCGGCCTGCGACGGCGCGGTGCAACGGCGCACCTGGGAAGGCGCGCCGCTCGAATTCTCGTTCGCCGCCACCGCCGACGCTGACGTGAAGCAAGTGGTGGTGCTGGCGCGCGTGTTCGTCGATGACGCCCAGATCGGCGTGCTTGCGTTTACGCGCGGCGTCACCGGCCCTCGCGCCAAGGCGTTGCCCGATGGCGAGCGCGTGCGCCTCAAGCGGCACAAGCGCGTGTTTCTCTCCTATTCGAGCAAGGATCGCGAAACCGTGTCGGCCATCGCCACCGCCTATCAGATGGCGGGCATCGAGCACTTCTGGGATCGCGCCTCGCTCAAATCCGGCGAAGAATGGGGACCGCGCCTGCGCCGCGAGATCGATCGCTGCGACTTGTTCCATCTGTGCTGGTCGAAAGCGGCGGCGCGCTCGCAATGGGTGGAGAAGGAAACCAGCCACGCCATCGCCCTGCGCCGCGGCAAGAAGCGCCCCGACATCACTGTGCAGATGCTCGACGGCCCGCCCTGGGCCAAACACCCAGACAGCCTCGACAGCATCAATTTCGACGATTTCGTCCGCGCCGCGATCGTTGGCTATGCGCGTGGCGACAGCGAGGCTTGACGCCGAGGCGGCGCCCGCGCACATGCCCCCGCTTCGGGCGCGTAGCTCAATGGTTAGAGCCGGCCGCTCATAACGGTCTGGTTGGGGGTTCGAGTCCCTCCGCGCCCACCATTACCGCACCAACTCCTGTCAGCGCTTTTCTTTACCGGGCGTCGCCACTAGGTTGGTGGTCGGAGACCAGCGCCATGGAGTGGATTGTCGGCCTAATTCTGTTCATCATCGCGTCGTCGGTGGTCGTCGGCCTCAATCTCAAGAGCAGCCGCCGTCACCGCGCCCGCCGCGAGGAGGTCATCGCGCTCAAGACCTCCGGCGCCTTCGAACAGCGCAAATCGAATATGGACTAGCCCGTCGCGCCAGCGGCATAGACCGCGCACACCGAAGAGTGCAGCCGCATCGGCGCGATGTCGGCCGGCAGATCGAGGCGGTCGATTTGCTCCTGGGTCACCTGCAATTGTCGCCCGCGCGCGCCGGTGACCATGATGGCCGGGAGTGAATCCAACATCTGGGCTGGTGGCGGCGGAGGGGGAGGCGCAGCGGCATAGGTTCCCGGCCGCGAACCGTACCATTCGCCCAGGCACGGCCCCTGGCCTTCCTGCAACACCAGCAGCGGTCCCAGCCGCGCGCCCGTTGCTTCAGCAGCCGCGCGCCCGCGCGCGGCGGCGTCTGCGGCGGCCGCGGCGAACACACGGCGCTGGTGCTCGGCGGTCATGCGCAACGAGAATTGCAGCGGCTGGCTCTGCTCGGGGCCAACTGCGAGCGCGGCGGCGCGTACTCCCGACGCACGGGCAATGTCGGTTACCTCGACATCGAGTTGAACACGCGCGGTGTAGGAGCGGATGTTCTCCGCGCCCTCGCGCTGCTCAACCACGCCTTCCCGTGTGCGATATTCTTCGTAATTGGCCTGCATGGTCACGCTGGAGCGTATCTCCAAGGCTTGGCCGCCGCGCTGGCGCATGGCCGCGACCGCAAGCCGCGCGCGATCGGCGGCCTTGGCCGAAGCCTCGCCCGCCTCGCGTTCGGTTTCCTCAAACGTAATCGAGAAAGTTGCGCGGTCGGGCATGACTTCGAGTTCGGCGCGACCGACCGCCTCGATCACCGAGCGGTTGAGCCAATAGGGGCGATCGAAGCCGGATTGCTGCTCTTGGGCGGATGCGGTCCCAAGAGTCAGAGCGAATGTGCCGCCCAGTAAAAGCACTCGCATCGACATCTGGCTCTCCTCACCCTATCTCAACTTGATCACTTTAGTGCATCAAATTGGAAGGCCGCGTCTTGGCAAATCTCCCCGGGCGGGAACTTCCTGCCGACAAAGCCGAAGCATACGCCGCCCTGCGCGCCGAGATCGCGGCAGTCATCTCCGGCGAGCCGAACCGCATCGCACGCTATGCGAGCGCGGCATGTCTGCTGGCGCAGGCGTTCCCTGCGCGTTTCTTCTGGACCGGCTTCTATCTGGTCGATCCCGACAAGCCGAGCGAGCTTGTTGTCGGCCCCTACCAGGGCACGCTCGGCTGCCTGCGCATTCCGTTCGGCAAGGGCGTGTGCGGCGCAGCGGCGGCGCAACGCGCAACTATCATTGTGCCCGACGTGCATGCTTTTCCGGGACACATCGCCTGCGACAGCCGTTCGAATTCCGAGATTGTGGTGCCGGTGTTCAGCACAGACGGCGCGCTTGCCGGGGTGCTCGACGTCGATTCAGAACAGTTCGATGCGTTTGACGAGATCGATCAAGCAGGTCTCGAGGCGATCTGCGCCGACTTGCTGACTGTTAGCTAATACCCGCCGTCATTGAAGCATGATTCATGTCCACCCATCCCCGGGACGCCGCATGGCGGCGGGCCCGGGGCCCATAAACAAGAACCGTTCGCGATCTTGGACCCCGGAATTTTCGCTGCGCTCAATCCGGGGATGGGTGCGTTTCGTAGATACCGGGTACTAGAGCTAACCAGGAAACAGCTGCACGCCCACCTTAGTCAGAACGCCATTCTGCAATGCCAAGCACGCTTGGCTTTCTCCGCCCTGCACGAAGCAAAACAACGGCGCATCGGCGGCGCGGATGGCGAGATAGCGATCGCGCGCGATGCCCTCTTCAGGATAGAACGGAAACTCGCCGCTTTCCGGCGCTTCAGTGCTCGCAGGCCAATCGGGCAACGCGCCGCTCGTGGCCATTGTGTTATTGCTGGAATTGATCCAGTCGGCCAACGCCGCCTGCATCGCAGCGGCGTCATTTGCTTGCGCCAAGCTCATCAAATTGGCCGCGGCGTGCGTTTCACTGAACAGCGTAGCGCCTGCGGCGTCCTTGATCGTCAGCGTCGCCTGCGCGGACGCACAATCGTCGCCTTCGGCGGCGGCGGTCACGCGGAGCCCGCTCCATTCAGCGCTGGCGCTCGCCGCGCACGTGCTCGAACTCTCTGCTCCGCGCTGGCACGCGCCAAGCGCGGCAAGCGCGACAGCAACAACCAACCATTTGCGCATATGCCCTCCGGACCCAACTCAGCTGCCGACCTCGGTAGAGCGGCGAGAGCGAGCCCTACCCAATATTTTCGTCCGCCGCCACCGCGGGCCGCCGGCTGCAAACCGGCGCTCCGAGGTGGCGTCGCCGCCGCTGCTAAGCTAACCACTCGCCCATGTCAGACCGCATTTCCTTCCAAGGCGAACTGGGCGCCAATTCCCATATCGCGGCGCGCGCGGCTTACCCAGCGCTCGAGCCGCTTCCTTGTGCAAGCTTCGAGGAGGCTTTCGCGGCGGTGAGCGAGGGACAGGCGCGCTACGCGATGATTCCGGTGGAAAACTCGGTCGCTGGGCGTGTCGCCGATGTGCACCACCTCATTCCGGAATCGGGCCTCTACATCGTCGCCGAGCGTTTCGAGCCGATCCGCCACCAGGTGCTCGGCGTGGCCGGTTCGACGCTTGCGGGCCTTACGCATGTGCGCTCGCATCCCCAGGCGCTTGGCCAGTGCCGACGCTTGCTGCGCGAGCTTGGCGTGGTCGCGGTGAAGACCGCCGACACTGCGGGTGCGGCGCGAGAAATCGCCGAACTCGACGATCCCAAGATCGGCGCGCTGGCGTCGGCTTTGGCGGCGGAGATCCATAGCCTGCAAATCTTGAAAGCTGATATCGCCGACGCCCAGCACAACACCACGCGCTTTCTGGTGTTCGCGCGCGAGCCCGAAAATGCAGCGCCAGGCGATGGCCCGTGCATGACCAGCTTCATGTTCCGCGTTCGCAACGTGCCCGCCGCTCTCTACAAAGCGCTCGGCGGCTTCGCCACTAATGGCGTGAACCTAACCAAACTTGAGAGCTACATCGAAGGCGGGGGCTTTTCAGCGGCGATGTTCTTCGCCGAGATCGAAGGCCATCCCGAAGAACAAGGGGTCAAACTGGCCATGGAGGAACTAGCGTTTTTCTCGGCGTCACTCGGGGTGCTGGGAGTTTATCCGGCGGATGAGTATAGACGACGAGGATAAGCCAGGCCATTTCGCGCAGCGTGCGGACGTCGCCCTTCCCCCGTTGCGAACGCCCAATGACGGCGCTACCCTGCTAGGGGGATCGGAATGGCGCAGATTTTTGTTTCGTACAAAAGCGAGGACCGCGAGCGCGTGCGCACTATCGTCGATGAGATGCGGCGCGCCGGCCTCTCGCTGTGGTGGGACCAAGACATTTCTCCCGGCGCCCCCTGGGAGGCCTCAATTGCCCGCGCCTTGGAGCAGTCGAAATGCGTTATCGTTTGCTGGACCAGCAAGTCCGTGCACCCATTTGAGGGCCAGAAGGTTCAGGTCGAAGCGAGAGAGGCGCTTGATTCCGGAAAGCTCATTCAGGTGCTGCTCGAGAATGTTCGGCCACCCCTGTTTTTTCGCCAACGCCAGGCTGTGAATTTGGCGAGCTGGCGTGGCGATGTCGGCGACATTGGCTTCCAAAAGCTGCTGCAATCGGCGCGTGACATTTCGCGAGGGCTGCTCCCCTCGCTTGACCTGCCGACACGATCTCCGCCCGCGAGGAGGATCATGTTGCTTGGCTTATCTGCAGCAGCTTTGGCGGTGTTTGGCGTATCTCAGCTGTTTCCTCGATCAGCTGACACGCCTTCGATATCGGAAGCCCGGAGAGACATCGACACATCACCTCCTGCAGGAGGCTCGGGCGGCGGTTCGGGGAATGCCAAGACCGGCGTCCCGCCCTCGCCACCCCCGCCGGACCCAGGACCGACATTGCCCGCCCGTCCCCACGCCTTGGACCTGATCAACGGGCGCTGGGCGCTCTACGATGCAAGTTGCACACGCGCCATGGTGTTGTCGGTTCGGGGCCAAATATTGTACCTGACCGCGCCGGACATGGTGCAGGCGGCGCAGTATCAGATCGATAGCGCAACCGATTTCAACATCGTTGCGCGATTGGGAGATGCACCAGTTACCTTCAACCTACACTCGCAGGGCATGGAATACTCAGGACGGAGATTTAAACGATGCTAGCCCACCGCATTGCTGCTCTTGCTTTCGTGTTCGCTGCATCATTTGCGCTGCAAGCGCGGGCGGAGGACGATCCGCTTATTTGTGGCGCCGCCGCGGCGGAATGGCGTGACACAAACAAAGGAAGCCGCGAATCGGTCAATCAGTTCCAGGCGCGCATTCCCGCCGAATGCGGCGACCTCAACCGGGCGGCCGCAGCGGCATTGGCGCAACTGGGACCGCCCCCGCCGGCGCCGCCTCCATCATTCACCGGTCCCACCTACACTGTGGAGCTTGAAGGCTGCACCCGTCTCAGCCAAGGCGCGGAATGCACGACATGGGTTTCGCCGCGCAGCCGCATCGCCTGGCATTTCAATAACCGCAGCTATTTGGCGGACGCCAATGGAGGCGCCATTCCCGCGACTTGGATGTCTATAGGCAGCTCGCCCATGTCCATCCAGGGGCGTGTCTCCAATGGCGCTTTCATCTATCTGGAGGCCAACATCAGGACCCGCATTACCTACCGCTTCTCCGGGAACGTAACGCCTTCCGAGGTTCAGGCGCTGATCATTGCCGTTGGCGCGCCGTTGTCGCGACGCTCGGCATCGTTGCGCCCGATACCATGGAACTAGCCACGCTGAGGAAACGCCGTAACCCGCTCGACGCGCCGCGCGTATTCGCTACAAATACCGGCGATGGCGGACGAGGCGCAACTCCGGGAGCTGGTGCTTAAAGGGCTTGCCGGCGATGAGGCCGCGCACCGCGCGTTCCTGTCCGAGGCCGCGGGGCTCCTGCGCCGGTTCTTCCGCAATCGGCTGCGCGGCGCGCCGGAGGATGCTGAAGACCTGGTGCAGGAAACTCTGGTGGCGCTGCATACCAAACGCGATACCT
>CADEDG010000128.1 GCA_902826035.1 uncultured Alphaproteobacteria bacterium
TTTTGACGCAATAAGGTTGTCGAAAAGTTGCTGTACAAACAAGCGCGTACAAAAATGCGACTTTGTTTTTGTACGAAATTTCGTCGCACTAATTCCGCTGCGAGCCTTGAAAACAAAGGCGCGTGAGCGAACTCATGTACGCCATTTCGCTCAAGCGCGCGGATGCGCGGCGCGAAAAATCTGCAGAATTTTTTTTGCTTCGACGCCTGTGTAGCCCTGAGTCGTCGATAGCGATTCGTGTCCGAGCAGCTCTTGGATCGCGCGCAGATCGGCTCCGTTTGTTAGCAAATGGGTGGCGAAAGCGTGCCGCAAAGCGTGTGGTGTGGCGCTCGGCGGCAACCCCAGGCGTCCGCGCAGCCGCTCCATCAGCGCTTGCGCCATGCGTGGGCTCATGGCCCCGCCGCGCACCGCGCGGAACAGCGGCGCATCCGCCGTTAGCGCGAACGGGCAGAGCGCCACATACGCTGCGATCGCTTCGCGCGCGGCGTCGAGCATCGGCACGATGCGCTGTTTGCCGCCTTTGCCGCAAATGCGAAGCGCGCTTGGCAACTGAGCGTCGGCGCCGGTGAGCGATAGCGCTTCCGAGATGCGCAGGCCTGAAGCGTAAATAAGCGTTATCAACGCCGCGTCACGCGCGCCGATCCAAGGCGCCTCGCCGGATTCGCGCGCGTCGTCGATCAGCGCCAACGCCGCATTTTCTGAAACCGGGCGCGGCAAGGTGCGCTTCAAACGCGGGCCGCGCACCAGCGCCAGGCGCGCATTGGCAAGCCCGTGGCGGCGCTCGAGATAGCGCATGAAGGCGCGGATCGCCGCCAGCGCACGCGAGATCGAGCGGTCGGCAAGCGCTGAATCGCCCTGGCGGCGGAAGGCAAGATAGGCGCGTAGATCGCGCGGCTCGAGTTGCACAAGATCGCTCGCGCCGGCCTCGTGGCCGAGATGGTTGGTCAGGAAAGCTAGGAATGTCGCGACATCGCGCTGGTAGGCCTCGACGGAATTTTCCGCAAACCGCCGGTCCTCGCGGAGATACGCGATCCATTGCACGAACAGGGCGGCGGCGGACATGGGCGAAGTTGTAGTAACCTTGTGTCAAGGAGCGGTGAAGGGCGGGTGGTAGCGAGTACGGGGACGCGACCTGCTGACCCGAGCCGCCGGCCCCGCGCTGCACCTTCCGCCCTTCCCTCGAATCTCCGCACCCCCTAGATTCTCCCCGATGCCCCCAACCGCCCGCCGCCGTGCGCTCGATGCGCTGAAGGGAAAGCGCGCGCCAGCGCCGGCGGGACCGTTGTTTGCGGTGGCGGAGGAGGGGGCGGCGTTCGAGCACGACACGCTGGATAAAATCTCCGTGCTGTTTCCGCTGCCGCTGCCCGAACCGTTCGATTATCGTGCTGCGTCCTCCGCGAACATCGAGCCTGGCTCGCATGTTATCGCGCCGATCGGGCCGCGCTTCGTGCGCGGGGTGGTGTGGGCGGTGGAGAAGGACAATCCGGGCGCGGCCAACCTCAAAGCCATTGAAGAGGTGCTGCCCGGCACGCCATTGCCGGAAATTTCGCGCCGCTTCGTAGACTGGGCGGCGAAATATCTGGTGCGCCCGCCGGGCGATATTCTCCGCATGGTGGCGCGCTCGCCCGAAGCGCTGCTGCCGGCGCCGACCTTCACTGTGCTCGCACCAACCGGCGCCCCGGCGCCGAAGCTCACCGAAGCGCGCGCACGGGTTATGGCGGAAGCGGACAAGGAGCACGTGAGCGCAGCGGAATTGTCGCGGCGTGCCGAGACGTCCTCGGCGGTGGTCAAGGGGCTGGTCGATTGCGGCGCGCTGAAAAAACTCGACATAAGCGAAGACCCGCCGTTTCCGGAGCCGGTATTAGAATCCGGCTCGCCAGGGGGAGGGGGAAAAGAACTCTCCGACATTCAGCGAGGCGCCGCCGCCGAAGTCTGCGCCTCCGTGCGCGCGGGCGGTTTCCACGTTTCGCTGCTCGATGGCGTCACCGGCTCGGGCAAGACGGAAGTGTATCTCGAAGCGGCGGCGGAAGCGCTGCGGGGCGCGCGCGATGCGCAAGTGTTGGTGCTGTTGCCGGAAATAGCGCTCACGCAGGCAGCGCTTTCGCGTTTCGAGGCGCGCTTTGGTGTAACGCCGGTCGAGTGGCACTCGGCAATCGCGCACAAGGCGCGCCGACGCGCTTGGCGCGAGGTGGCGGCCGGGCGTGCGCGCCTTATCGTCGGCGCGCGCTCGGCGTTGTTTCTGCCGTATCCAAACCTGCGCCTCATCGTCATCGATGAAGAGCATGATCCCTCCTACAAGCAGGAGGAGGGCGTCATCTACCAGGCGCGCGATCTGGCAATCGTGCGCGCCAAGCTCGGTGAATGCGCGGTGATCCTGGCGAGCGCCACGCCCTCTCTTGAAAGCCTGGTCAATGCGCAGCAGGGCCGCTACGCGCATGTGAAATTGCCGACGCGTCACGGCAGCGCGGTACTGCCGGATGTCGAATTGGTCGACATGAAGCTCGATCCGCCCGAGAAAGGCCGCTGGATTTCGCCGAAGCTGATCCGCGGCGCAGCTGAAGCGCTGCTGCGCGGCGAGCAGTCACTGTTCTACATGAACCGCCGCGGCTACGCGCCGCTTACCTTGTGCCGCGCCTGCGGTCATCGCATGAAATCGCCGGATAGCGAGGCATGGCTGGTCGAGCACCGCTATTCCGGGCGCCTCGTGTGCCACCTCACCGGCTTTTCCATGCCGAAACCGAAAGCATGCCCGGAATGTCTTGTGCCGGACGCGTTCACTTCCATCGGTCCAGGCGTCGAGCGTATCGAGGAGGAGGTGCGCGAGTTTTTCCCAGGCGCGCGGATCGAAATATTCTCCTCCGACACCACGCCCAATGGCGAAGCCGTGCGCGATCTCGTGGCGCGCATGGAGGCAAGCGAGATCGATATTCTGATCGGCACGCAGATCGTCGCCAAGGGCCACAATTTTCCGAATTTGACCTTCGTCGGCGTGGTCGATGCGGATCTGGGGCTGAAGGGCGGCGATCTGCGCGCGGGAGAGCGGACGTTCCAATTGGTGAGCCAGGTCGCCGGTCGCGCCGGCCGGCACGAAAAAAAAGGCCGCGCGCTGATACAAACATACGCGCCGCACGAGCCGGTGATGGTCGCGCTCGCCGCGCAGGACCGCGACGCCTTCTTCGCCGCCGAAATCGCCGAACGCGAAGCCGCCGGCATGCCGCCTTATGGGCGCTTGGCGGCGGTGATCGTATCGGCGCCGAGCGAACAACTCGCTGATGAAGCCTCGCGCGCGATGGGAGAGAAAGCGCCTAGCGTCGAAGGCCTTGATCTCTGGGGTCCGGCGCCAGCGCCGCTGAGCGTGATCCGCGGCATGCACCGGAGGCGCTTCCTGATCCGTGCTAACCGAGGCGTCGATGTCAGCGCGTTCTTGGCGGCGTGGGCGGCAAGGGTGAAACTGCACAGCGCGGTGCGCGTGCAGATCGATGTAGATCCGTACAGCTTTTTGTAGGCGCCCAACGTCATAAGTCCGGAAACGGCGAGCGGGGAGGGCGGTGTTTTGCGAGAATGCGCATCATGTTCAGGAGCGCTTGATGCCACATACTAATCACCTAACCGCCGCCGCGTTCGCGCTATTGCTCAGCGTTGGCGCGGCCGGCGCTGCGCATGCCACGCCCGAGCAAGATCGCGCCACAGTCGCAGCACTCGACACCGAGTACCAAGGCGCAGTCGAGCGCAACGATGCCTCCGCCATGGCCGCGATCCTGCATCCAGACATGATCCTCGTCATCGGGCGCGGAGCGACCTTTACGCGCGAGGACCTCCTGCGCTCGGCGCGCGAACGCGATTTCGAGTATGAGCGCCAGGTCGAGGACGAGGGCACGCAGATCGTGCGGCTCTATGGCGAGGACACCGCCGTCGTCACGGCGCGGCTGTGGCTGAAGGGGACAACCCGCGAGGGCGAGCCGTTCGAGCGCCGTTTGTGGTTCAGCGACACCTATGTGCGCACGAACGAAGGCTGGCGTTATGCGTTCGGGCAGGCGTCGATCGCGCTGCCGGTTGAGTGAGCACCTTATTCACTGGGAGCAGTCCAAACCGGTGTTCGGTCGAACGCGATCCTAGACTGCCATAGCCGCTGTTTTCGCGAGTTCGATCCGCCGCACCAAGGCCGCATGCTCCTCCCACAAGCGCTGCGGTAGCTTTGCGCCGAATTTTTCGTAGTGGGATGGAACCAGCGATGCTTCCTCGGCCCACACGTCGAGATCGACGCCGAGTAGCGTTTCGAGCGCATGATCGCTGAGGGCAAGGCCAGAAGTGTCGAGCGCGTCCTTCGTGGGCACGAAGCCGATCGGCGTTTCGTTTGCGTCAGCGCGTCCTTCGAGTCGTTGGAATACCCATTTCAGCACGCGCGAATTGTCGCCGAAGCCAGGCCACACGAATTTGCCGTCCTCGTCCTTGCGGAACCAATTGACGAAGAAGATGCGCGGCAGCTGCGCGTCCGCGCGCTCGCCCAGCTTGAGCCAGTGCGCGAAATAATCGCCCATATGGTAGCCGCAGAACGGCAACATCGCGAACGGATCGCGGCGCAATTCGCCGACCTTGTTTTCCGCCGCCGCGGTGCCTTCGCTGGCGACGTTCGAGGCGAGAAACACGCCGTGCGCCCAATCGCGCGCTTCTGTCACCAATGGCACTGCGCTGGCGCGGCGGCCGCCAAACAGGATCGCATCGATAGGCACGCCGCGCGGGTCTTCCCATTCCGGCGCGATCACCGGGCACTGTCCGGCTGGCGCCGCAAAGCGCGAGTTTGGATGCGCGGCCGGGAATTTGGTGTCGGCCGCGAGCCAGGGATTGCCCTGCCAATCGGTGAGGCCGGGCGGGGGCTCTTTCGTCAGCCCCTCCCACCAGACATCGTTGTCAGCGGTGAGCGCCACGTTGGTGAACACGGTGTTGGCGTAGAGCGTTTCCAGCGCGCTCTTGTTGGTTTTTGAGCCGGTGCCGGGCGCGACGCCGAAGAAGCCCGCTTCAGGATTGATCGCGTAAAGGCGCCCATCCTCGCCGAAGCGCATCCAGGCGATGTCGTCGCCGATGGTTTCGGCTTTCCAGCCTGGGATTGTCGGTTGCAGCATCGCCAGATTGGTTTTGCCGCAGGCGCTGGGGAAGGCGGCGGCGATGTATTTCGACGCGCCCTCGGGCGAGGTGAGTTTCAAAATCAGCATGTGCTCGGCGAGCCAGCCCTCGTCGCGCGCCATTACGCTCGCGATCCGCAGCGCGAAGCACTTCTTGCCCAAGAGCGCGTTGCCGCCATAGCCAGAGCCAAAGCTCCAAATTTCGCGCGTCTCCGGGAAGTGCACGATCCACTTTTCGTCGTTGCACGGCCAGGCGACGTCCTTTTGCTCTGGCGCGAGCGGCGCGCCGAGCGAGTGCACGCAGGGCACGAAGAATCCATCCTCGCCCAATTGATCGAGAGCCTGCCTGCCCATGCGGGTCATGATCCGCATCGAAGCGACGACATAACCGCTATCGGTGATCTCGACGCCGATCTGGCTGATGCGCGAGCCGAGCGGCCCCATGCAGAAGGGGACGACATACATCGTCCGCCCTCGCATGCAGCCATCGAACAAGCCGTCGAGCTTCGCGCGCATTTCAGCGGGCGCGATCCAATTGTTGGTTGGCCCGGCGTTCTCGCGCTCGGCGGAGCAAACGAATGTGCGGCTCTCGACGCGGGCGACGTCTTTGGGGTCGGAGGCGGCATAGAAGGAGTTCGGCCGTTTCTTCTCATTCAGCCGCTTCAGCGTCCCGGTCGCGACCAGTTCGCGGGTGAGCCGCTCCCACTCGACCTCGGACCCGTCGCACCAATGGACCCGGTCAGGCTTGGTCAGGACGGCGATCTGTTCAACCCAGCGCAGGAGCTCGGCGTGTTTGGTCGGCGCAGGCTGAAGGCCCGGAATTTTGGCGGTCAATAAACGATCCTCCCACCGCGCTCCAGCCGGGCGCAGCGACGTTTTTCTAGCCCCATAGCGCGGAAGGGGTCGCGAATGCCAGTGAAAGAACGCATTGCTGGGGTGCGGTTGGCGTCCGGTTCAGCCCTGCGCACCCGTCCAGTCCTGCGTGAGGCGCTCCAGCACCGAGAGCGGTACCGCGCCATTGGCCAATAGCATGTCGTGGAACGATTTGAGGTCGAACCGCCCCCCGAGCGCTGCGGTCGCTTGCTGGCGCATGCGGTTGATGGCCTGCCTGCCGACCATGTAGCTGCACGCTTGGCCGGGCCATACGCAATAGCGTTCGATCTCGGTGGTGATCGAACTTTCCTGGTCCCCGGTGGCCTCCAACATGGATTGGATCGCCTGTTCGCGGCTCCAGCGTTTGTGGTGGATGCCGGTGTCAACGACCAGGCGCGACGCGCGGAAGCTGGCGGATTGCAGATAGCCCAGCCGCCCGAGCGGATTGTCGGCGTAGGCGCCTAATTCATCCGCAAGCTGCTCGGCATAGAGGCCCCAGCCTTCGCTGAATGCTGAGAAGCCGAGCAGGGCGCTGCGAATGAAGGGGATGGAGCCGGATTCCTGCTGGATGGAAATCTGCCAATGATGGCCGGGCACGCCTTCATGATAATTCAGTGTCGGCAGCGTGAAGCGCGGCCATTCGTGCGGGTCACGCAGATTGATGTAATAAGCGCCGGGCCGTGAGCCGTCGATCGCGGCGCGTTGATAATAGCCGCCGGGCGCGCCAGCTTCGGTAGTTGGGGGAACGCGGCGGATTTCCAGCTGAGCGCGCGCTAACGTGTTGAACGCTCGCGGCATCATCGCTTCGATGGCGCGGGTCTGCGCGTTGAGGTCGGCTAGGATCTGCGCGCGCCCTGCGTCGGTTCTCGGATGGAGCTGATCCGGGCGGCGCGACAAGGCCTGGACACGAGTAGCGACGCTGCCGCGCGTCATGCCCTGCGCCCGCAGGATGACATCCATCTCGGCGCTGAACTCAGCTACCAGCGCCACGCCCATGTCGTGGATTTCATCCGGCGACATATTGGTGGTGGTGCGGCTGCGCAGTGCGGCCGCGTACATCTCCTCGCCGCGCGGCAGGCGCCAGACGCCCGCTTCGTGCACCGCTCCCGCGCGCACCGCCTGCAGCGCCGCGACCTGCCGGCGCAAGGCCGGGAAGATCGCATCGCGCACCGCGGATTCTGCGCCAGCGACGTATCGCGCACGATCGGCCTCGGCGATCTCGGCAACATTGGGCAAGCGCCTGGAGAGGGTTTGCACCAACACCGTCTGCGCCGGGCTTTGGCGCAGGAAGGCATTGATCTGCTCGAGCCCGCGATCGATCGCGAAATCAGGAGCAACCACCCCTTTGCCGGCGTCCTCGGCGATCATCGCGGTTTCCTGATCGAGCTGGCGAA
>CADEDG010000129.1:0-5112 GCA_902826035.1 uncultured Alphaproteobacteria bacterium
GCGGTGAGGCCGGCGATGAGCACGAAAGTCTTAAGCTGGTTCATACTTCTCCTCGCAATGGCGACATATGTCGTGTCAGTCCGCGCTGGGTTCAAGTTGGGGCGGGCGAGACTTCTTAGAGTTAATGCCGACCGCTGTTCGGCGAAGTACGCGCGGCTGAGGCGAAGCCGCTTTTCGCGTCGGCGCGTCGGCGGCACCATGGTCCCATGCGCGTATCGATCATTGCTCTAGCCGCGGCGTTGGCCTTCACGCCCTTGCTCGCTGTCCCGGCCTCCGCCGATGGCATCGAACGGCCGCGGGTGCAGCGGCCCCGTCACCGCCCGCGCCCGCAGCCCCCGGCGGTCCTGCCAGCGCCGCCGCAGGTCGCGCCCATCGCACCGTCCGGCCCGGAAACCGTGACGCTGCCGCAGGCCTTCTTTGTTGGCGGGGGTGGCGTCGGGGCTGATCTGGGTGGCGGCGCCTATTCCAGCAGCACCGTGATTATTCGCGGCGGCGGCGCGAGCGCGTTCGCCTTTGCGTCGGCTCGCGCGAGCGCCCGGTCCGACTCGGGCGGCCACGGCGGCAGCCATGGTTGTGGTTGCCGCTAACCAAACAACAATGTCCCCGCGCCACATTGCCCCCTTGGGCCAAAAGGTCTAAACGCGCGGCCCGGGTCGGGCTGGAGCTTTGGCCTGAGGGGGAATTCATCATGGCGCAGGCCCCGGCTGACGCGCCGCACTCACCGAACGAGAATGGCGCGACAAGCGCGGTTCAACACGGCGGCTTCTGGGCGCTCGTGATCGGCTGCATTGGCGTTGTCTACGGCGACATCGGCACCAGCCCGCTCTACGCGTTCAAGGAGAGCATGGCCCATGTGATGCAGGGCGGAGCGCTTGAGCGCCACGAAATCCTCGGCGTGGTGTCGCTCATCTTCTGGGCGCTGATGATCGTGGTGACGCTGAAATACGTCATCTTCGTCATGCAGATGGACAATAAGGGCGAGGGCGGCACGCTTTCCTTAATGGCGTTGGCGCAGCGGGCGCTCGGCAAGCGCACGCCGCTCTTGTTTGTGATCGGCATCGCCGGCGCCTCGATGTTTTATGGCGACGCGCTGATCACGCCGGCGATTTCGGTGCTCTCGGCGGTGGAGGGCCTGAAGGCGGTCCCAGCGCTGGAGGACAATATCGAGCCGCTTATCCTGCCAATCGCCATCGGCATTCTGGTCGGGTTGTTTGCCGTGCAATCGCGCGGCACGGGCGTCGTCGGCCGGTATTTCGGCCCGATCACCGCGATCTGGTTCGTGGTCATGGGCGCGCTTGGCCTTTGGCACGTTTTGCGCGATCCTTCGGTGCTCGCGGCGCTGTCGCCGACGCACGCGATCAGCTTCGCCATCGAGCACCGATTTCTGACATTCGTCGTGCTCGGCTCGGTGTTCCTGGCGGTCACCGGCGCAGAAGCGCTCTACGCCGACATGGGCCATTTTGGTCGGCGGCCAATTCGGCTTGCTTGGGTGGCGCTGGTGTTGCCGGCGCTGATGTTGAACTATCTTGGCCAGGGCGCGTTCGCGATCGAGCAGCTCGAACTCATCAACCGCGAATATGCGCTGGCAAGTGAAGCCGCGCGCATCGCCGGCCTCGATCACGTCGTGTTCGACTACAGCCCGTTCTTTGAAATGACGCCGGAATCTCTTCGGCTCCCGATGGTGATCCTTGCGACCGCCGCCACCGTGATCGCCAGCCAGGCGGTGATCTCCGGCGCGTTCTCGCTGACGCAACAGGCGATCCAGCTCGGCCTGTTGCCGCGCATGGAGATCCGCCGCACCTCGGAAACCCAGGCCGGCCAGATTTACATGCCGCAGATCAATTGGATTTTGCTCGCGGGCGTCATCGTGCTCACGCTCGCCTTCGGTTCATCGACGCGTCTGGCGGCGGCTTATGGCATCTCCATCACCGGCGAGATGCTGATGAGCACGTGCATGATGTTCATCGTCATCTGGAAATTGTGGAAGCGGCCGATCTGGCTCTCGATCCTGATCGTGGCGCCGTTCGCGCTGATCGAGCTCATTTTCCTGTCGTCGAACCTGCAGCGCGTGTGGTCGGGCGGGTTCGTGCCGCTAGCCTTGGCGCTCGGGCTTATCCTGGTGTTTTGGACCTGGGTGCGCGGTTCGCGGATTCTGGCCGATGTCATCCGCCGCGACGAGCCGGTGGCGAAATTGTTCGAGACGCTCTCGGTGCATCCGCCGCATCGTGTGCGCGGCACCGCCATCTTCCTCACCAGCGATCCCGATGTCGCGCCAGCGGCACTCATGCACAATCTTAAACACAATCAAGTGTTACACGAGCAGATCATTTTGCTGACGGTGAAAACGCTCAACATGCCGCGCGCGCCGGAGAGGGAGCGCGTCAAGGTGGAGGAATTCCTGCCCGACGTACGCCGCGTTACGCTCACGTTCGGGTTCATGGAAACGCCCAATGTGGTCAAGGCGCTGACCGGCGCGCGCAAGCACGGGTTGAAGTTCGACATCATGAAGACGAGCTTCTTCCTCTCCCGACGCTCCGTCGTGCCCAGCGAACAATCCGGCATGCCGCTCTGGCAGGATCACCTCTTCATCTTTCTGGCCCGAAACGCCACCAACGCGACGGACTTCTTTCATATTCCGAGCGGGCGCGCGGTGGAGTTGGGGAACCAGGTGATGGTGTGAGCGGGCGGTGCACCATCTAAGATGGGATGCCGAGCACTGTGCGTCTTCGGACTCGAGGTCGCGTTACGTGCACCATTTTCCTGCGGGCGCTTTTTTGCTGCGCGCGCGGACGCAATCGGTTACCGTCGCCAAAAACGGGGGAGAGCATGAGAAGTTTTATGTCTGGCCTATTCCTGTTCGCGCTCGCGGCATGCGCGCAGCCGGTGCCGCCGGCAGCGCCCACCGCGGAAGAAATCGTCGCGCGCGGACAATATCTCGTCACTGGTCTGGTTGGCTGCAACGACTGCCATACCCCGATGACGCCAACGGGGCCGGACATGGCCCACTCGCTGCAAGGCGCAACACTCGGCTTCGCGCCGACCATGGAGATGCCTTGGGGGGCGGTGGCGCCGCCGCTCGCGGGTGGCCCCGCAGGGTACACCGAGGAGCAATTCGCCACCTTCCTGCAAACCGGCGTACGCCCCGATGGCTCGATGGCGCGTCCGCCCATGCCGCAATTTCGCATGAACGAAGGCGATGCGCGCGCGGTGGCGGCGTACATCAAGTCGCTGCCGCGGGCGGAGTCACCAGAGTAGGTGCCCACTACCGTTGATCCGGATCAATGCGGCCTTTCCTTGAAAAATGACGCTGGCGTCAACTTCAAGGAGGCTTGCATGCGCGTTCGGCTTGTCGATCATCCCCCGCAAGAGGTCTGCACTTACGATGGCGACGATATCGCCGGAAAGCTGACGCCGCAGGATGTCGAGACCATCCGCGAGATTTTCCACACACCGCTGACCGGCTCCTACAATTGGGATTACGAAAGCGCGAATTCCAAAATCCGTCGGCTCTATGAACTCGGCAAGGTCCACAATTGGAACGCCACACTCGACGTGGATTGGGACGCGCCCTGCGACATGAGCGATTTCCCGATGCACGAAAGCATCGGCGCTCTGAACGGCTATCCAGAGTTCGAGGCGCTATCGCGCGAAGAGAAAGTCCGCTTCGCCTGGAAGGGCCACGCCCAGACCATGAGTCAATTCCTGCATGGCGAGCAGGGGGCGATGCTGGTGGCTTCGCAATTGGTGTCGTGCGCGCCAACGGCGGATGCCAAGCTCTATGCCGCGTCGCAGACGTTCGACGAAGCCCGTCACGTCGAAGTGTTCAACGGCTACCTGCGCCGCCGTTGCAAGATGATGTACCCGATCAACAAGAATCTGAAGGCGCTGATCGATAAGGTGCTCGCCGACGAACGCTGGGACCTCAAATTCATCGGCATGCAATTGATCATCGAAGGTTTGGCGCTCGCAGCCTTCGGCACACAGGTGCGCACCACCAAGGACCCGTTGTTGAAGCAGATCGTCGAATTGGTGATGCGCGACGAGGGTCGCCATGTGGCGTTCGGCGTCAATTATCTCGAAGACTGGATCAAGGCGCTGCCGCAGAACGAGATCGAGGATCGCGCCGAGTTCGCGTACCAAGCCTGCGTGATCATGCGCGACCGCCTGTTCGGCATGGACGTGATGCGCGAGTATGGCTTCGACGTCGAAGCCGCGCGCAAACATATTCTCGACAGCGTCGTCATCGCCATGTTCCGCGAGCTTTTGTTCGAACGCATCATGCCGAACCTGAAGCGCGTCGGCCTCCTGACCGAGCGCGTGCGCGAGAAATACGAAGCGCTCGGCGCGCTCAAATACGAGGACCTCTCCGGCGACGTGCTGATCGATTGGGGTCAACTCGAACGCCCGCTGCCGACCAAGGAAAACCTCGCGGCCGCCCGCGTCGCCGCGGAATAGGGTCAAGCTCTCCCCCTAGCGGCGGCGCTGATGGCGTCGCCGTATTTTTTGAGTGGCTTGCCACCGATCCCCGCGGCAGCCCCGCCTGAACCCGCATCATCCCTTTCGGATGAAGGTGTCGATGGCGAGCGAAATTCCTGCGCCGGCTAGGAAGAGGCACACGAGCAGCCCGGCCGCATCGCTGAAGGTGACCGGTCCGTCGAAGGCGCCGATCGCTTGCGGAGCGTTGGCGATTTCGGCCCAGGCGCGCGCGGCCTCGGCGTGAGCGGTCTCGCCAGTGATGACACGCCAGCTCTGTTCTGACCGCGGCTCGTGGGACGGGCCGCAGGCGGCGAGGAAGGTGAGGGCGGTGAGGACGGAGCGCATAGAAGAAAGCTAGCAGCTTGCGCGCGTGCCGCTAGAGGTGCTGGTGCGCGCACCTCAACCTGTGCGTTCGCCGCGCGAGATCAAAACGTTGGACACTCCACCAGCGCCAAGTGTGCTCGATCAGCTGGCCTAGGTTTTGACCGCCACATCAATCTCCACACTCCCATCCCGAAACCTCACACTCATCGCCTTGCATCCGCGCTCGGCGAACCCTCGCCCTCCTTTGGGAGGGAGAGGGCAGGGTGAGGGTGGAGCGCTGATGTTTGGGGAATACGGCGTCAGCTTGGTGGA
>CADEDG010000129.1:5212-7298 GCA_902826035.1 uncultured Alphaproteobacteria bacterium
GGCAGGGTGAGGGTGGAGCGCTGATGTTTGGGGAATACGGCGTCAGCTTGGTGGACGGCTCAAAAATGGTGTGTGTCACGCTTTCAAGATTGGCAAGGTGGGTCGCAATGCATTGGAGCCCCGAAGAATCCCGACTACTAGACGCCGATCGAATCCAGGATCGCTTTCTGGCGATCCGAATTCTTGAAGATGTTACCTGCATAGGCGTCCGGAAAATGCTCGTCTGAATAGTCCACCGTTCTGTCAAACGCATCGATGGCAAATGCTCGAATCTTGGCCTGAGCGTCTTTATCGAGGTTTCCGAAATCGCTGACTTCTTTGCGAAATTTGGTGCAGACGGCATGAAACAAGAAGCGGTTGCCGTGGACGGCAATCAACGCGTCGCGTCCCTCCTGTAATTCCCCGACCTTTTGAACTTCATCTGCCACAAAGCGCATCGCCCGCACGACATTCCAAACATGGGGCGCGGTTGTCGTGTCGTTGAATAGTGCCGAATATGGCTCTTTGCTGATGTCCTCCCAGAGTTGGCTCACGTTGCGCTTTGCATAAACGGCGTAGCGAAGCTCGCCGTGGTGACACGCCAGCGCTACGGATGCCTCGCGCAGGTCACAAGCCTCCTTCAACTCTGATGAACCGGGTGCTTGGCCACGCCGATATGAGTAGTTTACGCCCAGCTTCACGAACTCGTTTCTCAAACGCTCTTGGTTGGGATCGAGCGACACGAAGTCCATTGCCTGAAGATCGTTCTGGGTATTTGTGAACCGCGTAACTTGCCTAGCAAAATTGTCCGGCGCTTTGTCGAGGGAGATCACTTTTACAAAGACGAGAGGATCTTTCGTTGGGTCATCAGCAATCGCCTTGGAAACTGATCCTACGGTCTGCGCACCGTTGACGATGCTGAATCCTTCAAACTCAAAATGGCCGGCATCGGTGAGCGTGCCGCCACCGCCGGCCTTCTTGATGGCGTTGCAGATCGCTGTAACGCCGTTGTTGAAGTATGGGAAAAGCTGCGCCTGAGTGCCGACCGTTTCGATAATTCCTTCGTTGACCTCAGAGGATCCAAGAAAGAAGCGGACATTTTCGAAGAAGATTGATTCTCCATGTTCTGCCTGAAGGGCAGACAAGTCGGCACCCGAGATCAATCCGTAAACCACCTCGATGGGCTCAACCATTCTACCGAAGTTTCGGATCGTGGCCTTGAAATTCACCGATTGGGGGCGCAGCAAGCGCGTCGCCAGCTTCGAGATCTCGGGCAGCCCGAGATAGATGAACTGGAGAAAATCGGGCTGATACTGGTTCTGCGCGTCCATGAACTCCTTCGCCGCGTCGTTCAAATGGTTGGACGCTGGCTGCGTGGAATTCGTGATCAACACCATCTCTATTGCGTAATCGATCTCGGAGAGCGCTTGCGTAATGTCGGGCTTCATTGCCAGGATTCTGGCGTTGGCACCGCTGAACTTCAGCTCCAATATTCGTCGCACGCCCTCCCGAAACTTCAGGAAATCTGCGATTGGAACGCCGTTTTCGGGGTTCTCGAAGAATTTGCTTTGGGAAAAAATGATTCTACTCGAAGGATGATGAATCGTGATCGCATCGATGCCTATGTCGTCGAAACCATCGGTGACGTGCGAGGCGGTGATCTTGGGCGGCAGTCCAAACCGATCGCTGATGTAGGCCGCGGCTAGTGCTCGCGTGTGAAGAGTTGCATCATGCTGCGCGGGTTTTGCGTCGCTGAGATCAATGGCTCCTTCAAATTTCTGCCGAAGGGCACCCGCAATTCGCTCAGAAGTTCGTTCCGCCGGTGTAGCCATCACACTTGCTCCCTGGCGACGTAATCAGGGTTTGATGCCGGTGTAAATCTCCCAGCGTCAACTTCTTGGAGGTGCTAGTCGATCGGCGCGCGCTTTTCGCCTGTCGGATGCACGTAGATCTCGCTACCCACGTCTTTGAACCTCACACTCATCTCCGCCATCCCGCGCTCCGCTTCCTCCTTCGCCTTCGCATAGTCCCGCACGTCCTGCGTGATCTTCATCGAGCAGAATTTCGGCCCGCACATGGAGCAGAAGTGCGCGGTTTTGTGCGCTTC
>CADEDG010000130.1 GCA_902826035.1 uncultured Alphaproteobacteria bacterium
GGTCAAGTCGAGCTGGTGAGGGGACCGCCATGAATTTGAACGATCCCGTCGGCGACCTCATCACCCGCATCCGCAACGCGCAAATGCGCGGGCGCTCTAAGCTTACCTCGCCCGCCTCCACGCTGCGCGTGCGCGTGCTCAACGTGCTGAAGGACGAAGGTTATATCCGCGAGTTCCGCGAGATCGAAGTCGCGGGCCGCAAGGAGCTCGAGATCGAGCTCAAATATTATGAAGGCGCACCGGCGATCCATGAGATCCAGCGTGTTTCGAAGCCAGGCCGTCGGGTGTATTCGGCGATCAAGGATTTGCGTCTGGTCCGCAACGGGCTCGGTATCTCGATTCTGTCGACGCCGAAGGGCGTGATGAGCGACAACGCCGCACGCACCGCCAATGTCGGCGGCGAAGTTTTGTGCAAGGTGTATTGAGATGTCCCGCCTCGGCAAGAAACCGATCCCCGCTCCTTCTGGCGTCACCGTTACGGTGAAGGGCCAGGACGTAAGCGTGAAAGGCCCGAAGGGCGCGCTCTCTTTCCGTGCGCACGACGACGTGTCCGTGAGTTTCGGCGACGGCGCGATTTCGGTGAAGCCGCGCCACGAGACCGCGCGCGCGCGTGCGTTGTGGGGAACCACGCGCGCCGTGCTCGCCAACCAGATCAAGGGCGTGACGCAAGGCTTCGAGAAGAGCCTTGAAATGACCGGCGTCGGCTATCGCGCGGCGATGCAGGGCAAAAACCTGCAAATGCAATTGGGCTATAGCCACGAAATCAATTACGAGCCGCCCGAAGGCATAACGCTCGCCACGCCGAAGCCGACTGAAGTGAAAATCAGTGGCATCGACGCGCAGATGGTGGGCCAGGTCGCCGCTGAAATCCGCTCCTATCGTCCGCCCGAACCCTATAAGGGCAAGGGCGTGCGTTATGCCGGCGAGTTCATCCGCCGCAAGGAAGGCAAGAAGAAGTAAGCCATGCCGCGCAAACTCGATCCCGTCGCCCGCAGGGCGCAACGCAATCGCTCCCGTCTGAAGAAGGCCGCCGGCGACCGCCTGCGCCTTTCCGTGTTCCGCTCGTCGAAGAATATCTCGGTGCAGCTGATCGACGATGCCAAGGGCGTCACCATTGCCGCCGCCTCGACGCAAGAGGAAGCCTTCAAGAAAACCGGGGCCAAGACCTCGAGCAAGGAAGGCGCCGCCGCAATCGGCAAGCTGATCGCCCAACGCGCTCTGGCAAAGGGCCAAAAACGCGTCGTGTTCGATCGCGGCCGCTATCTGTTTCATGGCCGGGTGAAAGCCCTGGCCGACGCCGCCCGCGAAAGCGGCTTGGATTTCTGAGGATCACGCGATGAGCGATCAAACCACTGGCGCCGGCGGCGGCGAGCCTCAAACCGAAGCGCCCCGACGCGGACGCGGCGGCCCACGCCGCGGCGGCGCGGGCGGCGGCGGCAACGACCGCGGCCCGCGTAGGCCGCGGGAGAACCAGGGCGAAGAGCGCGCCGAGGGCGAACTCATCGACAAGCTCGTCGCCATCAACCGCGTCGCCAAAGTGGTGAAGGGCGGCAAGAATTTCGGCTTCGCCGCGCTTGTCGTTGTCGGCGACAAGAAAGGCCGCGTCGGTTTTGGACACGGCAAGGCGCGTGAAGTGCCGGAAGCCATCCGCAAGGCGACCGAGGAGGCCAAGAAAACCCTCATCCGTGTGCCGCTGCGTGAAGGCCGTACGCTCCATCATGACGGCGATGGCCGCTGGGGCGCCGGCAAAGTGATGCTGCGCTCGGCGCCGGCCGGCAAAGGCTTGATCGCCGGCGGTCCTATGCGCGCGGTTCTGGAAGTGCTTGGGGTGTCGGACGTGGTCGCCAAGTCGAAGGGTTCGTCGAACCCGTACAACATGGTGCGCGCCACGTTCGACGCGCTGAAGCGGCAGAGCTCGCCGCGTCAGATCGCTAACCGCCGCAGCCTTAAGGTCGCCGATCTGATCGGGCGCCGTAAAGACGGCGCGAGCCTAGGCGAAGTGGCTTCGGAGGGCTGAGCATGACGACGAAAAAGAAAACCGCCGGCGCGCGGATCAAGGTGCGCCGTATCGGCAGCCCGATCCGGCGCGAAAACACCCAGCGCGCAACGCTACTGGGCCTCGGCTTGAAGCGTGCGCAGCAAGTGGTCGAACTTGAGGACACCCCCTCGGTGCAGGGCATGATCCGCAAGGTGGCGCACTTGGTGGAAGTGGTGAAGTGACATGAAACTGAACGAACTGGCCGATAATCCGGGCTCCACCAAGAAGCTGATGCGCGTTGGTCGTGGCGTCGGCTCGGGCAAAGGCAAGACCGGCGGGCGCGGCGTGAAGGGGCAAAAATCCCGGCGCGGGGTGTCCATCAATGGCTTCGAGGGCGGTCAAATGCCCCTGCACATGCGCATGCCCAAGCGCGGTTTTACACCGCCGTCGCAGAAGCGCCTCGCCTGGATCAATCTGGGCGTCCTGCAAAACGCCATTGATAACAAGAAGATCGACGCGAAATCCGAGATCACTGAGGATTCTCTGGTGGCCGCGGGCGTGATCCGGCGCAAGAGGGACGGCGTGCGCCTGTTGGCGCGCGGCGAGTTGAAGGCCAAGGTGAG
This sequence comes from uncultured Alphaproteobacteria bacterium, assembly GCA_902826035.1. Lineage (GTDB taxonomy): Bacteria > Pseudomonadota > Alphaproteobacteria > Caulobacterales > Aquidulcibacteraceae > Vitreimonas. Next base: position 2,602 of record CADEDG010000130.1, read on the forward strand.
CATCACCATTTCCGGGGCATCGGCTGCGGCCGTGGCGGCGGTGGAAAAAGCCGGCGGCGCGGTGAAGCTGCTCAATCCGCCTGCGGCGAACGACGCAGCGGCCTAAGCTTACTCTCCGGTCGGGGAGTTTTCCGCGTACGCGGGGATGGAATCGGAGTAGCGCGCCCTCATGGCATCAGCCGCAGAACAACTTGCCGCCAACATCAACTTTCAGGCGTTCGCGAAAGCGACCGACCTGCAAAAGCGCATCTGGTTCACCCTGATCGCGCTGATCGTCTACCGCATCGGCACCTTCATCCCGATCCCAGGCGTCGATATCGTCGCGTTCGCCGATCTGTTCAAACAGCAATCGGGGACCATTCTGGGGATGTTCAACACATTCTCCGGCGGCGCGGTCGAGCGCATGGCGGTGTTTGCGCTGAATGTGATGCCCTACATTTCGGCCTCGATCATCGTGCAGCTGATGGCGACTTCTATCCCCTCGCTCGAGCGGTTGAAGAAGGAAGGCGAGGTCGGGCGCAAGCAGCTCAACCAGTACACGCGTTATCTCACAGTACTGCTGGCGGTAATGCAATCTTACGGCATGGCCATGGGGTTGCAGGGGCAGGGTGTCGTCGCCAACCCTGGACCGTTCTTCGTTGCGTCCACCGTCATCACGCTCACTGGCGGCACCATGTTCCTGATGTGGCTCGGTGAGCAGGTAACCGCGCGCGGAGTCGGCAACGGCGTTTCGCTGATCATATTCGCTGGCATTGTCGCCGATTTGCCCCGGGTCATCGGGCAGGCGCTTGAGCTTGTGCGTCAAGACAGCTCGCGCGGTTTTGGTTTTTTGCTGGTCGCGCTAGTCATGCTTGCGGCGATCTTCTTCATCGTTTTCATCGAGCGGTCGCAGCGGCGGCTGGTCGTGCAATACCCCAAGCGCCAGCAGGGCAACCGCATGTTCATGGGCGAAAGCTCGTTCCTGCCGTTGCGGATCAACACCGCAGGCGTGATCCCGCCGATCTTTGCGTCGTCGCTGTTGCTCTTACCCACCACCATTATCCAGTTTGCTGGCATGGGAGCCAACGCGCCGGAATGGCTCTCGGACGTGCAGGCGTTCATCGGTTACGGCAAACCAGGGCATCTGATGCTCTACGCGGCTGGCATCGTCTTCTTCTGCTTCTTCTACACCTCGATCGTGTTCAACCCGGAAGAGACCGCCGACAATCTGCGAAAATACGGCGGCTTCCTGCCGGGAATTCGTCCAGGCAAGAAGACTGCCGAGTACCTGGATTTCGTACTCACCCGCCTGACTGTTATCGGCGCGGCTTACATCACGTTGGTGTGCTTGCTGCCTGAAATTATGATCTCCTATTTCGCGGTGCCGTTCTATCTGGGGGGCACTTCGATCTTGATTGTCATCTCGGTAACGCTCGACACCGTGGCGCAGATTCAATCGCATCTGGTGGCTCACCAATACGAAGGCTTGATCAAGCGTTCGAAATTGCGCGGCAGCGGCGCCCCCGGGCCGGTTCGTAAATGAACCTGGTGCTGTTCGGCCCGCCGGCGGCGGGGAAGGGGACGCAAGCCAAGCGCCTCGTGGCCGAACGCGGATATGTGCAGCTCTCCACCGGCGACATGCTGCGCGCCGCGCGCGCCTCGGGCTCCCACCTTGGCCAGCGGGTAGCCGCGATCATGGATGCAGGCTCGTTGGTTTCCGACGAAATCGTCATCGAGCTGATCGAAGACGCTATGGCCGCAAACAAGGGCGCGCCGGGCTTCATCTTTGATGGTTTCCCGCGCACCATACCCCAAGCCGAGGCGCTGGACGCGCTGCTGGGCCGCTCGGGGCAGGCAATCGATCTGGTGATCCGGCTTCAGGCCGACCCTGAGAAGTTGATTGAACGCGTGTCTAAGCGCTTCGCCGAGGAGGGCAGGGCGGATGACAACCCTGAGAGCTTCAAGGTGCGCTTAAGTGCCTACCTCACCCAGACCGCGCCGCTGGTGGCGTTTTACGAGGCGCAAGGCAAGGTACGCGGTGTCGATGGCATGGCCGACATTGAGAGCGTGGCGAGCGCGATAGGGGTAGTCCTGGGCGGTTAGGAGCCAAGGCCGCCCAGAAGGGGCCATTCCGTCGCGGGCCGGCTGAAATTCAGCCGGTTGACGCGGCTTTTCGCCTCGCTATAAACGCCCCTTCGCGAACACCCATCCCGCGAAGTCCCCCGGGCCAGAAGGCTGGGCGGGCTCGCGTCATTTGCGTTTTGGAGCTTCCGCCTCATGGCCCGTATCGCCGGCGTCAATATCCCGACCCAGAAGCGCGTCGTCATCGCGCTGCAATACATCCACGGAATTGGCCAACACTATGCCAAGGAAATTTGCAGCAAGGTCGGCCTCGCAGATAATCGCCGCGTCAGCGAATTGACAGACGCGGAAGTTCTCCAAATTCGTGAAGCGATTGATCGCGACTATACGGTGGAAGGCGACCTCCGTCGGCAGAGTTCGACCAACATCAAGCGGCTGATGGACCTCGGCTGCTATCGCGGCCTGCGTCATCGCAAGGGGCTCCCCGTTCGCGGTCAGCGCACACACACCAACGCGCGCACCCGCAAGGGACCATCGAAGCCGATCGCCGGCAAGAAGCAAGCAACCAAGAAGTAAGCCAGAAAACAGGAAGAGACCGCCGCGATGGCTAAGGAATCAACACGCGTAAAGAAGCGCGAGCGCAAGAATATCGCCACTGGCGTGGTGCATGTGGCGGCGTCCTTCAACAACACGATGATCACCATCACCGATGCGCAGGGCAACGCCATTTCATGGTCGAGCGCGGGCATGATGGGCTTCAAAGGCTCGCGTAAATCGACGCCGTATGCGGCGCAGGTCGCCGCTGAAGACGCTGGCCGCAAAGCGATGGAGCACGGCATGCGCACCGTTGAGGTAAACGTGTCCGGACCTGGTTCGGGTCGCGAGAGCGCGCTGCGTGCGCTGCAAGCTGTCGGTTTTACGGTGACGTCGATCCGCGACGTTACTCCCATACCACATAACGGCTGCCGACCGCCGAAGCGCCGGCGCGTCTAACTTTTTGTGTTCGCGGCGCGGAATTCGCGCGCGCAAGGAAAACTCATGACGACTACAATCGAACGAAACTGGCTCGAGCTTATCCGCCCCAAAAAGCCTGTCGTTGAGCCGGGCTTCGATCCTGCGCGCCGCGCCACCCTGGTGGCCGAACCGCTGGAGCGTGGCTTTGGCATGACGCTGGGCAATGCGCTGCGTCGGGTGCTTTTGTCGTCGCTGCAGGGTGCGGCGATCACCACGGTGCAGATCGACGGCGTCGTGCACGAATTCTCCTCCATCAACGGAGTGCGTGAAGACGTCACCGACATCGTGCTCAACCTGAAACAGGTGGCCATCCGCATGCGCGGCGAGGGCCCCAAGCGGGTGATGCTCAAGGCCGAAGGCCCAGGGTCGGTGAAGGCCAGCGCGATCCAGACTGTTTCCGACATGGAGATACTGAACCCGGATCACGTCATCTGCACGCTCGACGACGGCGCCTCGATCCGCATGGAACTCACCATCAATAACGGCAAAGGCTACGTGCCCGCGGAGCGCAATCGCCCCGACGACGCGCCGATCGGGCTGATCGCCATTGACGCGATTTACTCGCCGGTGCGCCGCGTCGCTTATCGCATCGACAACACCCGCGAAGGCCAAGTGCTTGATTACGACAAGCTCGTGATCGAAGTGGAGACCAACGGCGCCATCCGCCCGGAAGACGCCATCGCCTATGCCGCGCGGATTCTGCAGGACCAATTGCAGGTGTTCATCACCTTCGAGGAGCCGAAGCAAAAGAAGGAGGGCATGGACAAGCCCGACCTTCCGTTCAATCCGGCTTTGCTGAAGAAGGTCGACGAGCTCGAACTCTCGGTGCGCTCGGCGAATTGCTTGAAGAACGACAACATCGTCTACATTGGCGATCTGATACAGAAGTCGGAAGGCGAGATGTTGCGCACGCCGAATTTCGGACGCAAGTCGCTGAACGAGATCAAGGAAGTTCTGGCCGGAATGGGTCTCCATCTCGGCATGGCGGTCGAGAACTGGCCGCCGGACAATATTGAGGACTTGGCGAAGAAGTACGAAGATCAGATTTAGGGGAATAAGGGAGTAAGGGAGTAGGTGTCGCCTACTTACCCACTCCCTTACTCCCCTACTGCCCTAGGGAAACGAAAATGCGTCACGGCGCCGGAAACAAAAAACTCAACCGCACCGCCAGCCACCGGCAGGCGATGTTCGCCAACATGGCTGCCGCTCTCGTCAAGCACGAGCAGATCGTGACGACGCTGCCGAAGGCAAAGGCGCTCCGCCCTGTGGTCGAACGCTTGGTCACGCTCGCGAAGAAGGGCGACCTTGGCGCGCGCCGTCTGGTGCTCTCGCGCATGCGCGACGAAACTCAGACCAAGAAGCTGTTCGACACGCT
>CADEDG010000131.1 GCA_902826035.1 uncultured Alphaproteobacteria bacterium
TGGTGTACGATGTCACCAGCAAGCCGCCGGGCACAATCGAGTGGGAATGATTCAGGGCGGGCGGCCTAGGTTAGGCCAAGGGCAAATAGGGCGCGGGGTCTCCTGCTGCGGCATGTTCCGCGAAGGGCCTGCGGATCGCCAGCGCGTTGGCGCGCGCGAACACAGTTAGCAACGAGGAATCTTGATTGTCGAATGGGGTGAGCCGCCCGTCCTCGCCAACGTGCGCGCGCAAATAAGATTCTCGGGCGCCGTTCTTGCCGAGCGGAGTCGCCAGCGTTGCGGAAAATGGGCGAACGCAGGCTAGTGGATCGCGGCCAAGCAGCGCCTCAATCAGCGGTCGCGCAAACAGATGCGCGCACACGATCGCGGAAGCGGGGTTGCCTGGGAGGCCGAGTACACAGCCTTGTGGCGTCGATGCGAACCAGGTCGGTTTCCCCGGCTGCACCGCCACTTTATCGACGACAACACGCGCGCCCAAGCGAGCAAGAGCATTGCGGTTATGGTCATGGGGTCCAACCGATGCGCCGCCAATTAGGACGATCAGGTCGGCCTGGGGCAACGCGTTCCTCACGGCGCTTGCTATAGCGTCTTCGGAATCTGCAAGCGAGGCGCCACGCATCGCATGCGCCCCCCAACGATTGGCCAACCCGCAAATCGCAAACGAACCGGATTCATAAACCTGGTCGCCTCGAGCCATCGCGCCGGGCGCCACGACTTCGTCCCCGCCTGCAAAAACGACCACACCGGGGCGCTTGGTGACGCTCAGCGTCGCCGATCCTGAACTCGCGGCCAGCGCGATCGCGATGGGGTCGAGCACGCGGCCGCGCTCGAGCAACGCGGCGCCGGCGGCGAAATCTCCCGCACGGGGGCGCAGATGGCGGCCGGGAATCGGTTGGGCGTGAATCAGGCGCCCATCCTCGATGGTCGCCTCCTCTTGGATCAGAATGCTGACGGCGCCCTCCGGTGCAGGAGCGCCGGTGGAGATGCGGATTGCTTCGCCCGGAACGAGAGCGCGCGCGAAGGCGCGCCCAGCGGCGGCCTCGCCGACGATGAAATAGGGTGCGCCTTCCTTCGGTTGCGCGAGCGCATACCCGTCCATGGCGGAGGCGATGAACGGGGGTTGATCGCGCGCTGCGATCAAGGGGGTGGACAGCACACGCCCCAGGGAGTGCTCGACTTCAACGTCCTCTCCGGCGAGCGCATCGACGCAGCCCAACATCGCAGCGCGCGCTTCGGTTACGCTAAACATCAGGCGGGCCGCTCATAATCGCCGGAAGCGCCGCCCGACTTTTGCACGAGGCGAACGTCTTCGATGCTCATGCCGCGGTCGGCGCTCTTCAGCATGTCATAGATGGTCAGCGCCGCTATGCTGGCGGCGGTCAGCGCCTCCATTTCTACCCCGGTTTTGCCGTCGGTGCGGGCAAGTGCGCGGACCTGGAAACCCGGTAGGTCGGGATCAGGGTCAATGGCGACAGCCACATGCGTCAACGGCAGCGGATGGCACATCGGGATCAAATCTGCCGTGCGTTTAGCCGCCATGATCCCAGCGATTTCGGCGACCACTCGTACGTCGCCTTTGGCGGCGCCTCCGGACAGCGCCAGCGTCAGCGTGCTCGCCTGCATACGCACGCGCGCTTCCGCGACGGCTTCCCGCGGCGTGACCGATTTGGCCGATACATCGACCATGCGCGCGCGCCCAGTCTCGTCGAAATGAGTGAGCCTGGATTCCATCTCAGCGCTCCATCAGGCGCGGCATCAGCTCTACCATGTTGCACGGCAAATGGCGGCTATCGAGCTGCCAGCGGATGATCTTGTCCCAGCCGTCCTTGCAGGCGCCGTTCGAGCCCGGCAGACAAAAAATGAAAGTCCCGTTCGCCAGCCCGGCACACGCGCGCGATTGCAACGTGGAGAGGCCGACGCTTTGATAGGAAACCATGTGCCACACGGTTTGAAAGCCCTCGATCTCCTTGTCGAACAAGGGCCGCGCCGCCTCTGGCGTAACATCGCGGCCGGTCAGGCCGGTGCCGCCGGTGGTGACGATCGCGTCGATGTTCGCATCGGCGACCCAAGCCTGTAGTGCGGAGCGGATCGAAGGCGGATTGTCCTTGACCCACGCGCGGGCGCCCAACATGTGGCCGTCACGCACAACCCTCTCGGCCAGCAGGCGACCGGAGGTGTCGCTCTCTTCGTCGCGTGTATCGGAGATGGTGAGAATTGCGATACGGACGGGCGTGAACGAGGCGGTGTCGCTGAGGCGTCCGCCTTGTGGTGGATTGTCGCTCATGTGTTGGTTTCCTCGTGCCGCGTGCGGCGTTCGATATCCAATGCGGTCGGTTCGATCCAAGTTGAACCGAGATCGGTCATTTCGCGTTTCCAGAACGGAGCGTCAGTTTTCAGATAATCCATTAGCGTCTCAACCGCTGCGAATGCTTCAGCACGATGGGAAGCGAGCGCGGCGACGAACACGATCGCCTCGCCTGGTGCGACGCGGCCGACGCGGTGAACGATAAGCAGGTCCAGCAACGTATCCGCAATGGGGCGAGCGAAGGCGGCGATACGCCCCTCCGTGAAAACGGGATAGTGCTCAAGCTCGAGCCAGCGAACCGCACCGCCGCGACAGAGGCCGGTAAAGGTCGCGCAGGCGCCCGCTTCCTCGCGGTACGCACCGAGGAATTCGGCGAGAATTTGCTCCGGCGAAAACCGGTCGGGGGTTATGCGGATGCGCATCAGCGCAGCAACGCTAGCGCGGCGATGGCCAGAACAACACCCAGTGTTCGCAAAATCGCGGCGCGATCGAGCTTGGCGAGGCTGAGACCCGCGCCAATCAGCGCCCCTATGAACGCGGCTAGCGCAAGCAGCGGTAGGTATTGCGGGGCCGCAGCTAGTGAACTCCATCGTCCTGCCAGGCCGGCCGCTGAATTGGCGACGATGAAGCACGCCGCTATCCCCGCCGCGCGTTGAGGGTCGCTCCAGCGTGCGAAGACGAGCAGCGGAGATAGGTACACGCCCCCTCCAATCCCGGTAATACCGGCAAGCGCACCCAAGGCGGCGCCGACGGGCAGCGCCAGCGCAAGCGGCGGCGGCTTGGTCGGGGCGTGCGCATCAAGGGTGGGCCAAAGCAGATAGCGCAGCGCAGCAGCGCCCAACGCCACGGCCAGAACCGGCCGATAGAGTTCCACAGGGATATCTATGCTTCCGGCAAAGAAAGCCGCCGGGATCGCGGTCGCCGCGAACGGCCAGAACGTGCGCGCGCCGAACCGGCCGGCGCGCACGAAGACGATCGCCGCATAGCCGGCAACAATGATGTTCAGCGCCAACGCGGTGGGGCGGGCCTCTTCTGGCGCCAATCCAAACAGCGCCATCAAAGCGATATAGGCGGAGGCCCCGCCGTGTCCGACGGAAGAATAAAGCGCAGCCGCTGCACCAATGGCGAGAGCGAGCATGACGATTGAGTCGATGGCCAAGCGCCTAGCCTCCACTCAGAGGCGGCATAAATGCGATTTCCGCGGCGCCATCGATGGGTGCTTCGCGGCCCACCATGGCCTGATCAACGGCCACACGGACACTGGGGTCGTCCAGGGCTTCACCAAGCATCGGATTCTCGCGAGCCAACGCCTCGCGCAGCTCAAGCAAGCTGGCGCACGCAGCGTATTCCATCATCGCGCAACCGGCGATGTCGCGCAGGCGCCCGAAGAACAAGATGCGCGCCATGCTCAGCCGCCGGTCATGGACATGTGGCGGTGGACCGCCGGCACACTGGATGCCATCCGAAAATCGTGCGCTTTCGGCTTATTGGACATGCCCTCGACCATGAGCTCCAACAAGTGGGCGTCAGAGGCGCCATTGCGCATACGCTCGCGAAAGTCGATGTGCTCATCTTGGCCGAGGCAAAGATAGAGTCGACCGGTGCACGTCAGTCGCACGCGGTTGCAGTCGGCGCAGAAATTGTGGCTAAACGGCGTGATGAACCCGAGGCGCCCACCTGTTTCCTCGATGCGAACATAACGCGACGGACCGCCGGTTGAGTCGGGAAGGTCGTTGAGGCGCCAAAAGCTCTCTAGTTCGGCGCGCACCGAATCGAGCGGCGCGAACTGATCGGTTCGATCACCCTCCACGTCCCCCAATGGCATGGTCTCGATCAGCGACACGTCCATGCCTCGCGCATGCGCCCACTGAATAATGCTGGGGATGTCGCGGAGATTGTCGTTCTTCAGCGCGACCACGTTGAGTTTGACCCTCAGTCCAGCACTCCGCGCCGCCTCGATCCCGGCGAGAACCGCGTTGAGCTGGTCTCGTCTGGTAATGCGCTTGAAGGTCTCGGCATCCAGCGTGTCGAGCGAAACATTGATGCGTTTCACCCCGATCGTGACCAGATCGGAGGCGAACGACGCCAAGCGCGTCCCGTTGGTGGTCAAGGTTAGTTCATCGAGCTGGCCGCTTTCCAAGTGTCGCGCCTGGCGGCGCATGAATGCCATGATGTCGCGGCGGACCAAGGGTTCGCCCCCCGTGATACGGAGTTTGCGCACCCCAGCCTCAACAAAAACGGCGCACAGGCGATCAAGTTCCTCAAAACTCAAAACATCAGTCTTGGGCAGGAATTCCATCCGCTCAGGCATGCAATAGACACAGCGGAGATCGCAACGATCGGTGACGGAAACACGCAAATACGAGATTTGCCGCTGGAAATGGTCGAAGAGCGCAGGGGGGGTCATGTGCCTTCCGCCGCGTTTGATGCTAAACGCCAGGGGTGTCCTTCGTTGCGGCGATACTGGCGGGCGGCGAGAGCAGGCGCTTCGGCGCCGACAAGGCATTCGCGCAACTCGCGGGAAGGCCAATGCTGGCGCATGTGGCGCGTTCGCTGGCCGGCGCCACCGCCTTGGCGGTGGTCGGCAACAGCAAAGGCGCCATGCTGCTGGGGGCGACCGACTTGCACGACCCGCCCGGCGCCATGCCCGGGCCTTTGGCTGGAGTGCTGGCCGCGCTCGATTGGGCGCAAAGCCTTGGCGCGGCATGGTTGGTGACTGCCCCGTGCGACACCCCGTTGCTGCCAAACGACCTGGGCGAGACGCTGATTGCCCACGCCGCCGCCGCGGACGCCGCGCATGCGTGTAGCGAGGACGGCGTGCATGCATTGTGCGCAGCCTGGCGGCCGGCGCTGGCTGAACGCTTGCGCGGCTACTTCGCCAAGGGGCTCCATCCCCCGGTGCGCGAACTCGCGCCCGGCGCGGTTCGCGTCACCTTTGCCAATGGCGCGGCGTTCATGAACGTCAACACCCCAACCGATATGGCACGTGCGCAGGCGCTGCTTGGGGGCGTCTAATTGGCTCACGGTTTATTCACCTGACGCAGCCGTTCGACACCTGCGCGCACATTAGGGTCGAGTCCGTCGCCACCCTTCGCTGAGTGCTCAACTATTTGCGCGCGCATGCGCGGGTCCCAAAATTTCTTCAAATGGTCGGCGACCCCCGCGATCTCGGCCTCCGCGCCCTGCGCGGCGAAGTACTTGCCGATTTGGTTGGCCATGTGGACGAGTTTTTCAATCTGCATCGCGAACGACCCGGTCGGCGCGCGTGAACACTTCCAGCCCGTTCTCGCGCACGATGCCGCAAACGCAAATGCCCGCGTCCTCGGCGGTGCGCACAGCGAGCGCGGTTGGCGCGGAAATAGCCGCCAGCACCGGCGCTCGCGCGCGCGCCGCTTTCTGTATCAGTTCGATGGAGACGCGGCTGGTCATCAGGACAACGCCATCTGAGCAGTCGCGGTCTTGGCGAGCCAACGCGCCGATGAGCTTGTCGAGCGCGTTGTGGCGGCCGACGTCTTCGCGCACGGATAAGATACCCTCGTCGGGTGTGAAGAACGCGGCGGCGTGAACTGCGCGGGTCTGCTGGTTGAGCGGCTGGAGCGCGGGGAGCTGCGACATGACGGCAACAATAGCGCTCGCCACTACCCCGAAATTGGAATCAACCGGTGCGCATGGCGGCAACGCCGCTTCCAAACTCTCCACGCCGCAAAGGCCGCACCCCGCCGGGCCCGCGCGCGTGCGCCGGCGTACCACATGGGTTTGGCGCGCAGTTTCGCTCAGCCAAAGCCGAACCTCGATGCCAAGTTCGGCTGGAAGAAATTCCACCTCGCGAATATCGGCGGGGGTCTTTGCAATGCCTTCGCTCAACGCAAACCCCAGCACGAAGTCTTCCAGATCGGCGGGCGTCGCTAGCATCACCGCCTCGGCCGCGCCGTCGATGACAAACGAGATCGCGGTCTCCTCGGGCAAGATTCGGTCGCCTTCGCCCCACGCGCCGTCGTGAAGCGCAGCACGCGGCACGCGAACGACAGGTGGGCGTTCTGGCCTCATTTCGCCGGTGCTGGCGCTGCCACCCTTCGGCTGCGCTCGCCCTGGGCCTCGTAATCCTCCTGCCATTTCGTGGGCCCGTTTGAGGGCGATACCTGCACGGCAGTGACCTTGTATTCGGGGCAATTGGTAGCCCAATCCGAATACTCGGTGGTGACGACGTTCGCTTGTGTGTCAGGGTGGTGGAACGTGGTGTAGACTACGCCCGGCGCCACGCGATCGGTTACGGTGCAACGCAACGCGGTTTCGCCGGCGCGGCTGGCGAGCTTAACCCAATCGCCTTCCTTAAGCCCCCGCTGCTCTGCGTCGTGGGGATGAATCTCGAGTAAATCCTCGTCGTGCCACGCGACATTGGCGGTGCGCCGCGTCTGTGCGCCGACATTGTATTGGGAGAGAATGCGCCCGGTGGTCAGCAGCAACGGAAAACGTGGGCCCGTTCGTTCATCGGTGGGCACGTATTCGGTCAGCATGAAACGCCCACTTCCGCTCACGAATTGGGCGAGGTGCATAACCGGCGTGCCCTTGGGCGCGGCCTCGTTGCATGGCCATTGGAGCGACCCCAATTCGTCAAGTTTTTCATAGTTCACGCCCGCGAAAGTCGGTGTCGTGGCGGCGATCTCGTCCATAATCTGCGACGGATGT
>CADEDG010000132.1 GCA_902826035.1 uncultured Alphaproteobacteria bacterium
GCACAAGTGGATGTCTTGGTCAGCGCCTGGAATCATGCGGACAGGCAATTAGTGGACACGACCGCAGCGTGGGGCGCAGAAATTGCCGAGTTCAATGGTCGACGGGGGGCTGGCGCTATGCGGCCGCCAAACTGAGCTAGCGCGCGGGCGAAAGCCGCCAAAGTGGAGTGAATAGGGCCAGCAAAACAGCGGCGGCCCCTAATCCGAGCGCGGGGATAAGAGCAGCGCCCTGGGGACCAAGCCGCCCGGCCGCCAATCCGACGACCAGCGAACCGAGCGGGGCGCCGCCCATGAATCCCATGGAGTAGACCGAAAGAACGCGTCCAAGATAGCGCGGCTCGGCTGCGCCCTGGACGATCGTGCGGCTTGTCGAAATGGCGACCCCCGCGGCAAGCCCCCAGCAGGCTACAATCAGCGCGAACAGCCAGAAGGGCTTAGGAACCGAGAAGCTCGCCAGCGCAAGCGCGCTGGCGAGATGCGAAGCAATGAGCGCGCGTCCTGGTCGCCGCAGCGGCCTGGTTCTGCTGAGCACGACCGCGGATACAAACGATGCGGCCCAGAACACCGCCAGCAAATCGCCAAGGCGTCTGCCCTGTTCGATGGCGTTGCCGCCGTATTCCTCGCGAATGATGAGTGGAAACAGCACTTGGAAGGCGCCGATCACAAACACTCCGACGTAAGCTGCTGAAACGAGCATCGGCGACATGACCGGATTGCGGAACGAGTAGGCGAGGCCGTCGCGAAGGTCGCGCAATGCGCCGCTCACGGAGCGCTCGTGCCCCGTTGGCTTCGGCGCGGCGAGGCCGAGCGCAACCAGGGCGCCGAGCGCGAGTACAAACCCCTGCAGCGCAACGAAGGGCGCGGGAGCATGACCTGCGTAGCGGGCGGTGACGATCCCGGCGATTTGTGCGCCTATCTGAACCGCAGTTGTGACTGCCGCTGCTGTGGCAATAGGCGTATGGCGCCCGCGCGCCGCCTCGCGAGCAATGACCCCGTTCAGCGCGGCGTCGCGTACCGGCATCAGAAACGCCGCGCAAGCGCCAACTACGATCGCGTAACCTATGAGTGTCGAGTAATCGAGTTCACCGAATGCGATGACGGCTGACAAACCCGCCGTTGCGGCGGCGAAAATCAAATGCAGCCACGCCAATGTCGTTCCGGCGCGCGAGCGTTCGGCCAACAATCCGCCAAACAAAAGGAGGCAAAACATCGGTGCGGTGAGCGCCGATTGCGCCAATCCTACCGCGGCGGGCTTGCTGTTGAGGACGAACGTCGCCAGCGTGGGAAACAGAACGAACTGCATCCCAAACGCAAAAAAATATAGCCCCACAAGGGCGTAGTAGATGTACAGTTCGCGCACCAAAGGGTGCGGTCGGGGGCGCCTGAAGGCTCGCATCGCGCGCGAATATGGCGCACGGGGCGGCGGCGTCCAGCGCTTGTTGACGAGCGCTTAACGTCGAACGTGCTGACTTGCCTACAAATGCCGTTGCCGAATCACATTCGCCAGGTCTCCGAAGCTGCAAAGCCTCTCGACTTGACCAACCGGCAGGCGCCGCAGGCACGGGCGGCGTTGCTTCGGCGTCTGTGCGAAGTCGTTTCGTGGCCGGAAACTCGGATGCCCCAGCATGAACGCCAACTTGCGGCGGATATTCTGTTGGGTTTACTGCGCACCGCAAGCGTCGAAATTCGCGGTCGCTGCGCGCAGGGGCTGGTCCGCGTCCATGAGGCGCCCAAGGCCCTCCTTCGCTACCTTGCGCGGGATGACTTCCAGGTCGCTGGTGAATTGCTCGAGAATGGCGTCGGGCTCGACGATTCTGACTTGATAGCAACGGTGCGTGCAGGCGTCACACAACATTGGTTGGCCATCGCACGCAGACGTGGTTTGAACGAAGCAGTTACGGATGCGCTCTGCCAAACCAACGATGTTGCCGTTATCGAGGCACTATTGCGCAATAATCTCGCCCGCCTTTCGGTGCAAGGCGTAGAATTGATCCTCGCTAAAACTCGCCAAGCCACGCACCTAGCGCAGTTGTTGGCGCTTCGACCTGAGGTCAAGCCGACACAAGCACTGATCATGTTCTGGTGGGTGGGGTTCGACGTGCGAGTGCAGATTGTTCGCCGCTTCGCGACCGATCGCGGCGCACTGATGGGGGAGCTCGGAGATATCTTCGCCCTTGCGGCGGCGGAAGGGTGGTCGGACCCAGACGTACGCAAGGCGCTCCAGACGATTGAACGACGCCAACGTAACCGGGCGGCAGCGCAACGCAGTCCCTTTGGATCCTTGGAGAACGCCATCGCGGTCGGAGTTGATCGTGGCGCGGACCGTGCGCTTCTGGACGAGATCGGGCACCTCGCCGGAGTACGTCCCGCGACTGCGGCGCAGATATTTGCGGACCCGGGGGGAGAGGCGATAGGTGTGTTGTGTAAGGCGGTCGGTCTGCGTAGACCGCATTTATTGATGCTATGGCGCGCGCTGCGTCGTCCAGGTGGGGACCCAGCCTCGACCGACAACCCGCTTGGCCGGACGGTCTTCGTTTATGACACACTCGCCACCATGAAGGCGCAGACTGTTTTGCGTTATTGGAACTGGTCCTTCACCGCCGACACAGCGGCGTTCTCCGACGATGACGGCGAGGGCGACAATGTCTCGCAAGCTCGCCGCAATGCAATTTTGTTGTTTCAACGAAACATGTGATTGATCGCCTGGTCGAACTGGCGAAGCCACGGCTCCAGGGCTAAGCCGAGGTCCGTGCGCCATCGGCGCGGGGAGAGGCAAGCCCATGCTCCACGTAGCAGCGATGTTTATCGGAATGGCGCTCTTGGCGGCGTTGCTCGCTCCCGACCAATTGTGGATGGTTTTTGGTGCTGCGGTCGCTAGCGTCTTGGCGTCGGTGTGGCTCGGCGGGGTGTCGCGTTCGCCTTGGCGCCTGCCGGCCATGGTGTCGCAATTTGCGATGCGGTTTGGCGCCACCTTGCAGGGGGCGGTGGCGGTGGCGCGCGCTGCGTTAGCGGCGGATGTATCTCTAAAGCCAGCCCTTGTGCGCTTACGCGCACCTGGTGACTCCAATTCGTTGGCGGCGCTGGCGGGCATGATCAGCGCCGTGCCGGGCGCGATTGTCGTAGAAACTGACGCAGAGGGATTTCTGATACACGTAATCAACGAGGATAAACTCAACGCGGAACACCTAAGCGCCGTCATTGACCGCGCAAAGATGCGTGCAGAGGCGCTGCGATGATCGCGCTTGCGGTGTGCCTTGGCGCGCTGGTCGCACTAGCCTTAGCGGGAGTGCGGGCGATCATCGGTCCGACGCTCCAGGATCGGGCGTTGGCGGCTTATTCTATGATTGAGAAGACCGCGCTCATCTGCGCTGGCGCCGCGACCCTGGGCGCCTCGGTTGTTTGGCTTGATGCTGCTTTTGCGCTGACGTTGTCGGGCTATATCGTCAATGTCGCCGTCTTAAAGGTGTTTCGTTTCGGAAATTTGCAGACGCCGCTTGCGCGAAGGCAGGGAGTGCCATGATGGAGCCAATGCTTGAGCTGTTGCGGCTTGGCGTCGGGGGCGCATTGGCGGCTGTTGGCGTGACCTTGGTGCTGGGGGGCGCTATCGGAGTTTTGCGCTTCCCCGACATATACACCCGCCTACATGCCGCTGGCGCGGAATCGATCGGGGTTGCAATCGTTTTGCTCGGTATGGCCGTGGTCGCCCCCGATTGGGGGGGCAGCGCACGTTTATTGTTGTTGGCGGGGATGACCGCGTTTTTCGGGATTGTGCGGTCGCAAATACTTGCTAACGCCGCGCACACCGGCGGCTTGGCGCCGTTGGCTGGCCCATACAAGGCGCCGCGCCCCGGCGCTGACCCAGAGCGTGCTTCATGATCGCAACCAGCATTTTCGCGGCGACGCCTTGGCTTGCACTCCCGCTCATGCTGGCGGTCTTGGCCGCGTGCTGCGTGGCGGTGTTTGCGCGTTCCTTACTCGTTGCTTGCATATGCATGGTCGCGGCCGGCGCGGTGGCGACTGCGATTTTACCTCTGTTGAGCGCTGGTGCGGCGGCGCCGGAACTCGCACTGTTGGGCGTCGCTTGGGCGCCATTGCTGCTGGTCGGCGCGACCCTGCTGAGCAAGCGGGCGGCAAGAGCCAGGCAGCGTCGGCCCTGGTTGGGCCTTACGTGGGGAGCGTTCGCTGCGGCGGCGCTGACTTGGGTTGTGCTTTCGGATGCGCCTTCGGCGGCGACGCCAGTGCAGTTTGGTCAAAGTAACTCTGGGCTCTGGTTTGCGCCACTGTTCTTGGCCTTGGGCATCGCTGCGATGGCGATGGCGGGGTTTGGCGAGCGCGGCGCACTGGAACAAGCCAAGGAGCCGCTCTGATGGAATCGCATGTGGTCTTGGCGGCCTCCGCGCGTTGGTTCATTCCGATCTGCACGCTGGTCGCACTGACGCTGCTGACGAGCGGCTCGCCGGGTGATGGCGCTGGCGTGCGTGCGGGCTTGACCTTCGCGTTGGCGATTGCGGCCCATGCGCTGGTGTTCGGGGTCGCCGCGGCGAGAGTTGCTTTCCCTGCATGGGCGGCGCGATCGGCGCTTGGGTTGGGAATGGGTTTGGTCGCCCTCTCAGCCGCGTCGCCGAATCTCCAGTTTGGTCGTCAAGCCATGGAAGTGGGTCTATTTGCGACTGTGGCCGCAGCGGCATCGTTAGTTCTGATGATTCTGAGTGGACGCGCGCCAACGTTGCGCGAAACACCATGAATTCTCCCGATCCTATGCTGCTGAAGGCTGTTGCCGCCGCTTCCGTGGCGCTGGTTGCGCTTGGAATTGTCGTGCTGCTGGCTTCGGCGAATGCGGGCAAGCGACTCGCGGGAGTGGCCACCACGTTCCTAGGTTCGGCGTTAGCGCTCGCGGCGCTGCGCGCGCCGCAAATTTTCGTCACTGGCGCTGTGGTGGTCTCGTTTGGGTACATGGCGCTTGGCACGCTGTTGTTGATTCGCCTCCAGGAGGCCTACGGGGACACAGAGATTCCGTCGATTGACGTTGCCGACGACAGCGACGAGTCTCCGGGAAGCGCGCCGTGATCGAGGGGCTCGTCGAAACTGCACGCGTGCACGCGCCTGTGCTCATGCTGACGACGCCATTGCTCGCGGTTACGCTAATCTTGTTGGCGCCGGTTCCGCGCTTGAGCTGGGCGATCGGTGTGACGGCGGCGGCTGCGACCTTGCTGCTGAGCATTGACGCGGTTGTCCAACATTTGCTTGCCGGCGCACCGGTCAGTGAGGTCAGTTCGGCGTTGGCGTTTGACGGCGTCGGGCTGGCCTGCGCGACGATTGTTGCGGCGGCGAGCGTCTTGGCGATGATTGTCGCGGGGGCTGTGTTGCGACAGTTCAATGAGCGCGAACGTCCCCTGTCGATCGCTCTTTGCCTCTGCGTGTGCGGAGGTTGGCAAGGGGCGCTCGCCGCGAGGGATTTGTTTGGTGTTTTTTTGGCGAGCGAAACTGCGTGGTTAGCTGCGGTAGGTTTGACGGCGTTGGCGAGAGATCGCGGTGCGTTGAACGGCGCTTTGCGCATGATCTCCACGGGCGCGTTCTCGGCGGCCTTGTTTTTGCTCGGGGCAGGATTGTTGATGAGGGGCGCGGGTGTGGTGCGTCTGTCGGACTTGCCGTTAGCACAAATTGCTGCACCGACTTCGAGCGCCGTCGGCGCCGGTTTGATAATCGTCTCACTTGCCGCCAAGGCGGCGATTGCTCCCTTTCATGTTTGGTTGGGAGCCGCGATTGGACGCACAAATGCGCTCGCTGCTTTGTTGCTTTCGAGCGTCGGTATTGTCGGTGCGTTGGCGGTAATCGCACGCTTTGCCGCTTATGCGATTCCGGCGCCGGCCCTTGGCGAGAGCGTGGCGAGCTTTCTGGCTATCCTTGGCGGCGCCAGTGTCCTGATCGGTTCTCTACAGGCGATTGGCGCCGCGAATGTGCGTAGACTCGCCGCCTATGCGGGCATTGCGCAGGGCGGTGGTGTGCTCTTGGCACTCGGCCTCGGTTCGCCAGCGGGCTTCGCCGCGGCGCTGTTGCAACTAGCGGCTCTTTCAGCAGCGGGGATTGCTGTGCTCGGCGGTGTAGCGGCGTCTGGATGCAAACCCAGCCTGGATGGACTCGACGGCCTCGGACGGCGCGCGCCATTGTCTGGCGTCGCCATGCTGGTGGGTGCGCTGAGTTTGATGGGCGCGCCGCTGACGCTTGGTTTTCTGGGTCGTTGGCGCGCCATCGAAGCCGCCGTGGGTGTTGATCTTTGGTGGTCCGCCGGCTTGATCATTGCAGCGTCTCTGGCGGGTGCGATCTATGCTGGAAGGGTGGTCGAGCGCCTCTATTTTCGGCGTGCCGCGACGCCGACACCCCTCCAACATGACCCTTGGCGGGTGTCCATGTTCCCTGTGCTCATCGTCAGCATACTGGCGTTGGCGCTCGGCCTCGAACCAAGCTTGCTCTTGCGAGTAGCGCAGGCGGCTTCGCATCAGATCGCTGGCGACGCGCCATGAACGCTGAGTTGGGGTTGTGGGCAATTTTGGCCGTGCCGGTGGCGCAGGCGGCGCTGGTGCTGGCGTGCGCGCGGCCTCCGGGTCTTCGCGACGCCGCCTATGTGCTGGCCGCCAGCGCGAGTGCGGGGGTGGCTTTCTTCGTGTTCAACGAAGTGGCGCACGGAGAGCAAGCGCGTGTCGTCCTGGCGCGCCCATTGCCGAATGTGGACCTGGCGTTCGCGCTCGACCCGCTTGGGGCAATGATGGCTCTGATTATTTGCGGGCTCGGATTGTTGCATGCGATCCATAGCGCGGGTTTCGTCCGTGCCACCCAGGAGAAATCACCCGCGCGCCTGATGGCGTTTATGTCGATCACGAGTGCGTGCGCTCTCGCTGTGGCCTTCTCGGCCAATCTGTTCACGATGTTCGTGTCTATGCAGGCACTGGCGCTGGCCGCGTTCCCTCTGGTGGAGCATCGCGG